>NZ_JAJDJV010000003.1:0-213153 GCF_020567625.1 Enterococcus sp. BWT-B8 | reverse complement strand
ATTAATGAAAAAGAAGTTTAACAATCCAACGACTCGTGTTATCGTATCTATTATTTTAGGAATTATTTTAGGAGTTTTCGTTTGCTTTATGGCAATTCGCTCTGGATATACTTATGTTAAAGGTTCTTCTTTAACTGAATATAGTGTAAACATCTTTGGTTTTACTATTTTTGATATTCAAAAAGTGGGGAACGAATTTAAAGGAACACCAAATAATAGTAATATGATGTTTATCGGGATTATATTTTCAATGGTGTTAGCCATCGTAACCGAAGTTGTTACAGCTTTGAAAAATAGAAAAAGGAAGGAGGACGACAAATGATTGATTTTGAGAAAAAAGTTTTTTCATTAAAAATATTTACTGATACACCATTTGTATTTATGATCTCTCTCGGTGACATGATTATACCTCCTGATTTTAAACCCGTCGAATTCGACGGGTTTAAAAAGATTACCCATACCTTGTGGATAGCTGGTTTAATTTTTAGTTCATATTGAAAGAAAGATACGAAAGCTAATCTTCAAACCCACACAATGTATAATTGGCTAAAGCTTCTGATTCATGCATAGAAATAACTGAATTTGCGTTCCTTAAGCCACGACAAGTGCTTGAATAGTGGTATTTTGTTCCAGATTCAGGAGCAACATAAACAAGATGCTCTGTGACTTGCTGAGCGGCTGTCTGAGCCTGTTCGTCGGCTATTCTTTGCTGTTCAGCCGTCGCAGCCTGAGCCTGCTCCTGAGCTATTCGTTCCTGTTCGGCTGTTATTCGCTGTTCCTCTGCTAATTTAGCAGCTTCGGCTGCCTGGGCTTCAGCACTGACGAGTATCTCATTGACAGCAATTAGTCTTTCCTCTAATGACTTCTCTCCACCTGCTTTTTCCAATGCACTTACTGCTTGATTGTAGTTATCACGTGTAGGATTTTGTTCAGCGTTCTCTACACCCTTTTGAGCTGCTTCTAGTAACGCTGTAGAATTGTCAGAAGAAGAGGGCTCGGTGCTTTCCTTTTCTTTTGACGTTGGTTTTGTTTTTTCTTCTTGTTTAGGACTATCTGAAACTGCTTCTTTCTCACTTTTAGGAGCCGTTACATTGACAAGTAAAAACGATATTACTAAAGCAATAATAGAGTAATTCCTAATTTTTTTGTTTGGTCTTTTCTTAATGAAATACCACACAGACACAGCACTAAGAACAAATATCAGACTAAATAAAGTTGCCACTTTTTACTAACCCCATTTCATGATATAATTAGTTGCTATCATGAAATGTATTTCATTTTTGACGCTCTTAACCGCCGCCAAGTGGGAAGAGCGTTTTTTCCATGGTATGAAAATTTTTAGGCAATTGGGCGGGGCAGAATATTTCCCGAAAATTAAAGATAGAGTGAAATCTTCTCCTGTTTTTTTAGTTGGTTTAGTACAAAATACCTGTAGAGACCATTGAGTATAAACCTTGAGGCTCCACTTCTTAGGAAATGGTGGAGAGACAGAGTAATCATCCTTTAGCTATAAGAAACCTCCTAACTTTCAATAGTTATCCTCCTAATATTTCGAGCTTACGTTCGATTTTATCGTATCTTGTATCTAATTATAACCAATTTTTGACTGGAGTTTCCATATTTTTATAAAATCTTTGATCGATGAGCTTTTTTAGTGTTCCATTCCATTTTGAAATAAGGTTCATTAATAGAAAGCCATTTTTTAATGTGTTCGCCTCCTGGGACTAATTTGAATAGTTTAAAATTATTTATCCGATTTGGTTAGTGTTTAAGTCAATTGTATTCATTTCAAACTAGTGTTGCATCTCGGAAATAAGTCGAACAATACTGAAAATATGAGCAGCTCCAGGGAGGTATCAATTCACAGCTATTCATTTTATGAATAGTGTTCCTTTTTAGTATGACAGGAAATAGCGTGTAGGTCGATGATTTTTTATTTTCATTCTGTTTGGTGAGGTGTTAGCCCTCATGTGTGTTTGTCACAACCTCTTTTTTTGAATCCTCACCCAAATCCCCGCCTATTCCCCACCGGTATTTTGCATCAGAGATAATTGTCGATCCAAATTCTGTTTTATGGTTGAAACTCGAATATAGCCAACTTTCATTTTATTCACCTAAACTTTTACATATTTATTTTACACGTATCGTTTACAATGAAAACATTATATCGCAAGCATCATGGAGTGCCAGCACAAGGTATACCATAAATGAATAAAATCTATTGCTCTATACTTCAAAAGATGTATAATATAGTCTTACAACAAAAGATGTATGAAACGTCAGAACGGAGTTAGGGATGCAAGATATTCGAGAACTGGGTCTAATGACCTTTAGCCAGGCCAGTGAACGATGGGGGAAAGAAAGGAGCTATGTGCAGCAGCAGTACAATAAGTATCCAAAAAAATTTCTTGTTGGAACTGTTGATCTGTTGAAATCAGAAAAAAAAGATAGAGGTACATATGTTATTACTAGACAAGGAATGGAGTATCTGACTAGTAAAACTGAAGAAGAAGCAAATAGAGCTCTATGGATAGTTATTGTGCAGCATGGAACCAATATTATTGATGAACATGCTTGTTCTTCTGAAGGAGAGGCTGAGGAGCTAGTGAAGAAGATTGCTATTTCAAAGGTTCAAGCAAGCAGTGCAGCTGAGACTATTCATTGGAATTATTTAGATCAACAGAAGAAAAATTACGGTGTGAAGATTCCAGGGGGACTAATGGTTTACTACAAAAAGAAAACATAAGGGTGAGAGAATGGAATGAACACTGGAAGAGATTCAATTGGATTTTGAAAAAAGAAAGGGTACTAAAGGACTAGCTGAGGAATTGGCAAATAATGAAGCTATGTCTTTGTATCGAGAAATTCCTGCGGCAAGAACGGATCATGATTAACTATAGTCGTAAATAAAATAGGCAAACGATCGGATTTCTAAGTGAACAACAGATTATTTTTCGCTCCAGATTTCACTAAAATGGATACAGAGGTGATAAAAATGTCAACATTGGAAGAAGCAATTCTAGAACTAGCAGATGCAAAGTGCACGAATCTGCAATTAGACCAGTTAGACCGATTTTTCTTTGACACACCTGAGATTGAGAAATTGTTGAAGGTAAGCAGAACACAAGCTAGCCGAGCAGCTAACCGACTTGTTGAAAATGGGTTGTTGGTTAAAGTGAATACAAGGCCGGTTTTGTTTTTAGCCAAAGAGACATTTGAGCAGCACTTTAAATTAAATTTGAATAAGGAATATGAACGAGTGCAGGAAATCGCCGAATTGATAAAAAAGGTGCCAGCTGAACGAGTTTTTGAACAAATGATTGGTTGGGATAAAAGCTTATCTGAAGCATTGGAACAATTACGAACAGCTGTCTATTATCCCGGGAATGGATTGCCAATCATGCTGGCAGGAGATACGGGAGTTGGGAAAAGCTATTTTGTACAAGTAATGTATGAATATATGATTAAAGCTGGCATACTACCATTTGATGCTCCTTTTAAAGTGTTGAACTGTGCACAATATTACAATAATCCAGAATTATTGTCGGGATTTTTATTTGGTTACACAAAAGGAGCTTTTACCGGAGCTTATGAGAACCATACTGGATTGTTGGAGGAAGCCGATCAAGGATTACTTTTTTTAGATGAAGTCCATCGTTTAAATGCTGAAGGGCAAGAGAAGCTTTTTACTTTTATGGATAAAGGAAGGTTTACACGAATTGGTGACATAAAACCGTATAAAGCTAAGGTGCGTTTAGCGTTTGCAACGACAGAAAAATTACAGGGATTTTTGCAAACGTTTTTAAGAAGAATTCCGATTCATATATACGTTCCAAATATGGAGGAACGGGGAGTTATGGAAAAGCGTCAAATGCTTGAGTACTTATTTGATAAAGAAAGTCGCAAGCTGAACCAACCGATTGAGGTTACACCACGAGTAATGAATATTTTAATGCAGACACACTATGAAGGAAATATTGGAGAAATTGAGAATACGATCAAATACTCCTGTGGTAGTGCCATTGCTCGTAATGAACAGACTCAGGTGAAAATTCAGTTTCGGGACTTACCTCAAAAAATCTATGCTCGTAATACCAAACAAGAGCAATGGTCGACCTTTGAAGGATCTAATCTTATTTTTTCCGGTTCTCATGAAAGGAGGCCGGTTTCCAGTCGAGCTAAAGAACTGACCAGTTTTATTTCTCAAGTGGTACTGCTATATGAACGTTATGATACTGGTGAAGAAACTTTTTATGAATTGAAAAAGCAATGGTCACAACAGGTGACACAATTTATGGATGAGCTAGTGTACCAGGATAACTATGCTAACCATATGTCATTGGAAAAATTCATTTCAACGACAATGCAAGAGATTTTTAGGGAACTAGATTACCAAACAAAATTTCGCTATGATGGAAATTTTGTACTGTTTTTCTCTCATTATATTTATCGGTATGTATTAAAGGGAGAAACTGATCAGTTAACTTTACCTGAGGGTTTAAAACAATTGGTTACTGAGAACTATCAATTAGAGAGAGGTGCAATAAATAAACTATTACCAGAAGTAGATAAGAGGCTCGATTTAACTTTTAATGAGGTAGATCGTTGTATGTTTGTCCTTTTTTTATCAACTCTAGAACAAGCCGAACAACAAGCTGATTTGAATGCCCTTATTTTGGCTCACGGATATGCGACTGCTAGTAGTATTGCCAATGTTTGCAATCGAATGCTGGGTAATGCAACATTTTCTTCCATTGACATGCCGATTGAGGCTGCCTTGAGTGACATTAGTGAAAAAGTTCGTTTATACATAGAAGAAAATTTGGTTAATCGTGGATTAATAATTTTAATTGATATGGGTTCTTTGAACATGATTTATGATCAGTTGAAGCAAGATATTGAAATTCCGATTCTGTTTATTGATCAGCTGGGAACCTTGCTGGCTTTGGAAATCGGCAATCTAATTCAGCAAGGCAAGGAGCTGTCGGAGATTGCAGATCGGATGAAAGAGGTTGCTGCACCGAACGTTCAGCTCTTTCAACCGCAACGCAGTAAACAGAAAGCAATTATTACTACCTGCTTTACTGGAATTGGGACAGCTGTGCAAATTCAAAAGCTATTGTATCACTGTTTAAAGGGTATAGTGGATATTGAAATTATCCCAACTGAATTTCATGAGCTTAAGGAGAACGGCATCAGTTCGGCTGTAATTGCCAAGTATGAGATTTTAGCAATTATAGGCACTGATGATCCACAAGTACCAAAAGCAAATTTTGTCTTTCTAGAAACCATTATTTCCGGTGAAGTTGCTAGTGAAATCGCAGAAATTTTCCAACGGACCTTGGCTGAGGAAGATATTCTAGAAATTAATAATCGTCTGGTGAAAAACTTCTCTTTAATTCGAGTGATTGATTATTTGACTATTCTGGATACTAAGAAAATTCTGGAACTCGTGGAAGGCTGTATTCGACAACTGGAAACGCGCTTGTTTTTGGAATTGTCCAATGCTCGCAAAGTTGCTATGTACGTGCATATTAGTTGTATGGTGGAACGTTTGATTCGTCATTCTGAAATTATGGACTTTCCTGATTTGGAGAAATTCTCTTATGAGCATCAAAAGGAAATTCAAGTGATTCAGGAAGTGTTTAGTGTGCTGGAGAAGATATATAGTGTGACAGTTCCTCTCACAGAGATCGGATATATACACAATATCCTTTATAATCCGTAGCGTGCCAATTAATGGCACGCTTTTTGCTTTGTAATAGAAGTGAAGGAGGGATTTACTTGAAATATTTAATTGCGACACATGGTGAGTTTTCAAAAGGAATCATTGACAGTGTCCAACTAATTATCGGGGAAGATATAACGATTGATTATTTCTGCATGACAAAGTCGAAATCTTCTGAAGATGCTTTTCAGGAAGTAAAACAATATTTAAAAGGGATAGAGGAGGAACCGTTAATTGTTTTAGCGGATATGTTTGGCGGCAGCGTCGCAAATCTTTTTGCGGAATTTTTATTAGAGGGATATGATTTTCAATTGGTTACTGGAGTAAATTTACCAATGTTATTGAATCTGTTCTTGTCAGAAGGCCCAATAAAAGAACGAATCAACAATAGTTTGGAGGAAGCCAAAAAAGGAATTTTACATGTGAATGCATGTATCGAAAATAAAGGAGGCGTTGAGAGTGACAGTATCATTATTGAGGATTGATGACCGGCTGATTCACGGACAGGTTGCTTTTGGTTGGACCTCATCATTAGGGATTAACACTATTTTAGTTGTAAATGATGAAGCCAAGAATGACCAGATGAAGGCCATGGCATTAAATTTGGCAAAGCCGAGCAATGTAAACTTGTATATTCGCAGTATTGAGGAATCTGGTGAAATTATCGAAAAATTCAGTCACTCAAAAAAGAGCAATGTCTTAGTTTTAGTAAAAAATACAGTTGATGCCCGCAAGTTGATCGAAAATACTGGTAATGTCATCAAAGGAATTAATATTGGCGGTTTACGCTATTACGAAGGCAAACGGAAGCTGACGGACTTAGTGGCGGTTAATGAAGAAGATGTTGAAAATCTGAAAGCGATTCATGCATCTGGAGTGGAAGTTGAATTTCGAATGCTGCCAAGAGACAAACGTAAAACATTGGAGGATTTTGATTTATAAGAAAGGAGAAAGTAAATGGTAGCACAAGCATTAATGCTGGGGCTGATAGCAGGGGTCGGAATTTTGGATGGACGAATTTTTGGACAAATGATGTTTGATCGACCACTAGTGACTGGCTTTTTTGTTGGGCTGGTTTTAGGAGATGTAACACAAGGAATTATTATCGGTGCTCAACTAGAATTAATTTGGATGGGGATTGCGGGGATTGGTGCTGCAACACCACCTGATGTAGTAACTGGAGGCATATTGGGAACAGCATTCGCTATTCTTTCTGGAAGCGGTGTTGAAGTAGCGTTGGCGTTGGCAGTCCCAATAGCTGTGTTAGCACAGTCTTTAGGTGTTGCGGTAAGGATTGTCAATACTTATTTTGCCCACAAAGCAGATACGTATGCTAAAGAAGCAGATTATAGAGGATTGGCTATTTCTATATGGATTCCGGTCTGTCTGTTTTTCTTAAGTACTTTTTTACCAACTTTTTTAGCAATTCTTTTGGGTGCGGACCAAGTTACTAATCTCATAAACGCAGTTCCTGAGGTTATCTTAGATGGAATGAGTATCGCTGGTGCCCTATTACCGGCAATTGGTTTCGCTTTGTTGATGGATATGCTCTTTTCAAAGAAAATGGCACCATTCTTTTTCATCAGTTTCTTGGCTGCCGCATATGGCGGCTTGAATATTACTGCAATTGCTTTGTTTGCGGTCTGTTTAGCATTTATCTTGCATTTTTATATCGAACCGGAAAAAGAAACATCTGATTTGACTCAGGATAACTTAACGGAGGGAGAGATTGACTTTGACTAAGGTAACAAACAAAGAGCTTCGTAGTGTTTTCTGGCGTTCATTTGCCTTACAGGGCGCATTTAACTATGAGCGAATGCAAAATATTGGTTATTGCTATTCTATGATTCCAGTAATTAGGCGCTTATACGGCGAGAAAAAAGATCAATCAGAGGCACTAATTAGGCACCTTGAAATTTTTAATACCACGCCAGCCGTGGTTCCAGCCATCATGGGAATTACCACAGCGATGGAAGAAGAAAATTGTGACAATGCTAATTTTGATGAGCAATCTATCAATGCTGTTAAGGCGTCATTAATGGGGCCATTAGCTGGAATTGGAGATTCAATTTTTTGGGGAACTTTGCGAATTATTGCTGCCGGTATTGGTGTTTCAATTGCGAAAGACGGTAGTGTTTTTGGACCGATACTATTCCTTTTGATTTACAATTTCCCAAATTTTCTTGTTCGAATTTTTGGTCTGAAACTAGGGTATCAGGTTGGAGTCAGCTCACTGGAACGCCTTCAAAAAGAAGGGCTGATGGATAAGATCATGTCCATAGCAACCATTATTGGATTATCAGTTGTAGGCGGTATGGTAGCGACTATGTTATCGATATCTACACCATTAGAATTAAAAATCAGTGGAGCTGAAATTGTTGTTCAGGATATTTTGGATCAGATTTTACCTAATATGCTTCCGCTGATCTTTACCTTTGTGATTTATAGTTTGATTAAAAAGGTTAGTGTTACCTGGTTGACTATTGGAGTCATCGTTTTTGGAATTTTGATGCACGCTATTGGAATTTTATAAAAAAGGAGAATAGATAAATGGCAACAATTGAAAGCTACATGCTGGAAACACCTGATAGAATGGAAGCTATCATTGAGAATGCTCGGGAATTATTCTCAGAAGTAAAGAAAGCCCGTATTAAACGAGTCATCATTACTGGATCAGGCACAAGCTATCATTCAGGTTTGCAAATGAGTCAAAAAATGCGAGCTTTACTAAAAATGGATGTTTGTGCAATGTATCCATTTGAAATTACAGATACGACTTTTTTAGCAGACAATGAACAAACTTTAGTTGTTGGAATTTCTCAAGGGGGAAGCAGTTACTCAACCTATAACACAATGAAGCTGGCTAAACATCATGGCTGTATGACGGCTTCCATGGCAGGTGTAGATGAAGCCTTTATCGATGAAGTAGCGGATTATGTTTTAACTGTTTCTTGTGGCGAGGAGTTGGCAGGGGCTAAAACTAAAGGGTTCTATTGTACTAAATTGAATTTATTATTGTTCGCTTTGTACATTGGTTTAGAGAAGAGGACTGTCTCAGAAGAAATTTTCAATAGGGAAATTACTGAAGTAAGAGAAGCAATAAAACATTTTCGTGCTGTTTTTGATACATCTGAAATATGGATTGAGAATCACAAGGATTCATTAAAAGAAATTAGAGATATCCGTATCACTGGACCGGCTTCATTATATGGAGATATCTTGGAAAGTGCATTGAAGCTGCTGGAAACTATGCGTTGTCCAGTTACAGGGTATGAATTTGAAGAATTCATTCATGGGATTTATAATGCCATTGATAATGAATCAACTGTTTTCATTTTAGACATTGGTAATGAGTCCCGATCAGATGAAATGAAAAGAATATTATCTGGTTGGAGCAAAACAATATACTTATTTACTAATTATGAATCAGAGAATGCGGATCTAGTCTTACCAACTGTGAATAATAAAGAAATGCTAACCTTTAACTTTATAATACCATTGCAATTAATGTGTGCTAAGATTCCAGTTCTTCGAGGAATAGATCCGTCTATACCGAAAGATCCTCAATTTCATATGAAATTAGGTAGTAAGAAGTTTAATAAGTAGACAGAGCTATTTTTTAACTTTGTAAATGTCTGCTATTTACGATTTTACGTTGCTTAATCCTTCCAGTGTATGTTCTTTCATTGTCTACACCTTATTTTTCTGTCTATTTAATTGCCGCTTGTCTATCTGATGATTTCATGTAGTAGAAGAGAATTTCTGGGATCAATATAAGCCAACACCAAAAAGAGATGTTATATAAAATAATAAGTAAAAAGAGTAACAGACAACATAATATTCTACCCCTATCTAGGATAAAGAAATAATTCAATCCCAGATAGGGGTATTTGGGATTGAAAAAGAGGAATGAAGCTCAGCAAGGAAGAAGACTTAGAGTGTGCAGGAAGCTCCCTCAGATACAAAAATCAGTATACGGAATGCAGCAAGGTATTAGGAGGTACGTCAAAAAATGATATGCCAAGTATAAGACAGTGTTTATTATGCAGACATTTCTAATAAAAAATCAAAAAATCCGTTTCTCAAAAGGATATATTTTTGAGTTGTTATCCACAAGTATGAAGCCAATTATGTTACTGCTTCACTGGTCTGTAGGTTAAAAATATTTTTTATTATGAAATTTCTATAAAAATATTTCTTTGTTTTTTCTCATTCTATCTATTTTATTCTCACAGAAACTCTTTTTTTGTTAAAAAAATGAAAAAAATATATATAGACTTTCAATATTTGTTGTTTTAAAATGAATTTAATATAAAAATAAAAAATAAAAAGAACAGAATAGTATATTTGGGTATATATATTTTTTTGATTGGAAATAATATATTTTTCTATCTAAAAGAGTGTTTTATAGTCTTGGAGATGATAAAAAATATTTTTTTGTTTATTATAAATAGGGTTTTTAGTCTGTACTATTAAATTAGTTGTATTAGTTCGTCAGCGGTTTATTTGTTGGTCTATAGATTAAACATAAGTTTTTTCATTATAAACCCCCCATAAAATCAAGTGTTTTCGTTGTTCTTTTTCATTTTGTCCAATTTATTTTCGCGGATATTTTTTGTGGAAAAATAGTATATATACTTTAAATATCTATTGTATTAAATTCAAAAAAAGGAAAAGGAGGAATCAATTATGAATGTAGGTGTTATTAGTTTATCAATCAAACTTGAAGAATCCTATTCAGAAGAGCTAAAAAAGAATGATATCAATGTGGTTTCCTTGACGATAGAGGACTTTGAAAAAAGAGAGTCTGAATGCGATGGTCTGATTATTTGTGAAGATGCCGTAAAGGATATGGCTCGTACATGCAGTATTTTATTAAAATTAAAAAAGAAACCAAATGCACTTGTGTGGATATTTTCTCCCAATCTGCAGAAGTCCATGCGAAGTATTTATTTACAGTTGGGTGCTCTAGGTACGATGTCTGAAGATTATGAATCAGGGGAACTGCAATTGTTTATCGCCAATAATCTGAATAAACATAAAGTAAGTCGAGTTTATGGAATAGACTATTCGACATTGAGTGAGGAAACTACGGCAGCCACGAAAAAGATTCAGTTAATTCCTAGAAATCAGAGTGTAAAAATTAACGGAGAAAGAGAGATTCTTTTAACACGCTTGGAATACAAAACAATTGAGCTGCTTTACGAACGTAAGAACAACACAGTCACTTATAAAGAGTTATTCAAATTAATTTGGAATGAAGGATTCAATGACGAGAAGCATCAAGTGGCTAATAACGAGAAGCATCGAGTAGCTAATTTAGTTTTTCGTTTACGGGAAAAAATTGAGGCAGATGCAGTAAAACCAGAGATTATACTTACTGTACGTTCACAAGGCTACATGTTGAGTCTAAAAGAATAAGAATAGCTATTGAACAAAACACTTTGAAGAACATCGCGAAGTGTTGCACTTTGTATAGGATGGAAAAACGTCAGTTGGAGCTGGAAATACAGCTAGTATAATGGTGACGCTATCATTGAGCGTGCCGGAAACAATTAACATTTATCCGGTTCAATATACCACCACATTAACATAGAGTTTGGAAGCTGCACCAACAGAATAAAGCAGCGCTTAACATTCGGCAAATTGGAGTCATTCCATTTGTATATATATCACACAAAATCTAGGAGGAACAAAAATGAAATTAAGAAAATTATGTGCAATTGCTTTAGTGGCAACAATCGGAGCAGCAACAATCGGATCAGCAGCAGCAAGTGCTGACGAAAGATCTCTAGGATCAGAAGGTACTGTAACTGTAAGCGGCGGTATCATTGACCCGGAAGATCCAGGCAGCATCATTGACCCGGAAAATCCAGAAGGACCTGGAATCGATCCGGAAACACCAGAGGTAATACCAAACCCGGATATTGAAAGCAAAGGGATTATTGCAGTTTCTAATCTAAATTTTGGCAGTGTTGAAGTTGGGACAACCTCTGTAAATGCTAAATCTATCGCCTTAATTGATGAGGACGGTGTAGAAACGGGTGAAACACGTGGTAACATCGTATCCTTTGGTGATGTGACTGGTAACTACACAGGGTATACAATTACCGGTGAATTGACAAGCCAATTTACAAACGGCACAACAACACTTGATGGCGCATCAATCACATACACAAACCCACTATTGGCAACATCAGGAACAGGAACAATTGCAGCAGCAGTTCCGGCATCCGTTGTATTGAGCACAGAAGAAGGTGCACAAACATTTGTTTCTGCAGGAGAAGGCGAAGGAAGCGGTCTATGGACATTGGAATTTGGTCAAAGCGCAACTTCTGAAGCAGGTACTCCCGGAACAGCTGAAGACGCTGTTCAATTGGATATTCCTTTAAGTGTTGCATCTGCAATGACTGTAGGAACCTATACTGCAACAGTTACTTGGACAATGGGTGCTACTGCATAATAAAGAATCATTAGTCTTATGGGGGAAATATGAAAAAAATCACTAGACTATTAGGCGTAGTAACGTTTGTGCTGGCGATAGGATATATATATGGAGCAGAAACGCCAATTGAAGCTGAAAACAGCGGATTTTCTCCAATACCAATCGAATCAAAAGTACCAATTTCTATGGAACGAACAGCTATAGAACATGTCCAAGCTGATGAAGAAAGCAACCTATTTACTGGGGAGATGGCAATGGTTTCAACGATGGATGAGTTTAAAGAGGCTGTGAGCAGGTCTGAGGTTTCAATTATTTCAGTACAAGAGAATTTAGTTGGAAGTTCAGCAAGTAAAATGGCGATAAATCGTTCATTACTAATTCTAGGGAATGACCACACATTGGATTTTACAAATAATGACTTCTTTTTTCAGCTAGAAGAAGTAACAGAACCTTCTGTTTTTCGTATGGAAAATGCAACGATTACCAAAAATGGAATGTTTCTGTGGGTATTGTCTTCTGTAGAAGATAGCGAAAACTGGACACTTGAATTGGAAGATATTCAAGAAGCGGGTTGGTATGGTAAGCAATTAGCTAGTCTTCCTCAAGGAGTGGTTCGATTCACTGGAGGAGTTTCTAACTTTACGCAACCATCATCAACGACATTCATTGAGTCAAAGGAAATATTCGTTTCAAATAATGCAGAAGTTGTTATTAATCGAGATAGCACAATATTCTTCTCATCTGATGCAACGATAGCTTCTCCAAAAGTGATAATTGAGGAAGGTGCATTTGTATCAATTACAGCATCAGGCCCAGAGAATGTAATTGATTTGCGTGGGGATGATTCAGAGATATTAATACAAAATGATGCTTTTTTGACGATAAATTCTGCAGGAACGAATAGTGCTGCAGGAATGAAGAGTGCTATCGCATTAGTTGGAGCAAAACCAAAAGTTTCTGTCTTATCAGGAGGAAGTTTAGTAATATCCAGTACAAATAATAAACTAGGAATCTCTTTAAATGGTGAAGGACCAGAAATACAAGTTGATGATGGAAATATGTCTATAGATTCTACAGTGACATCAATTTATTTGAACGGTAAAGAGCCAAAAATAATTGCTCAAGATAGTAATATAATAGTTAAAAGTACAAGTAGCCATATTAAAGATAGTGGTATTTTTTTAACAGGAGATGATTCGCAGTTTCTATTAACTAATAGCATCCTTGATATGAAATTAGTTTCTTGTCAAGGAATTACCATGGGAGGTACTGCTCCTGAGATGAAATTGAACAATAGTGAAATAACAATAGATACAGATATAAGTATTTCTCTAGAATTTGGAGAAATAAACTTGGTGGGTAGTGATCCTGCCCTTTTGTTAGAAAATAAGAGTAAGATCAATATTGATTCAACAGGGAGTAATACGAATATTCTGGTTAAGGGTAATAATCCAACTTTGAAGCTATCAAATGAATCTGGGATAACTATTAATGTTGCAAGTGAATATGACAGGGGCAATAATGCTGCTGCGATTCGTGTATCCGGTCCATCACCATATCTAGATATTAGCGACAATTCAATATTTGATATCAACATTACATCTGGTAAGAAAAAAGGATTGGAAATCAGTGGAGCTGATTCAGACATTTCTATTGTTGCTAGTGAGCTTATAATTAAAACCGCTGAACAGCAATCAATGGCACTACACGTTGCTGGGCTTAGGGAGGTCATACTAGACAATGGGAATGCACTAATTAAAGATAGCAAAATCCATACTCCTACTGGGCATATATGGTTAGCTGTAGGTGAGACATTAGCTATAGATAATTCTGAAATCATTACACCTATGTTGACGTATACTTCCAAGGATACAACAATAAAAAATCATTCTTACCTCAAACTTCACCAAGATGATGCTAACAATGGTGACCCTTGGAACAGTTTTAATGCAGTTTTACTAAGCATTAAGGGTGGTGCTTTAAACATCCAAACCAATTCTGTTGTAGATATTCATAAAACCAGTAAGAGTATGGCGGGTACAGTGAATATGAATGCAGGAATATATTTCAATGAGCCTGGTATTGTGACTGTTGAATCAGGAGGGAAATTATCTGTTTACAATAAAGGACAGGGTGGTCCAAGAGATGCTTTTGGGAATGCAGGTGTAGTAATTAACCAAGTTGCTACTGATGTGCGCTGTGGTCTCATTGTAAAGGACCCAGATAGTGAGATAAAAATTTATTCAGAAAATGGTGCCGCAGTTAGTTATCTGCATGCGCACAATTCTCTTAATGTGGAAATAGAGGTATCTAACTATGGTTCTTTTGAAGCACGAGGAAATACAGCTACAGAGTACTCTGGCATTTTCGAATTTGGATATATGACCGTGATACTTGATAGCCCGTCATTTTTTGATTTTCGGAACGATAGTCAAGGTGGTGGACGAGTATTTTCTACAGGTACTAATTCACAACTGACTGGTATCAATAGTGATTTGGCTCTTTGGAAAAGTAGATCCGATTTAGACGGTGATCCATACTTGAGTTTTAATACTCTAGACTTTCAATTTAGTGGGCCTAATTTTAGTACGTTGGTATCCACTAGTAATGAAGAAGAGCTGAATACTTCAACTATTGGCACGACAGGCTTACAGGACTATGCCCGAGTAAGTTCAGGAAATGCAGTTGATATTGAAGAATCAGTTTTAACAGTGGCGTTTGTTAATGAGGAAAACCAGATGATGCCTGGATATACTTTGACAATTGGGGAAGGTCAAACCATTGATACTGCTTTAAATGTGGGGGATGTGATTGACTTAACCGGCAGTGAGTTCCAAGCAGTTCAGGATCAGCTGACAGCGCTGGAAACAGCAGGGTATGAGATCAGTATGCGACCGGAGAATGAAACCAATTTCTCTATTACAGAGACTGCACAGACAGTGACCTATAAAGTCACAGGGCAGCTGTTTCTAAAATCAGCCCCGTCAACCGTTGACTTTGGCAGCATCACGTACAATGCGAAGGTGCAGCGAGTAGACAATCCAAGTACGGATGGTGATTTGGTGGTTACAGATACTCGTGCCAATCAAGCCGCTGGCTGGACATTGTATGCCGCATTAACTACAAACATGAAAAATGATGAAACAGGTTCTGTAATGAACGAAGCGCTTTGGTATGTGGACAGTGCAGGAGAGGAAATCTCTCTAACATTGGATTCCGGCAATCAGCCTATTTATACCAATGCCTCTGGCGGTACCTTTGATGTCACTGGCACATGGGGCGATACGTCAGCAGATCCTGGATTGAAATTAGTTGCAGACCCAACCAAAACCACGGTATCAAGTATCGGCACCTATTCTGGTGTAGTGACTTGGACAATCATGGCTGAACAACCGTAGAAGGGAAGGAAAAAATGACTATAAGAAAAGCTTTCCTCCTGAGTCTTGCCCTGTTCCTGGTTGGTATAGCTGGGTTTTCGCCAACTGCATCGGCAACAATGGGTGCCGGAGGGCAAGTCAAGACTAAAGGACAAATTACATTTTATGAGGGGACTATTGAATCATCACTACCAGAACCATCGACCGCTGAACCAGCACAAACTTCCAGCAGCCGTGCAGCAACAGTAACAAAACCACAAGGAGGAGGAACCCTTCCCAGCACAGGTGAAATCGTACAAAAGTACAGCCTGATGGGAGCAGGTTTAATCGCGGCGTTGATCTCCTTCTTCCTCTTCCGTCGGAGAAAGAAGGAGGAGCTATGAAACTTATTACTTATTTCAAGTGTTCGCTTGCTCTGCTTCTTTTCGCCGGTATGACGGCAGCTGTTGGAGAACAGGCCTGCGCCTCCAGTCTGGACGGCAGAGGTTCTGTAAACGTGGAAGGAAAGGACATCAGTCTGCCTGTTGATCCGGAAAAGCCGGGGAACGAAGTCGATCCCGGTGAAGGATCATCCACCACCGGTGATCTCAGAATTGACTTTGTTTCCAGTCTGAATTTTGCGGCCGCTGAAATCACAGAGACTAATCGAACGTATGATTCATTGGCCCAGCTGTTTTACAGTGATACAGTTGCTCGCGGGTATTATATCCAAGTGAGTGATTTTCGTTCGGAACCCTCCGGCTGGTCGTTAACCTTGTCACAGGATACACCATTTACCAGCTCAATCATTCAAACACTTGAAGATCAGAGCTTAAAGGGAGCGGTCTTGTCTTTTGGCAATGGCTGGGCAAATTCAGATGGAAACAGTCAGATACCAACGGTTAGTCGAGATACTTTAATTATCAATGAAATGAACACAGCGTATACCGTGGCAGTTGCTGGAAGCGGTCAAGGGAAAGGGGTTTGGACGATTGCCTTTGGCGCATCGGGTGAAAATACTTCGAATCAGGAAAACACTCTGACTGCGTTGACGGATAAAAATGGCAATGCCATGATTGATCCACTCTTCAACAAGCCCAGCTACAGTAATTCAGCGGTATCACTAAGTGTACCGGAAACGATTAATATTTATCCGGTTCAATATACCACCACATTAACGTGGAGTTTGGAAGCTGCACCAACAGAATAAAGCAGCACTTAACATTCGGCAAATTGGAATCATTCCATTTGTATATATATATCACAAAATCTAGGAGGAACAAAAAATGAAATTAAGAAAATTATGTGCAGTAGCGTTAGTAGCAACAATCGGAGCAGCAACAATCGGAGCAGCAGCAGCAAGTGCTGACGAAAAATCTCTAGGATCAGAAGGTACTGTAACTGTAAGCGGCGGTATTATTGACCCGGAAGATCCAGGCAGCATTATTGACCCGGAAAATCCAGAGGGACCTGGAATCGATCCGGAAACACCAGGGATAATACCAAACCCGGATATTGAAAGCAAAGGGATTATTGCAGTTTCTAATCTAAAATTTGGCAGTGTTGAAGTTGGGACAACTTCTGTAAATGCTAGATCTATCGCCTTAATTGATGAGGAGGGCGAAGAAACAGGTGAAACACGTGGGAATATCGTATCATTTGGTGATGTGACTGGTTC
Organism: Enterococcus sp. BWT-B8; assembly: GCF_020567625.1. Classification (NCBI taxonomy): domain Bacteria; kingdom Bacillati; phylum Bacillota; class Bacilli; order Lactobacillales; family Enterococcaceae; genus Enterococcus; species Enterococcus sp. BWT-B8. The sequence continues at coordinate 195,946 of NZ_JAJDJV010000003.1, read as the reverse complement.
GTATACTGGGTATACAATTACCGGTGAATTGACAAGCCAATTTACAAACGATACAACAACGCTTAATGGCGCATCAATCACATACACAAACCCACTATTGGCAACATCAGGAACAGGAACAATTGCAGCAGCAGTTCCGGCATCCGTTGTATTGAGCACAGAAGAAGGTGCACAAACATTTGTTTCTGCAGGAGAAGGCGAAGGAAGCGGTCTATGGACATTGGAATTTGGTCAAAGCGCGACTTCTGAAGCAGGTACTCCTGGAACAGCTGAAGATGCTGTTCAATTGGATATTCCTTTAAGTGTTGCATCTGCAATGACTGTAGGAACATATACTGCCACAGTTACTTGGACAATGGGTGCTACTGCATAATAAAGAACCATTAGTTTTATGTTTTATTGGGGTAAGCTGGTAATTATTTACCAGCTTGCTTTTTCAATCAATGTATATACATAGAACACATCTCTTGTTTTCACTATAAATAAAAATGATGAGGTTAATTATAATGAGGAAAGACTTTCAGAAAAAGAATGTAAATAATTTTTTTAAGGTGTTCATCAGTTTCTTTCTGCTGAGTTTCACAGTGACAGCAACGAACATAACTGCTTGGGGAGCAGAGGCAGAAGGGGAATCTTCTTCTATAGGGGGCTTTACTTATAGTCTTGAATTTCCGGAAAATCAACTAAACCCGAATCTGGGCTATTATCAGCTAATGATGACCCCTGGTCAGGAACAGAGCCTCGCTGTTATTCTTAGTAATCCAGGCTCAGAAGCAATCACTGTCAATCTGGCATTGAATGGCGCCAAAACCAATAAAACAGGGGTTATTGAATATGCCAATCGTGACATTGAAAATGATGCATCATTGGCTTTCGCTTTTGAGGACTTGGTAACGGGTCCTGAATCGGTGGAATTGGCAGCCGGTGAGACAAAGCAAGTGACGCTTACTGTTAAGATGCCTGAAACCAGCTTTGAAGGAGTCATTGCCGGTGGCCTGCAAATGATGAAGGCGGGGCAGACAGAGGACGCAGACTCTAGCGGAGGGTCTAAGGTTGTCAATCAGTATGCCTATGTGGTGTCCATTCTATTACAAGAGAGTGACACAGAGCTTGTCCCTGATCTTCAGTTTAACCGTGCCTATGGAGGACAGTTAAACTATCGCAACTCTGTGTACATTAATTTTTCTAATGTGATTGCGGCGTATTTAAATGATTTGACCGTGGAAGCACAGGTGATGAAAAAGGACAGCAATACCGTTTTGTATGAAGCGAAAAAGACCTCTATGCGAATGGCGCCAAACTCCTTTATGGAGTTTCCGGTTAGTATGAATGGGGAGCGAATGGAAGCCGGCTCTTACACGACTCATGTTCTGGCCACTTCTGGGGAACAGCGCTGGGAATGGACGGAAGACTTTGAGATTACAGAGGATGAAGCACAGAAATACAATGAGCGGGATGTCGGTCTGACGCAGGAAACAGGAATCAACTGGCAGCTGATTGCACTCATTGTGGGCGGCTTTGTCGCAGCAGTTGTGGTGATCTTTGGATTGATTACTCTTTTCCGCAAAAAGAAACAACGAGATATGCAGACCGCAAAAGGTACGCAGAAAAAACAACCGTCAAAGAATAGTCATACTGGAACACTCAAGAAGAAAAGACGTTAAAGAAGAGTAGGAGTACTGAAAATGACAATACTTGCTTGGATTATTATGGGAGCTGTGGCTGGAGCGATTATTTTCCTGCTGCTGACCCTTTACTTTTTAGCTCAGATCTTTTTTCAAAGTCAGAAGTTAAAACGATTGCCGAAACGACCGCCTAAGAATAAGAAAAAGCGAAGAAGATGGACGGCTGCCATCGCAAAGCTGAAACAACGACGCAAACGGGCGCTGCTTTTCGTCATTGTTCTATTAATATCGGCTGTTGCTTGTGGAGGCGGCGCAGGCTATGCCAGTTATTATCAGTCGATTAATTTGTCTTCTGGTGATTCTGCGTTAATTGTTCGCTCGTATTATTTACTTAGAGATTTCAAAGCAGAATTGACGAAAGCTGCCCAGCAGGAAGAGACAGAGGTAGCTTCACAGCAGAACATTCGCTATTTGGCGACCACCTTGGCGGCTTATTCTACCAAGAAGGCCAGTACTGTGAATACACCGGAGGGGCAATCGGCTCTAAACCGGTACTATGCCTCCTTGTCTGAGCTAGGGATGAATGCAACAATGATGAGCGGAAATTTTTACGGGAATGGTGAATTGGCGGAAGAGTTTTTGGCAGACATTGAGAAGACGATCACCTATGAGACAACTGCTTTTGAGTATTACAAGGTGAACCAGTCCGAGCTTGAGGAAGAAGGAGCCAGTGAGGATGAATGAGTCGAGAATTAAAGCAAAAGAATTCGCCTCATCAACGAAGACCCTCCTCCCCTCAAAACACCCCAAGCAATAAAAAAGGGGAAGTCGGGAAGCACTCGTCCGCCAAGAAGAAAAGAAAACGACCGGCACTTGCTTCTGCCAGCCAAAGCCGTTCAGGAAAAGCAAACAGCAGACCACAGAAAAAGGCTGTTGCAGTGATCGGTCAAAAGAAGCGTTCGAAACCGGTAACCAATGTGTCTTCTAATCAAAAGACATTGACGAAACGACCGGCTTCAACGAGGAAAAAGAAGCCACGGGAGAGTAAAAGTGCCCCCAAAAGAGTCTTGCGTAAAAAGCGACCCCTGTTACACCGTATGAGAACAGGGGCAGGGGCGCTGTGGGCGGCATTCCTAGCTGCGGTGCTTCTTTTCCTGTTTGTCAGTTCGTTATTTGTTAAAATCACCAAAGTTTCCGGCTACAGCATGATGCCGACATTACAGGATAATCATACGGTTCTGGTTCAAAAGACGAAAGCAGTTAACCGGTTTGATCTGGTACTGTTTCGTCGGGGAGAGACGCAGCAGGTTCGCCGAATTATTGGTTTGCCGGAAGAACAGATCAAGTATTCAGAGGATTTTCTTTATGTGAATGGTGAGGTAGTGGATGAGAAATTTATCATTGATGAAATCAATGAAGCCCAAAAAAATGGGGGACAGTACACGGCTGATTTTGATCAGTATGATATCAGCCGGGAAGCGGTCATCCCCAAGAATTGTTATTTGGTTTTAGGAGACAACAGAGAATATGGGTATGACAGTCGAGATTATGGACTGATTGACAAGGAGCAGGTGATAGGGGTTGTTCGCATGCGTTTATTACCTTTGAATGACTTGACGGCTTTCTAAAAAAGAGACAAGAACAAAGTAAGTGATTGCGTATGGAGGCGAAAAGATGAAAAAAATTACTAAACTGCTGCTAGTAATAACATTCTTATTAACAATAGGGTATTTGTATAAACCAGCAATACCGATTGAAGCTAAAAAGGATGCCCCCCTTTCTATTCAAAGTGAGCCAGAGATACTAACGCTTAGGAATCAAGCAACTGTAGAAACTACACAAGTAGGCACTAATGGTCAAGCAGCTGAAGAAATTGATCCATTTACTGGTGAAATAGCAGAAGTTTCGACAATGGATGAATTTAAGGAAGCTGTGAGCAGGTCTGAGGTTTCGATTATTTCAGTACAAGAGAATTTAGTTGGAAATACAGGAAGTGCAATGGCGGTAAATCGTTCACTGCTGATTCAAGGGAATGGACATACATTGAATTTTGCACATAATAATCTTTATTTTCAATTAGGAGAAGTAGCTGAATCGTCTGTTTTCCGTATGGAAAATGTAACGATTACAAAAAGCGTTATAATGCCATTGGTGAATGCTTCAGCAGAAGCGAGTGGAAATTGGACATTTGAATTGGAAGATATTCAAGAAGTAGATGCGAATACCATGCAATTAGCGGCTCTCCCTCAAGGCGTTGTCCACTTCACTGGAGGTAATTCCAGCTTCATACGGTCGCAATCGACGAGAACATTTATTGAAGCAAAAGAAATAATCGCATCAAATCATGCAGAAGTTGTTATTAGCCGTGGAAATACTGCAGTCTTTTTCTCAGCTGAAACGGTATCTTCTCCAAAAGTAACAATTGAGGAAGGCGCATCTGTCTCAATTACAACAGCAGCACCAACAGCAGGTGTGGGGGCTACAGCTAATACAATCGATTTACGTGGCAATAATCCAGAGCTGTTAATACAAACAGCCGCTTCCTTGATGGTGAGTACCATAGGGACAACAACTTCTCCTACAAATACGAATGGTAATACTATCGCATTAGTTGGAGCGAACCCCAAAGTCTCTGTTTTTTCGGGAGGAAACGTAACAATATCAAGTACCGCAGCTAAACGCGGAATTTTTTTATTTGGTGATCAGCCAAGCTTAGTAATGCAACTAGGTGAATTAAATGTTACAGCAACAACAGGTCAAGGAATTTGCTTATCTGGCAAGGAGCCAAAAATAATTGCTCAAGATAGTAAAGGAATAATTGAAAGTACTAGTGGACAACGGATTAACCTGCAAGGGGATGATTCACAGATACTGCTAACTAATAGTGTATTTGATATGAAAGCAACTAATGGTCAAGGTTTTTTCATGGGAGGTACGACTCCTGAGATGAGATTGAACAATAGTGAAATAATAATAACAGATAGAGACGATTCTAATGGAATAAACTTATCAGGCGCTGACGCCGTTCTTTTATTAGAAAATAAAAGTACGATTAATATTGTGGGTAGAGGAGCTGGGACTATTAACTCGGATATTAGAATTGGAAATGCTGAGTCTAATCCGATATTAAAGTTATCAAATGAGTCTAAAATATCTATTGAGAGCATGGGGCGTAGTGGGAATGCGATTTATTTATCGGGTGAAAAACCGCAGGTAGATATTAGTGATGGGTCAATACTTTCTATAGATATTGTATCTGGTAGTAAAGCAGGATTATTTGTCCAAGGAATGAACGGAGATATTTCTATTGTTGATAGTGAGATTATGGTTAAAACAGCTCGAGAGGCATCTGCAATAGAAAGTACTAAGTCAGAAACAGGGAATACTGTAATTAAAGATAGTAAAATACATATTCCAATGGGGAATTTATGGTTGATGACAGGAGAGACATTAACTATAGATAATTCTGAAATTGTTTCACCCCGGCTATTTTACAATGCCCTAGAGACAGTAATAAGAAATTATTCTTACCTCAAACTTTATCATGATGGCAGCACTTCATCCATTGGTAATAATCTCCTGGAGGGGATACATGAAGGCGTCATGGGATCTGACAGATTGTCAAATACTACTTTAAGCATTCAAACCAATGCTGTTGTGGATATTAGCAGGACCGATGGAAAAGTTAATAATAATAGTGGATTAAGAAATGCGACTGGTGCTGTGGTGACTATTGAATCAGGTGGGAAGTTATCTGTTTACAATAAAGGAGATGGTGTGCCTAGTGATAGTCAAAATGCGGCTCCTAATGCGGCTGTAGCGTTTAGAGGTAGTAATGGTAATGTGCAAAGTGGTTTCATTGTAAGGGATATGGGAAGTGAGGTAAGAATTCACGCAGAAAATGGTGCGGCAATCACTAACTCATGGTACCTCACTAAATTTGATATGATGCTGGAAGTATCGAATTATGGCTACTTTGAAGCACGAGGAAATACAGCTACAAATAATTCAGGTACTTTCAATATTGCAGCTGCGGACATTGTATTTGATAATCCATTGTTCCTGGATTTTCGGAATGATCGTCAAGGCGGCGGACGAGTGTTTTCTACAACTAGTAATTCACAACTAACTGGTATCAACAGTGACTTGGCTCTTTGGGAAGGCGGTTCAGATTTAGACGGTGATCCATATTTGAACTTTAGAAAGTTAGATTATCAATTTAGCGGGAGTAATTTAACTGAATTGGTGTCTACCAGCAATGAAGAAGAGCTGAATACGTCAACGATTGGTGCGACAGGCTTGCAGGAATATGCACGAGTAAGCTCAAATAATGGGCGCTGGGCAATCGCAGATGAATTACGTGTACCAACCAATGCAGATAAGCATATTTATGGACGTGTGAGTGTTCCTGTAGGACTGGAAGTAACTCGTCCAGCATGGACTGATGAAGCAGAAGTAATCGTAGAAGTGGAACGAAAGAATGGTTCACTGGAAGAATATACTGCTACCACTGTGGGGCATACTAAGGACGAAGTTGGACTCAGCGTTTACGGTGAAGAGCCAAGAGGAGGACTCTTTGACATTGAATTAGATGAATTCCTGAAAGCAGGCGATAAAGTTCGTATCAAGGAAGTAAAGCTGGTTTCAGACGAATTAACTCTGGGAATGGAAAATCTGATTCTTACAGATACGGTGGAGGTGTTCCCAATTGTACCACCAAAACCAGCAGAATTTTCCTCGAAAATGATTGGAAAAACGGCTGCCGGCATTCAGGGACATTCTGAAAATAAGGAAGTGGAAGTGACGGCTGCTCATAATGGGCAAGCCTTTGACACCTCTGGTGTAACAGTGGATGATGATGGGGATTTTACCATTGACTTAACGGCACTGACCTTGGAAGAAGACGATATAATACAAGTGTTTTTACGAGATAATGAAGGATTGGCAGGCAACGCTGGTGTAATTGCCCCGCCTGCAACCAATAATGAGCGTGGAAATATTAACCCGGCAGAATCCTTTGATTTTCATGATACTACATTTGAGCCTGCCGCAACCCTTATGGTTACCAGAGCATCCGTTTTAACAGCAGTGTTTGTTAATGAAGAAAATCAGGTGATGCCTGGCTATACTCTGACAATTGGGGAAGGTCAAGCCATTGATACCGCTTTAAATGTGGGGGATGTGATTGACTTAACCGGCAGTGAGTTTCAAGCGGTTCAGGATCAGCTGACAGCGTTGGAAACAGCAGGGTATGAGATCAGTGTGCGACCGGAGAATGAAACCAGTTTCTCTATTACAGAGACTGCACAAACGGTGACCTATAAAGTCACAGGGCAGCTGTTTCTAAAATCAGCCCCGTCAACCGTTGACTTTGGCAGCATCACGTACAATGCGAAGGTGCAGCGGGTAGACAATCCAAGCACGGATGGTGATTTGGTGGTTACAGATACTCGTGCCACTCAAGCTGCTGGCTGGACATTGTATGCCGCATTAACCACAAATATGAAAAATGATAAAACAGGTTCTATAATGAACGAAGCCCTTTGGTATGTGGACAGTGCAGGAGAGGAACTCTCTCTAACATTGGATTCCGGCAATCAGCCTATTTATACCAATGCTTCTGGGGGAACCTTTGATGTCACTGGTACATGGGGCGGTACGCCAACAGAGCCCGGATTGAAATTAATTGCAGACCCAACCAAAACCACGGTGTCAAGTATCGGTACCTATTCTGGTGTAGTGACTTGGACAATCATGGCTGGACAACCGTAGAAGGGAAAAATGAGCATAGGAAGAGCTTTCCTCTGGGGTCTTATCCACTAACACCATTAGTAATACAGATAAAATATACAAAAAGACAATTTGATAGATTTTGGGATAGTGGTATTACTTGTGTTTATCTTCTTTAATTGGAGAAAACCAGAGAATCAGATTTATAGTGGAAATTTAAGGAAGAATAGTACAAGTTAGAACTTATTAATGGGGAGGTATGAAAGAAATGAAAAGAAAGGTACTTTGTGCTCTTTTTTTGATGATAATTTATTTTTATTGTGGTCAAGGAGTTGCTGCAGCAGAGAAAGGTGCTGATAAGATCCCTAAAGGAGCTATCCAAATTGAGGGATTGTTTACTTCGCCTAATGGGAGTGGAATTCAGGTCAATAATATTAATGATCCTAGTCAAAACGGCGGCTTTCCATATACAGAACTTAAATTATCAGGAAGAAGTAATTGGGTGTCTGTTTGGTCAGAAAGTACATATCGTTTAGATTTTACTAAATCTTTCAACGGAAGAGCGTATGTGAATTTTGGTACAACGAAAGCAGATGGGTTTGCGTTTGTCATGCATAATGATCCCAATGGTAGAAGAGCCCTAACAACAGAGAATAATGAATCAACTGATGGTCAGAATTTAGGCGTGTATGGGGCTGCCAGAAGCTCTAAATCAGGTTTTTTGGGGACTACGCTTCATACACCAGAAGAAGGTGCAATAAAAAATTCTGTAGCTGTGGAATTTGATTTATATGCTAATAGAGGAGACACCTCTGTATATGATGTGAGAGAAAGTAATGGACCGCATGTGGCTTATTCTTTTCCTGGAAATTTAGAAAAAGGGTATCAAGCTGTAGGACCTGGATTAGCAGATGAAGGATGGTGGTTTACAGGTTTGTTAAAGGAAACCAGAAATGCACGAATAAAGCATTATCAGACCTATTCATTACCAGGTATTTTAGGAGATCGTATTCAAGATGGTACTTGGTATGAGTTTATTTATTCGTTTGAAACAGGGACAAAATCATTTTCTTATCAGTTAAGGAATCCTGTTACAGGAAAAGCAACACCAATTGTCAAAATTCCTTGGGCAGATTTGAACCAAGAGCTGAAGTTGGCTACGAATGGATATAAAGCATATTGGGGATTTTCAGCAGCAAACGGGATATTTCAAGGAGAAACAGCTTTTGTATTTACGCAAGTACCTGTTGAACTAAGTGGTGAAGTAAAGAGTGATGTGGTTCTAAAGGATGGAACTGGACAGGAGAGTTCTGTTGTAGTTGCTGAAACAGATGAATTGGGCTCGGTTTTTGTGTCATCTGATGATAGTGTTAGTTTAAAAAGCACATTTTCTGTAAGAGGGGAACTACCTTATGAGGTATCTCAATGGAATGGAATTGTAGAGGCAGGGATAGTTGAAAATGAAGGTGAGGAAGTATTAATTAGCTATATTAGGCGTAATGGAGCTGGAGCAGTCATAGGATCTACTCAACATAAGTCTGCAATACTGGATGTTGATGGACAGATAAAAGTGGCGTTTAATCCAGGTGAATTACGGCTGTTGTCAGGTGAAAGTGTAGAATTTTTTATTGATAATATAAAAATCAGAAGATTCGTAAACAATCATTTTAAGACCAATTTTATGAGTTATATCGAAGGGAGAGAACTGAGCAGTGTTTCTAATTTTCAGAGCTTCTTTAGTCTCCCTGCATATTTCTGGGTAAATGCGGAAGATCGACGTGCTGAACTTTCTTGGACTCCACAGAATTCAGTAAAAGAAAAAGAACTAATAACCAGTGGAACCGATGTTTTAACAATCCCGTTTTATTGGAAGGACCCTGACACAGGAGACTCGTTGAATTTTGTTTTGGCGAAAGAAGGAGGAGCTGTAATAGATACTTGGGGTGCTACTGCACTTGGTAGTGAGTCATTTGTTGCTGCAAGTTTAACAATTCCTCAGGAGCGGCTTGAGCAGGGACAAAATGTGTTTACGTTGGACGTATACAACAGTGAACTGTTGCCATCGTTCTCACAAGATCAAATTATTTTAATTGTGAATGTTCCTCAGTCAGCGCAAGTCAAGGTTGAATTTATAAATGAAGAAAACCAGGTGATGTCAGGCTATACCCTGACAATTGGGGAAGGTCAAACCGTTGATACCGCTTTAAATGTGGGAGATGTGATTGATTTAACCGGCAGTGAGTTCCAAGCGGTTCAGGATCAGCTGGCAGCACTGGAAACAGCAGGGTATGAGATCAGTGTGCGACCGGAGAATGAGACCAATTTCGCTATTACAGAACCTGTACAGACGGTGACCTATAAAGTTGCTGGGCAGCTGTTTCTAAAATCAGCACCATCAACTGTTGACTTTGGCAGCATCACGTACAATGCGAAGGTGCAGCGAGTAGACAATCCAAGCACGGATGGTGATTTGGTGATTACAGATACTCGTGCCAATCAAGCCGATGGCTGGACATTGTATGCCGCATTAACTACAAACATGAAAAATGAAAAAACAGGTTCTGTAATGAATGAAGCGCTTTGGTATGTGGATAGTGCAGGAGAGGAATTTGCCTTAACAGTGGAGTCTGGCAATCAACCTATTTATACCAATGCCTCTGGTGGTACCTTTGCTGTCACTGACACGTGGGGGGACACGCCAACAGAGCCTGGGTTGAAATTAGTTGCAGACCCAACCAAAACCACGGTGTCAAGTATCGGTACCTATTCTGGTGTAGTGACTTGGACAATCATGGCTGGACAACCGTAGAGGGGAAAATAGGGTACCTGTGTTACAGGATAACAATACGATTTTTCAAGGGACGAAAGCGATTGACCGGCTTGATCTGATACTATTTCGCTAGGGAGAGGGAGAGACACAGCAGGTTCACCGAATCGTTGGTCTGCTGGAAGAACAGATCAATGATTCAGGGAATTTTCTTTATGTGAATGGTGAGGTAGTGGATGAGAAATTTATCATTTGAATGACTTGACGGCTTTCTAAAAAAGAGACAAGAACAAAGTAAGTGATTGCGTATGGAGGCGAAAAGATGAAAAAAATTACTAAACTGCTGCTAGTAATAACATTCTTATTAACAATAGGGTATTTGTATAAACCAGCAATACCGATTGAAGCTAAAAAGGATGCCCCCCTTTCTATTCAAAGTGAGCCAGAGGTACTGACTCTTAGGAATCAAGCAACTGTAGAACCTACACAAGTAGGCACTAATGTTCAATCAGCCGAAGAAATTAATTCATTTACTGGTGAGACGGTAATGGTTTCGACGGTGGATGAATTTAAGGAAGCTGTGAGCAGGTCTGAGGTTTCAATTATTTCAGTACAAGAGAATTTAGTTGGAAATACAGGAAGTGCAATGGCGGTAAATCGTTCACTGCTGATTCAAGGGAATGGACATACATTGAATTTTGCACATAATAGTTTCTATTTTCAATTAGAAGAAGTAGCTGAACCGTCTGTTTTCCGTATGGAAAATGTAACGATTACCAAAAGCGGAACAACTCCATTGGTGAGCGCTTCAGCAGAAGCTAGTGGAAATTGGACACTTGAATTGGAAGATATTCAAGAAGTAGATGCGAATACCATGCAATTAGCGGCTCTTCCTCAAGGTGTTGTCCACTTCACTGGAGGTAATTCCAGCTTCATACGGTCGCAATCGACGAGAACATTTATTGAAGCAAAAGAAATAATCGCATCAAATCATGCAGAAGTTGTTATTAGCCGTGGAAATACTGCAGTCTTTTTCTCAGCTGAAACGGTATCTTCTCCAAAAGTAACAATTGAGGAAGGCGCATCTGTCTCAATTACAACAGCAGCACCAACAGCAGGTGTGTGGGCTACAGCTAATACAATCGATTTGCGTGGCAATAATCCAGAGCTGTTAATACAAACAGCCGCTTCCTTGATGGTGAGTACCATAGGGACAACAACTTCTCCTACAAATACGAATGGTAATACTATCGCATTAGTTGGAGCGAACCCCAAACTCTCTGTTTTTTCGGGAGGAAACGTAACAATATCAAGTACCGCAGCTAAACGCGGAATTTTTTTATCTGGTGAAGAGCCCAAAATACAAGTTGATGATGGAAAGATTTCTACAAGTTCTGCTACAAGGGAAGCAATTTTTTTATCAGGCAATCAACCAAGTGTAATGATGGAATTAGGTGAATTAAACGTTGTGTCAACAACAGGTAAAGGAATTAATTTATCTGGCGACCAACCAAGTATAGTGATAGAACTAGGTGAATTAAATGTTACAGCAACAACAGGTGAAGGAATTTACCTATCTGGCAAGGAGCCAAAAATAATCGCTCAAGATAGTAAAGGAATAGTTGAAAGTACTAGTGGACAACGGGTCAACCTGCAAGGGGATAATTCTCAGGTATTGCTGACTAATAGTGTATTTAATATGAATGCAGCTGTAACTGGCGGTCGTACTTTTCTTATGAACGGTACGGCTCCTGAGATGAGGTTGAATAATAGCGATATAGTAATGACAGGTATGACGGGAATAGACTTGTTAGGAACAGATGCTTCTCTTTTGTTGGAAAATAAAAGTAAGATTGATATTAATACGGGAGGTTCTGTGATTAATGGTGATGATATTAGCATTGGAAATCGTACTTCTAATCCGACATTGAAGCTATCAGGCGGGTCTGAAATATCTATTAATAATCCAGGTAGATCTACTATGAATAGTGGTAGGGCGATTTATGTCAATGGTGAAGGATCGCAGGTAGATATTAGTGGTGAATCAACAATTGATATTACAGCTGAGGATAAAGACGGAATACTTTTTTGGGGAGACAATGTAGATATGTCTATTGTCGATAGTGAGGTTATAGTTAAAGCAGCCCTAGATAAATCTGCCATAGGAGGTTCTTTAGGAGAAAAAGGGAGTACAGTAGTTAAAGATAGTAAAATACATGTTCTATCTGGACAGTTATGGTTTGTGGCAGGAGAGACGATAGTCATAGATAATTCTGAAATTAATTCACCTCGATTCCTTTACAATGCTCTAGAGACAGTGATAAAAAATCACTCTTACCTCGAACTTCATCAGGATGGCACGCGTTCAGCCTCTGTTTCTCAGGTAACGAATCCGATTGAGGCTGAAATATTGCAAGGAGTCATGGGAAGTAGCAGATTGGAAGCTATCGAAGTAACCATTCAAACCAATGCTATTGTGGATATTCAAAAAACTGATTACACTACTTCTACTCAATCTGGAGGCTTGAGAAATCGGACTGGTACTATTGTGACTGTTGAATCAGGAGGGAAATTATCTATTTATACTGAAAAGCAGGGTACTACTACACACCGTGTCGATGCTGTGAGGTTTGTAGGTGATAATGGTAATTTGCGAAGTGGTTTCATTGTAAGAGATATGGGGAGTGAAGTAAGGATTCATGCAAAAGATGGTGCGGCAATCACTAATGTATTGGGTTTTACTAAATTTGATGTGGACTTGGAAGTATCTAATTATGGTTACTTTGAAGCACGAGGAAATACAGATTCCAATTTGGCTATTTTCGATATAGGAGCTGCGAACATTATATTTGATAATCCATTGTTCCTAGATTTTCGGAATGATCGTCAAGGCGGCGGACGAGTGTTTTCTACAACTGCTAATTCACAACTAACAGGTATCAACAGTGACTTGGCTCTTTGGGAAGGGGGTTCAGATTTAGACGGTGATCCATATTTGAATTTTAGAAATTTAGATTATCAATTTAGCGGGGTTAATTTAAGGACACTGGTATCCACCAGCAGTGAAGAAGAGCTGAATACGTCAACGATTGGTGCGACAGGCTTGCAGGAATATGCACGAATAAGCTCAAACAATGGGCGCTGGGCAATCGCAGATGAATTACGTGTACCAACCAATGCGGATAAGCATATTTATGGACGTGTGAGTGTTCCTGTAGGACTGGAAGCAACTCGTCCAGCATGGACTGATGAAGCAGAAGTAATCGTAGAAGTGGAACGAAAGAATGGTTCACTGGAAGAATATACTGCTACCACTGTGGGGCATACTAAGGACGAAGTTGGACTCAGCGTTTACGGTGAAGAGCCAAGAGGAGGACTCTTTGACATTGAATTAGATGAATTCCTGGAAGCAGGCGACAAAGTTCGTATCAAGGAAGTAAAGCTGGTTTCAGGCGAATTAACCCCGGGAATGGAAAATCTGATTCTTACAGATACGGTGGAGGTGTTCCCAATTGTACCGCCAAAACCAGCAGAATTTCCCTCGAAAATGATTGGAAAAACGGCTGCCGGCATTCAGGGACATTCTGAAAATAAGGAAGTGGAAGTGACGGCTGCTCATAATGGGCAAGCCTTTGACACCTCTGGTGTAACAGTGGATGATGATGGGAATTTCACCATTGATTTAACGGCACTGACCTTGGAAGAAGACGATATAATACAAGTGTTTTTACGAGATAATGAAGGGTTGGCAGGCAACGCTGGTGTAATTGACCCGCCTGCAACCAATAATGAGCGTGGAAATATCAACCCGGCAGAATCCTTTGATTTTCATGATACCGCATTTGAGCCTGCCGCAACCCTTATGGTTACCAGAGCATCCGTTTTAACAGCAGTGTTTGTTAATGAAGAAAATCAGGTGATGCCTGGCTATACTCTGACAATTGGGGAAGGTCAAGCCATTGATACCGCTTTAAATGTGGGGGATGTGATTGACTTAACCGGCAGTGAGTTTCAAGCAGTTCAGGATCAGCTGACAGCGCTGGAAATAGCAGGGTATGAGATCAGTGTGCGACCGGAGAATGAAACCAGTTTCTCTATTACAGAGACTGCACAAACGGTGACCTATAAAGTCACAGGGCAGCTGTTTCTAAAATCAGCCCCGTCAACTGTTGATTTTGGCAGCATCACGTACAATGCGAAGGTGCAGCGGGTAGACAATCCAAGCACGGATGGTGATTTGGTGGTTACAGATACTCGTGCCAATCAAACCGCTGGCTGGACATTGTATGCCGCATTAACCACAAATATGAAAAATGATGAAACAGGTTCTATAATGAACGAAGCCCTTTGGTATGTGGACCGTGCAGGAAAGGAACTCTCTCTAACATTGGATTCCGGCAGCCAGCCTATTTATACCAATGCCTCTGGGGGTACCTTTGATGTCACTGGTACATGGGGCGGTACGCCAACAGAGCCCGGATTGAAATTAATTGCAGACCCAACCAAAACTACGGTGTCAAGTACCGGTAACTATTCTGGTGTAGTGACTTGGACAATCATGGCTGGACAACCGTAGAAGGGAAAAATGAGCATAGGAAGAGCTTTCCTCTGGGGTCTTATCCACTAACACCATTAGTAATACAGATAAAATATACAAAAAGACAATTTGATAGATTTTGGGATAGTGGTATTACTTGTGTTTATCTTCTTTAATCGAAGAAAACCAGAGGATTTGATTTATATAGATGTAATGTGAATAATTTGGTTTCACTTTTTCTGCTGTCATAAATTAGATCATCTTAATATAAGACTGGGACAAATAAATACTCCCATATACCAATATCAAATCGGATTTATTCTGGTAAAGAATAAGAGGTATGAGAGGAAGTTGTTCCAGTTGATTAGAAGGATAGGATTGGATAGTCAGAAAAATGAAATATAGTATGCCGTCTGACACAAAAAAATAGAAAAGGGGGGGAGTTGAAAAAATATGGAAATCAGAAAAAAAAGTTTGACAGCTGTTTTGTCTATTGCACTTACAGGTTTAGTATTCCAGTGGACCTTGAGTACTCCGATTAAGGCGAATGAAGAGGCCGTCAAAACTGAAATAAGCTCCAGCGGAACAGATTTACTGCAGCAGGATATAATACCTGCTGCAGACAGCAGCATGCTGAGAAATGATGTGAAGAAAGAGCAGACAGAGACTTCTGAAGCTCAGGAAGAAGCTGAAAACGAGACAGAAGAAAGTGCTGTTTTTCCAGTGGAGAAGAGAGGAGTAAATCTGCTTGCAGCCGGTACGGCAGAAGTAACGGACTGGCAAACATTTGTTGAAGCCTTAGCTGATTCAAGTATCACAACGATTTCATTAGCAAATGATATCCAGCTTACAGGCACACTCAATAACTACGAAGGTCTGTTTGATAAAGATTCTGTGAATCTTGATACTGGTTACCAGTATCTGTTTGTCAGTAAGCCTGCGATTTCCAGATCACTGGTTATTGACGGAAATGGACATACCTTTGATTTTGGAAATCTAGCAATCGGCTTTGTGAATGCAGCGACGAATACTTCTAGTTATTGGGATATTACGTTGCAAAATATCAATGTGAAATCTAATAATTATTACGCTCCGTTTTTCTATCCAGTTTTAGCTGAATCAAAAGGGATGACAAGTTATCTAAGTAATTCAAAACTGACTTATGGTGAAAAATACAAACATACTCGTTTCGTTGATACTTACGAAAAATTAAATGTCGCTTTAGCAACCATTAGTGTAACCAATATTCAATTTGTTGATGATATCGTTGTTCCTTTAGGTCGTAATGACACATCCAGACAAGTAGCGAATATAAATAATGCTGCAGAACGGTTTGCATATAGGAATTCGTCAAGCAATACTAATGGTAGGACAACCTTTATTTATTTTAATGCTTTAGGTATTGCAAGGGATGTTGTAATTGAAGGCGATGGTTATACATGGGATCAAGGATCAATAACCTGGTGTTTTACAAATAGAACGATGACTACTACGTCCAAAGCTTGGGGTATCACTTTACAAAATATGAACACCTTCCATGGTAATTATTGGGGAATAATGGAGTTTTGGGATTTATCCAATGCTTATCAGTCAAGAACGACAGTTAATTACATTGACTTTACCAATTTTGGTTCACAGCTAATTGAGTCTCAACGTTCAAAAGTGTCTTTTGGTGGAGATGTACATGTGCAGCAAGTTGCTACATATACTTCAGTTAGAAAAGATGGTTCTGTTATAAGAGATTTTGATGTCAATTATACTCATAATCAGACGATCAGTGTTGCTGCAGCAACTATTGCACCCAATTCTAATGCATATTTCTCTGCTTTAAGTGGAGTGCCAATCCATTTAAGAGAAAGCGGTAATCTTGAAATTGGTGAAAATGCTGTCGTAACAGCTGTTAGAGAAAGCGAAACAGGAAACCCTGAGAATTTTACCCAAGGGTACGCATCTGTAATAGATATCAGCTCGGGTAATTTTATTATAAGAAGTGGAGCAAAAGTAACAGCTGTCTCACATCATACTGTTCAACCTACTGTCGTTTATATGGAAAATAGCAATTCCAATTTACTTGTTGAAGAAGGGGCTGTTTTATCAGTGATTACTGATAGATACAGTGATTCTACTAATGGTGCCAAATATAATCCTTTTTATATGGCAGGCGGTAAAGTTTCAATTTCAGGAACGTTAAATATTACTGGTGAAAATATGGTGAGATCAGGTACACATTTATTTTATGCTAATGCAGCAGTAGATTTTGAAATTGCATCAAAAGGGATACTAAATATCATTAGTGATAGCACTTCTACAAGTCAAAATTTGATGTATTTAGGTAATACTTCATCAAGTTTTAAATTTTCTGATGCCGAAAGAGTTAATTTACAAAAAACAAAATCAATAAGCGGTTCTAATGGATTGATTTATATGAGGAATGGCGGTGTACTAAATGTTTCCGTTCAGAATGTATATCAATGGGCTGATGGAAATATGGCAACAGGAGTAGATGGTGACGAAGGTTATACTTACTCTTATATACCAATGTCAAGCATGCTTTTAACCTATAATGGCTATACTCCAACGATTACCTCTGCCAACTCTATGACAAATGCTACACTGAACAGCTTTAGGGCAAACTTTACAACTCGAAGACAACAGCGTGTGCTGTTTACCCGAATTCCAGATCCAAGTGTCTCCATTCATAGTATCTCGAATGATAATCCTGATGATCCGGGCTCGTATACAGTGTATGGGTATGCAGTTCCGGGCACCTACATTCGACTTTGGGAAGAAGCACTGAACGGGACGACTTCCGCAAAAGAAAAAGGGGTTAATGATACGATTGAATCACCCGTTGAAGATACCAGAATGGCGCAGGAAACGCGTGATAACTTTACTGTTCAGGCGGACAGTGACGGCAACTGGTCGTACACGATCAGCTCTGGAAATTATTTCACTGCTGGAAATGTCATCCATGCGTATGGGTTCGCCAATCTGAAATCAGAAGAACCGACACAGGTTGTTTTGGATAAGACGCCGCCTACAGCCACACCGGTGACTTTCTATATCAGTCAGGGAGATGATCTGCCTGATCCAAGTGCGTTCGTGAAGGATGCAGCGGATACCAGTCCAATCAATACCGGCTTTGATTATGCCTATACGGATGAAGCAGAAGCTGAGCTCCAACGAAACACTGTAGGCACACACACCATTAAAATCAATGTATCGGATCGGGCCACAGATGCAGACGGCAATGCTGCACCGAATACAGCGGTGATTGAAGCGACATTAATTGTTTATGAAAAAGCTTCAGGTATTACTGCCGATGATTTAGAAGTAGCTTATGTCGATATTCGAGACCTGACAGATGCAGAATTAGCAGCATATATTCTGGCGAACAGTCAGCCGGAAGCATTTAATATTGCTAATGGTACGTTCACTGATTTAACAGAGTATGTTCAGGTTAGTGATTTTGGCGGTTTGAATGAGTACGGTAATTTACAACCGGATACGCCGTATGTGGTGACGTTAACGGTGCCGGCAAACGCAGAAACAGGGTTGTCTACGCCATTAACAACAACGATTCAGGTCGTTGTCATCAACATGGATGCCGTATTGACCGTTCAGTTTGAAGATGAGAGCGGAACAGTATTATCCGGCTATACCCTGACAATTGGGGAAGGTCAAACCATTGATACTGCTTTAAATGTGGGGGATGTGATTGACTTAACCAGCAGTGAGTTCCAAGCGGTTCAGGATCAGCTGACAGCGCTGGAAACAGCAGGGTATGAGATCAGTGTGCGACCGGAGAATGAAACCAATTTCTCTATTACAGAGACTGCACAAACGGTGACCTATAAAGTCACAGGGCAGCTGTTTCTAAAATCAGCCCCGTCAACCGTTGACTTTGGCAGCATCACGTACAATGCGAAGGTGCAGCGGGTAGACAACCCAAGTACAGATGGTGATTTGGTAGTTACAGATACTCGTGCCAATCAAGCCGATGGCTGGACATTGTATGCCGCATTAACTACAAACATGAAAAATGATGAAACAGGTTCTGTAATGAACGAAGCGCTTTGGTATGTGGACAGTGCAGGAGAGGAAATCTCTCTAACCTTGGATTCCGGCGGCCAGCCTATTTATACCAATGCCTCTGGCGGTACCTTTGATGTCACTGGCACATGGGGCGATACGTCAGCAGAGCCCGGATTGAAATTAGTTGCAGACCCAACTAAAACCACGGTGTCAAGTATCGGTACCTATTCTGGTGTAGTGACTTGGACAATCATGGCTGGACAACCGTAGAAGGGAAAAATGAGCACAGGAAGAGTTTTCCTCTTAAGCCTTACCCAACAACACCATTATTAATATGGATAAAATTATACAAAAATATAATTTGATAGATTTTGGGATAGTAGTGTTGAGAGTGTTTGTCCTCTTTGATCAGAGAAAACTGGAAGCGTTGTAGAAATAATTACCTATATTAAGCTTTCATTTAACTGGGATCTGTTTTGAACAGAGAAAAATTATATTGACTAGGGTTTATGTACATAAATGTTTTAATTGAGGACATGTAGGGAGGATTTGCTTCTGTGATCTGGAACGTAGACATTTAGTGTTGTACAACTCTGTCAGACCGAAAGCAGAAAGGTTTTTTCTGTTAAATTTAGTGTCGCAATTCAATCTTATCTCAGAAAATAATATGTTTTTATCTAAAAATAACTATGGGGCTGAAAAAAGTATGTTTACTTTCATCAGTCTCATTTGTTATTTTTTTATGTTCAATTTAATCAAATAAAGATCATTATGTGAACAGATAGTGAAGGATTTGTAAATGAACCATTCTATTTGTTGGCAAAAAGTGAATTAAAAGAAAGTTTTGTGTATCTATAAATAAAATATAAATAATTACTTGTATGAAAAAGAATGCTGTTGTATACTTTATTCACAGGATGGATCATTCATTTTGTAAATAAAATTTAGGAGGATTTACTTATGACAAACGCAGGCAGCTGGACTATTCCGGAAACTCCAATGGTTAGTAACGAGGTAAAAGAAATTCTAGAAGAAGCAACAAGTAGTATACGTGGTTCAATTTTTGAACCATTTGCTTTAATAGGCACTCAAGTTGTTGCTGGTGTGAAGTATAAGATCCTTTGTAAAGTAACTCTTGTTGCTCCAAATTCTGAACCAAAGCTTTCAATCGTTACAATCTATAAACCATTAGATGGTAAGGCAGAGCTGGAAGAAATGACTGACATTTAAATTTTTCTTGTGTAGAACAAAAATAATTTTAAAGGTGGTAATTTAATATGGAAATCTTGACGAATAATATTCAATCAGAAGTAACTCTAGTTTCAAATGCAGATGGACGTTTAGAATTATTTGCTATAAACAAAGACGGCTCAATGTATCAAGCTTGGCAAACCAAAGTAAATGGGGGCACCAAGTGGGAATCTAAAACGATTGCTGGACCATTTGACGGAAATGTCTTTGCAACAACCAATCAAAATGGCGGACTCGTTATTTCTGTTTTAAAGAAAAATGGGGATCTTTTTATCTCGGAACAAGCAGCACCAAATTTTGCTCCTTGGAAAAGTATCACTATCTCTGGTCCTTTCCAGAAAAATGCAATGATGAAGCAAAACAAAGATGGTCATTTAGACTTATTTGCAATTAAGAAAAATGGAGATCTGTTCCAAGCTTGGCAATCAAGTCCTAATGGGAAATGGATTGTATAAAGGAAGGCTGCCATTCTTTACTAAAAAGTACAGAGAATAGAGTTTAGATAAAAGGAGCTGCACAATAATCAGAATTATTTCTGGGATATTGTGCAGCTCCTCTTTGTACAATAGGGAGATTTTAAGATGAGCTTTATATGCTTATAAAAGCAGCAGCTAAATAATCGGGTGTTCAGAAAATAATCATTTCTGATATAGTACTTAAATTCTACATGTAACTTTTTACCTGCTTTGATAGCAGTTTCATAGGGGATTTTAAAACTAGCATTCACTGTATCATTTTCTATTCTTGCAATAGTACTTTGGGGTTTACCAACTTTTTCAACCAATTATCAAAACGTTACTCTTTGTATTATCAAGGATTTCAAGATACTTTCCATATTCTGGAGGGTGTTTTTTTTGAGTTTTTTTACTAATATCTTGACCGATTTAAAGCTAAGTTATGTTTCTAATTCAAGAAATGTGAAGTATATCCAATAGTATTACATATGAGACTGCTGGATACATGCCAATATAAATTAACAGCGATTGTCAGTCGTCTAGCATTTTGCTGGATCAAGAGGCAGACTCCGCTTAAAGCTTGAAAGATTCACATTCAAAGCTTGTTGTCTGCATACAACTATTTCTTTGTATATGGGACTGTGACATCCGTTTGTCGCATCCCAAAATTTTCCCTTACCAGACGGATCTTATTTAACAGTAATAGAGTAGATTAATATCCGGACATAACACTAATCGTCTATTTTAGATTTACTGTCTCAAATTCCTTTGATCAGCTGCTGTCAAAATATGAGGCTTCGTTTAATAATAAAGCTGCTTTTTACCAAGTGTTAGTAAAAAGGGCTTTAATTTTTAATTTTTGATTATCGTAGTAAGATAGAGGAAATCCATAGGGAAATACACAATTTTGGTAATCCTGTTCTGCTTTAGTACATTATTAGTTTTCATTTTGAAATTAACAGAATTAATAATGAAATAGTTTTGCGTTGATAGCGCTTGCATTGCTTCCGTTTTAGTTGGAAGAAATCTCCACTTTTTAATTTATTGGCAAGGGCATATACTGAAATCAGAAAGGAACCTACTTCTATGAAAACAAGAACAGTTGAATTACTTCAAAGAATCAGCGCATCTGAATATCCAATCAAAGCAGAGGTATTGGCAGCTGATTTTAATGTAAGTCAGCGTACGATTCGGACAGAGATTCTTGAGGCTAATGAATGGTTGACCAGTAAAGAATTGCCTGAAATTCTGACCATCCGCAGTAAAGGGTTTTTGCTGAAGATGACTTCGGAGGAAGAGAAGGTACTGGAAGCGGCTCTGTTAAACCTAAATGGAGACCTGTTAAACCGGAATGAGAGGACCTTTGATATCGTCCTGTCTATCGCCTATGAAAAAAATCCTGTGTATTTGAACCGCAAAGAAGAGGAATTTCAAATTTCTAAAAGTACCATGGATGAAGATATGCGTCGGCTGAGAGCAGATTTATTGAAATACGGAATAGAAATTGTCAGCTATGGAAAGCAGGGGTTGTCCTATAAAGGTCCTGAACGCTCCATACGAACAATGATTTACGATTTGATTAATCAGAATTTGGGTATGATCGACTTCTCGAGGAGTAAAGATTCCAGCGTAACACCAGCACAAAAGGTTTTTAACAAGTATTTCAATATACAAGAAATCCAAAAGCTTGCCGAGATTTATTCTGGTGAACACCCTAGGCAGGAAAATGATATCTACAAAAATCAAATTCTTCTGTTCACTCTGATCTGGATTCAGCGGGTAAAAAAGCATGAGCTTATCTCAGCAGTAAGCTGGAAAAATGCGGAATTTGAAGATGATGTCTTCTCTGATTTTATTGATAAAATTATTAAAGGCTATCAACTGGAAGATGTACCGCAAGTAGAACGTAATTATATTCGTTTTACAATTGAAACATTTAACACAAGAGACATATCGAATACGCTTGAATGGGTTCAAGCTCAGTTACTCACAATCCAACTGATTCAATTTGTAGAAAATGAGACACATATTCCTTTTAATTCAAAAGAAGAAATGCTGTGCGAGAACTTGTACAAGCATATAGCGGCTCTTATCGTCAGAGTTAAAAATGATATTCAGGTTTTTAACCCGTTAAAGGATAACATCAAAGCTAACTATCACCCTATCTATCGTGCTGTGATGCAGTTTATTCCGACTCTTGAAGAAGTAGTTGGCGGGAAAGTCATTGAAGATGAGATCGCCTTTCTGGTCATTCATTTCTCCACTGTTGCCAGCGCAATCAATCGTGATCTGACATATATTTATAAATCTGTTGTGGTCTGTAACCACGGTATAGCTACAGGCAATCTGCTTGCAGAAAACCTGAAAGAGAAATTTCCTCAAATTGAGGTTGTTGCGGTGTTGAGCTCCAAAGAAGTGAAGCTGGTGGACAAGCTGGATGTGGATTTGGTGTTTACTACGTTTAATGTAGCTTATCAGAACAAGCCGGTTCTGGTCATTGATCCAATTCTTACGGATGCAAATATTCCGATAGTTGGAGAGTTTTTAAAGAAAAATAATGAGTTTCAGCGATTGGAGCCGCATGGAAATGAATCAACAGAGCTGTTTGCGAATATTCTAACGATCATTGAAGAAAGCGGCGGCCGGGTTAATCGGAACATCTACAGCAAGCTGGAGGCGATATTTGAGAGGAACAGCTTAGAAATAAATAAAAGGGAGATCCAACCAATGTTAAAAGACATCCTGACAGACAATCATATTATGATCAAGAAAAATGCATCGACGTGGCAAGATGCTATTGAGCTGGTTGCAAAACCACTGGTGAAAGACGACATTATTGAAAAACAGTACGTTGATGCCATGGTTCGTGCCGTGGAAGAATTCGGACCGTATATTGTGATTGGCAAGCATTTGGCTTTGGCACATGCAAGACCGGAAGACGGTGCCAAGAAGCTGGGTCTCAGTGTTGCTACGATTGAGCACCCGATTAATTTTGGAAATCCAGACATGGACCCGGTGAAGATCATCTTCTGTCTGGCAGCAGTTGATTCTTATTCACATCTAAATCTTATGAAAGAATTGATTGCCTTGATTAATGATGAATCGAAGCTGAATCAGTTGATCAACTGTACAAACATGACCCAGTTCAAGCAGCTGCTGTTTTCGGAAGAGGAAGAATAACAGGAAGGAGGAGGATCGTTTAAGCTTAAGTATTGGGCAGATAAAATCGATTCAAAGCCAATAACGATGGAAATGAAGTCAATAATCGGAAAAATATCAAGTCACCGGAATAAAGAAACTGTGAAGTTATCTGAGTAGTTTTTACAAATAAGAAAAGGGGCAGGAAAACATGAACAAATTAAATATTTTATTCGTATGCGGAGCAGGATTGGGCAGCAGCTTTGCGGCACAAATGTCAGCAGAGGATGTATTAAATAAACTGGGTGTAGAGGCAAAGCTGGATCACTGCGATATTTCATCGGCTGCTTCCATGAAGCCGGATGTGATTATTACAGCTGAGAATTTCCGTTCCCAATTTGAAAAATTTCAGGTAGATCCTAAAACGGCAATGATTTATCTGAAAAATATTGTTTCTAAAGATGAGATTGAGGAAAAAATTACTCCAGTCTTAAAAGACAAAGGGGTTATTTAAAAAAAGAAATGAGGGGAAAGAGAAATGGGGATTATCAATTTTATTATCGAAAACATTTTGACACAGGCATCGATCACCATTGCGTTAATAGCAATGCTGGGTTTGCTTCTGCAAAAGAAGTCGGCAGGTCAGGTGATTTCAGGTACATTGAAAACTCTTTTAGGCTTTCAGGTACTGAGTGCCGGCTCAAGTATCATTGTGGGCAGTCTGACATATTTTGGTGAGATATTTACTGAAGGCTTCCAGATGCAGGGGATTATTCCTTCAATTGAAGCGATCAATGGACAGGCAATGAATGATCTAGGGTTGGGCAGAGACATTGCGTTAACATTTCTGGCAATTTTTGTGTTTAATATTTTACTGGCCCGCTTCACGAAATGGAAATATATTTTCTTAACTGGACAGGCAATTTTATGGATGGCTACGATGACAACAGTGTTTGGGTATTTTGCCGGTTTACGGGGATTTGTTCTGATTCTGGTTGGCGGCTTTGTCGGCGGAGTGTTTGCCATTGCGATGCCGGCTGTTGCTCAACCGATTATCCGAAAAGTTACCGGGTCCAACGATATTGCTTTAGGACATTTTTGTACGATTGGTTATTTATTTGAAGCCGGGGTTGCCAAGATTTTTGGTGAAAAAGGAGAAAATAAAAAATCCATTGAAGATATCAAGCTGCCGTCACACTTTGAGTTCTTACAAGATACGTATTTGTCCGTGATGGTTGTTATGGTTCCGCTGTACATTATTACAGCAGTTTTTGCAGGAGAGTCATTTGCTTCTGAATTATCCGGCAGTCAAAACTATATTATGTTTGCATTTCTTCAGGCAATTCAGTTTGTTGTTGGGGTTTATGTGCTGCTGGCGGGTGTTCGTCTGCTGCTGGGAGAAATTGTACCGGCATTCCGGGGGATTGCAATGAAGCTGGTTCCCGATGCTATTCCGGCATTGGATTGTCCGGTATTCTTCCCGTACAGCCCAAATGCAGTCATACTGGGATTTATCACTACAACGATTGGAACGATTATCGCAATGTTTACACTGCCGATGTTCGGACTTGCCATGATCCTTCCGGGAATGTTAACAAACTTCTTTGCAGGCGGAACTGCAGGGATTTTCGGAAATGCTGTAGGCGGACGAAGAGGAGCGATTATCGGCGGGATTGCGCACGGCTTCTTTATCACATTGCTGCCGGCACTGCTGGTTACCATTTTCAATTCAATGGGCTTTGTTAATGCAACAGCAACTGATGTGGATACTGTCGCAGCAGCTCTATTGTATGCATGGCTTTTGAGCCCGATTTTGAAAGCATTTTAAACTGAAAGCAGGGATATCCAATGTTCGGACTTTTTAAAAAGAAAGAAAAAAAAGAACCGGAGAAAGAAGTAGAAGTTCTGTCTCCGGAGGCAGCGGAAAAAATTCGATCAGAGATTAACCGATTGAATCAGGAAATTTCAACTACCCAAGATAATAATAAACTGGCAGAGCTTTTTGAGCAAGTGGGACTTAAACTGTCCGATTTGAATGAAAAAGATCAGGCAATCGAACAGCTTGAAAAAAGCTTGGAAAATAAAAAGAGCATCGGCGACGGATATAAGAAGCTGATGAGCCTGTATAACGAAAAGCGGGCGGAAGCAGCACGGGCCGGTGATGATCAGGGGATCGACTACTATATGGGAAAAATGGATGAGATGCGGCAAATTGCCAAACAAGTAACGATTAGCGGAAATCAATAATTATAAATAAGAGATAAGGCGGATTTGATTATGTATACAACTTTAAAGGAAGTCACTAAAACAGCAGAAGAACTGAATTTTACAGTCGGAGCGTTTAATACACATAATTTGGAGATGCTGCCGGATATGCTGAGAGCAGCAAAAGAAATGGGTGCACCTATTATTATTCAGACTAGTGTGGATACAGCAAAATACATTGGAATGAACGTATTGGTTAATGTCGTGAAAGCTATCGCTGATGAGGAGATGGTGGATGCGGTTCTTCATTTGGACCATGCCCGCAATTTTGATGATATTAAAGAGGCAATTGACAGCGGATATACATCTGTAATGTATGACGGGTCTCATTTACCCTTTAAAGAAAATATTCTAAAAACGAAAGCCGTTGTTGAATATGCTCATGCAAAGGGTGTGTCTGTTGAGGGTGAACTGGGAACGATTGGCGGTACGGAGGAGGGAATCCACGTAGCGGAGGATGATAAAGTCTATACGAAGCCTGAGGATGCTGTAGAATTTGTAAAAGCAACAGGTGTGGATGCGCTGGCCATTGCCATAGGAACGAATCACGGTCAGTTTAAATCTAAAACAGAAGTGAACATTCCTTTGTTAAAAGAAATCAATGCAGTGGTAGATGTTCCTCTGGTGATTCATGGCGGAACAGGGGTTAAAGAGGAAGACTATCCTGAGCTGATCAATAACGGGATTCGTAAGTTTAATGTGGGCACGGAGCTGTTGGTAAATTGGACAAAAGCAGCGAAAGAGTCATTTAGCCAAACCGAGGTCAATAAATCCCTTCGTCATAATGTGATTCCGGCAAATGGAACAGTGAAGGAAATTGTTTCTCATAAGATTGGTTTATTTATGAATCTGGAAAGTCCAACTAATTTGGGGAAGTAAGAAAAATGAAAAAGTATTTCATTCTTCTAGCCGGCAGTCCCGGCACAGGGAAAACATATCTTATGAACAAGCTTCGTGAACGATTTCCGGATATGTATGAAATCACATTAGACAAAATCAAGGAATATTATGCCGATTCAATTGGTTTTGATAATTTGGAAGAACGGGCTGAACAGGAACGAAGTAAGGTGTATCCATTCTATTATAAGGCTTTAGCTCTCTATATGGAGGCGGGAAAGAAAGTCGTTGTTTCCGAGTATCCGTTTAGCGACAAACAAAAGGGGCAGCTTCAAAAGATGGCAGAAACATATGGCTATGAAGTCATTACAATCAGACTGACAGCAGATTTCGACGTGCTGTGGAAACGCCGTTATACGCGTGACCGTGAACATGAACGTCATCTGAGCTATATCATGGATCATTATCATTATGGAGATTCTCTGGACGATCGGAGACTGGCGACTAACCACATTACAAAAGAAGCCTTTAAAAAGATTATTTCAGACAGAAATTATGATGCATTTGAATTGGGGACATTGTACGAGTTTGACGTAACGGACTATGAAAAGGTAGACTATACGTCGTTGCTGGATAAATTAGAGCAGCAGATAGCGAATGACGAATAGGTGAAACTGAAAGCAGAGGATGACAACAGCAGGGCTGTGTCATCCTCTGTTAATTTTATATTCAATCACATACTGCTATTTCACTGAAGCTCCAAGATTTTCCGCCAGCTCATTCAGAGCGGCAGCGTCACGAATCAGGTAATAGTTTTTATGCTTCTCCAATATATTTGCTTCACGAAAGCTGGTAATGGTTCTCAGAAGATGCCGATAGCTTACGTTTAAGATAGCTGCGCAGGTTGTGAGCTGAAAAGAGAAGGTCTCATTCTTCTGGTGTGCTAAAATAAATTTGGCCAGGCGGATTTCGACAGATTCAGTCAGAGAATTTGCCAGATTGATGCCTGAGTTTAATCGGCAGCTGAGGAGCTGACAGATATTTTGCAGGAAACGAACATCTTGCTGCAGTGCTGCTCGATAACGATTTAACGAGATACAGACGCAAATGCTTGGAGTAACAGCCTTTACACTGCTTTTTGGCAGAAGTTCCCACAAAGAGGAGGCCTCTCCCAGTGGAGTTGCCGGTGTGGCATAATCGATACAAATATTTTGTGCATCAGTAGAATAAGAATACACCATGACTGTTCCTTTAACTAAAAAATAAAGAAAATCAGAAACGGTTCCGGTATGTATAAGATGTTCGTCTTTTTCAAAAGAGTATAAAGAAGCCATCGCAAAAAGATCTGAATCCATGTAGGACTGAAGATCATGACTTTCGATATATGAAGACAATCGTTCCGCATCCTTAATTTTTTTCATGGAAAGTCTCTCCTGTGCTTTTTCTTTATTATAACGTAGAAAGGATTTAGTCTCAATGCGAACGATAATGATCTTTTTTTGTAAATTGTATGTAAAAATCGTGTAAATGTGACGTGTGTCACTTCAAAAAGTTTCATTTCTTGATATGATTTAGAGGTACTAGAAATCATTTTCCAACAGGAGGAGAAAAAATGCATTTTAAGAAATTGGCTAAGGTGTTTATGGGGATTATACTAGTAGCGGCTTTATCTGGGTGTAATTCAGGAAACAGCAACAGTTCAGATGAGTCAAAGAAGGACAAATTAACTGTTCAATTCGTGCCGACAAATAATGACGGCAGTATGGAAGCAAAAGCAAAACCATTTGCCGAATATTTATCAAAGAAACTGGATCGTGAAGTAGAGGTAACCTTGGCTACTGATTATTCAACAATTGTCGAAGCGATGGCTTCAGGACAGGTTGACATAGGAATTATGCCGCCTGCAGCTTATGTTCAGGCCAAAGATATGGATGCAGCAGAGGCTATTTTAACTTCACAGCTAGGGGATTATGATCAGGAAACCGGCTTGCCGTTAGAGGGGGAGCTGACAAATACCTTTAAAGGAGAAATTCTGGTTCGGGCAGACAGTGATATAAAGAAATTAACGGATTTAAAAGGGAAGAAAATTGCAGCATTGAGTCCTAACTCAGCCAGCGGATATATCTATCCAGTGGCGGAGCTGAAGGATGCAGGCGTTGATCCGACAACCGATGCAACGATCACAACAGTCAATGATATTCCAAGTGAGATTACGGCTGTATTAAATGGGCAAATGGATGCGGCATTTGTATTTGAAGGCGCCAGAAATGTATTTGCATCAAGCTTTTCTGATGATGATTTGTTTAAGGATTTAAGCGTACTGTATCTGACAGAAGGGGATATCCCGAATGATGCTATTGCTGTTCAACCGGAAATGGATGAGACACTGAAGGCAGAAATTAAAGAAGTCTTTCTGGGGATGAAAGCTGATGAAGAAGGTGCTGAAGCGATGTCATTGTGGGGACATCAGGGCTATGAAGAAGCGGCAG
The DNA here is from genome assembly GCF_020567625.1 of Enterococcus sp. BWT-B8. Lineage (NCBI taxonomy): Bacteria > Bacillati > Bacillota > Bacilli > Lactobacillales > Enterococcaceae > Enterococcus > Enterococcus sp. BWT-B8. Next base: position 166,817 of record NZ_JAJDJV010000003.1, on the reverse strand, counting down.
ATTCTGCTTATGATACGATTCGAGCATATACTGAAAAAGCAGCAGAATAAATGAGTAATTGGTCTGGGAAAGGCTGCGGATTCCCGGACACATGCGATAAGGAAAAATTAAATAACCGGCGGGGCAAATATTCATAAGGGTGTTTGTCCCGACCTCATTATAAAAGAGGAAAGTTCATGATTATTTTTGACAATGTTTCAAAGGTTTACCCAAATGGTGTGAAGGGTCTGCAAAAGATCAACCTGACAATAGAAGAAGGGGAATTTGTTTCAATTATCGGGTTAAGCGGTGCCGGCAAGAGTACGCTGCTGCGCTCCATCAACCGTCTGGTACCCATTACAGAAGGAGATATCCGTGTTAATGGAACCTCAATTACCAAAGCAGGCAAGAAAGAGCTGCGGCTGATTCGCCGACAAATCGGGCTGATTTCACAGAGCTTTAATCTGGTGAAACGAAGTACTGTTCAAAAGAATGTCCTGTCCGGAAGGCTGGGCTATTATTCTACGTTAAAAAGTATTTTTGGATTGTTTACAAAAGAAGACTATCAGCGGACAAAAGATGCGCTGGAAACAGTTGGTTTGTCAGATAAATTACATACACGCAGTGATGAGCTGAGCGGAGGTCAGCAGCAGCGGGTTTCCATTGCCCGTGCATTGGTACAGCAGGCACCTGTTATTTTGGCGGATGAACCAGTTTCGTCATTAGATCCGATTACGACACAAAAGGTAATGCAGGATCTGAAAAGTATTAATCAGACAATGAATAAAACCGTGATTGTCAATCTGCACTCAGTACCGCTGGCAAGAGAATTTTCCACACGCATTATTGCATTGAATGCAGGGCAGGTGGTTTTTGATGGGAATCCTGAGGAACTGACAGAAGCTCGTTTGGAAAAGATTTACGGCAAAGCTATTTTTGAAGAGGACAGGGAAAGCATATGAAATTGAAAGAGACTGTACATTTTAACTGGTATAAGCATTTACTGCTGCTTCTTTTTTTACTACTCTGTTTTCAGGGAAGTGTCTGGATTACGGGAGCTGATTTTTCAAAAGTCATTTCGAATTCAAGCCAAATGACGGCTTTTTTGTCGCGATTTATTCACCCTGATTTTGGTTATTTGCCCAGACTGATCAGTCCGATGCTCAAAACCCTGGCAATGTCGCTGCTAGGGACTGTTCTTGGTGTAGGTCTGGCTATACCAGTCAGTTTCGCAGCTACAACGGTAGTCACAGACAATCGCCTGATTTCAACGATTATTCGTTTTTTTCTTGGCTTGGTCCGTACGATTCCTACGCTGCTCTTAGCCGCTCTTTTTGTTGCGATCTTTGGGATAGGTGAAGCGACTGGTGTCTTGACGATTGCTGTTTTTACATTTGGAATGGTTTCCCAGTTGATGTTTCAGGTGATTGAAACGATTGACTTTGGACCGCTGGAGGCAGCAGCAGCAGTTGGGGCCAATAAAATACAGACAGCTGTCTGGTCAGTAGTCCCGCAGGTAATCAATCAGTTTATCGGGTATGCTTTTTATGCATTTGAAGTGAATGTCCGTGCATCGACTATTCTAGGCTATGTTGGTGCGGGGGGAATCGGTGTGATTTTGAATTCTTCTCTGGCGTTGTTAAAATATGAGCGTGTTTCAATCATTATTCTTACGATTTTAGTAACTGTAACAATTGTCGACAAACTAAGTGAACGGGTTAAGAGGTCGTTCAAATGATGATTCGTGAAATGAGCAAAAAAACGATACTGTCAATCAGTGTTCTGATTGCTCTCGTTGTGATTTCAGCTGTGAGTATTGATTATTCCGGATTAAGTACTTTTTCGCTTTCGATGGGAATGGATGTATTAAAAGGACTGAGTCAGCCGGACTGGTGCTTTTTCTACGACGGCAGCGGGGAAGATTTGGTCAGTCTTTTGCTGCTGACAATCGGTATTGCCTGTCTGGGGACAATGATTGCCACTGTTCTGGCTATTCCGTTAACGTTGCTGAGTGCCGTCAATCTATGGTCTGCACATCCAATGGTTACAAGAGTCGGCAAGTTTGTCTGTAATGTGTTGCGTGCTTTTCCTGAGCTGGTTTTTGCAATTATTTTTGTAAAAGTGGTTGGACCGGGTCCGTTTGCCGGTGTTATGGCAATTGGTGTTCATCAAATCGGCATGCTGGGAAAACTGTTTACAGAAGAAATGGAAGCAATGGATGAACGGTCGGTGGAAGAAATGTATGCAGTTGGCGCCAATTTTTGGCAGACCTTGTTTTCTGTCCGTTTTTCTTATCTGCTGCCGATTTATAGCTCGCTGGCGCTGAATCATTTTGAAATAGCCGTTCGGAGTGCAGCAACGCTTGGGCTGGTCGGTGCCGGCGGAATTGGTGCGCCCTTAATCTTTGCGATTCAGACGCGCAGCTGGGAGAAAGTCAGTATTATTTTGATTGGAGTGGTTGTTACTGTGTTTATTTTGGATCAAATCACTGGAATTATTAGAAAGAAATTGAGATAACCATGAACATATTGCATATATCAGATATTCATTTTCGCAGAACCTATGAAGCATGTGAAGAAGGCTATAAAGGAATGCTTGCTAGTATGCAGAGTCCTTTGATCCCTTTAGCACAATGTTTGGAGCGTGTTCAGCAGCAGACTGTGCTGGATATTGTTATTATCAGCGGAGATCTGACAGAGGATGGAGAGGCAGAAGACTATCGTTTTTTTAAAGAATGGCTGTATGAAGCATTGGGGAATACGGATGTGATCGTTACTTTAGGAAATCATGATATCAAGAGACACTTCCGCTCAGGCTGGTGTGAGGAAGAAGCATCCGACTTACCTTATAATCAGGTTGTGGACTACCCTGATTTCACTGTTCTGGCTTTTGACAATTCATGTTATGGTCAGGCAGATGGTTGTGTAAATGAAGAGCAGTTTCAGTGGCTGGAAATGACGCTGAACAAACTAAAAGACCGACCAATTATTTTGGTGACACATCATCATCTTCTGTCGCAGCAAAGTGCTACACCAAAGTGGTCGGGAACCGACCGATTTCTTGAGCTAGTTGCACCCTATGATATTCGCTGTATATTAAATGGACATACTCATCATCCTTTTATAGGAAGAATCAACGGGATTCCATATTATACGGTTGCCGGCATGTCGTTTATCGGAGAAGATGAGGGTGCTGGAATTGTTCGCTTTGAAGAAGGGTATGGCTATAATTTGTACCATTTCAAGCAGGGAGAGATGACAAGGCAGCTGTCAGAAAACTTCAAACCGGGCCATGTGCTGAAAACCCTTGATTTGAGTGTGTAAGCCATACAGCTTGTGCTGAAAGAGATTTTTTCGAGTGTCTCTAATTTTAGTTGTTGCAGAGCTGCCGACTTTTATGTGAATAAAAGCAAAAGATACAAACAGGAATCTGAAATACAAAGGTTCTTAGACTTATAGTATTTGGGAAACTCAAATAAACGACGGGACAGAAAAAACAATAAGCTTCAAGCTTTTGTCTCGAGGTTTGGAACGAAGTCCTTCAAAAACTTAACGGCTTTGCCATTTAGAAATTGATGAGATCGAAACGAAATGTAGTGTAGTGAAACTCATAGAGACAGCGCTGAACATTTCTGTTTCTGCGGTTATTCGAGACAAGCAAGAGGCTGTCTAGACTGTTTTTCTTTATCTATTTTAAAGGAGCGATTAAATGAAAATTACTTTTCTTGAAACAAGTGACATGCATGGGTATGTCTATCCAACTGATTATATAAGCAAGCAGGATTTGGCGATTGGCGCAGCAAAGGTTGCCGCTAAAATGAAAGAACTGCGTGAACAAGCTGAAGGACCGGTAATCATGATTGAAAATGGCGATTTTATTCAGGGGTCTCCTTTCAGCTACTATGTTGCAAAAAAAAGGTCTTCAGCAAGTGAATTGACAAGTGTTATAAATCATATGGGGTATGATGTTCAGCTGTTGGGCAATCATGAGTTCAACTATGGAAAAGCATACTTGAAGAAAACACTCAGCAGCTATACGGCGCCTATTTTGGCAGCCAATATCCTCAATGAACAGGGGGCGCCTTATTTTGGACAAGGGTATACGATCCTTGAAAAAGAGGGAATAAAAATTGCTGTCCTGGGACTGACAACACAATACATCCCCCACTGGGAACAACCAGAAACAATTCAGGGAATGCAGTTTGAGAGCATTATCCAAACGGCTAAAAAATATATTCCGAAGCTGAGACAAATGGCTGATCTTGTGATTGTTTGTTATCATGGAGGCTTTGAAAGAGATTTAGAGACTGGGGAAGCAACAGAAGTGCTGACCGGTGAAAATGAAGGCTATGCGCTGTTACAGGAAGTGGCGGGAATTGATGCTCTTTTTACAGGACATCAGCATCGACAAATCGCTGCGTTCTTAAATGGTGTACCTGTTGTTCAGCCAGGCTATCGAGGCAGTCATATCGGAGAGATTCAGTTAACGGTGGAGAAGAAGGGGGAGAAAGTGGTTGTTGTTGACAGCAGTGCGGCTCTGCACTCAGTTGAGAATACTGCGGCTGATCCAGAAATTCTTACTTTAGTCGAATCATTGGAAGATGATTTGGACAAGTGGCTGGATCAGCCTCTGGGACAGGTTGAAGGATCGATGCAGATTACAGATCCCATGCAGGCGCGTCTCGTTGAGCATCCTTATGTAGAATTTATCAATCATGTACAAATGGCTGCCAGCGGCGCTGAGATATCTGGAACAGCACTGTTCAACAATGAAGGAAAAGGCTTCAATCAGATAATCACCATGCGGGATGTTATTACTAACTATGTTTATCCTAATACTCTGGCGGTGATAAAGATTACCGGAGCCGAGTTGCGGGAAGCTTTGGAGCAAACGGCAAATTATTTGGCAGTTGAGGATGGGAAGATTATTTTTAATCCTGCATTTATCAAACCAAAGCCGCAGTATTATAACTATGACATGTATGAAGGTATTGATTATACGATTGATATGAGTGAGCCGCCGGGACAAAGAATTACTCAGCTCTTATTTCATGAAAAAGCAGTTACTCCGGAGCAGGAGCTTGAAGTAGTTGTGAATCAGTACCGTGCAGTTGGCGGAGGCAATTACAAGGTGTTTAATGCAGGAAAAATTGTGCGGGAGATTCAAATCGATATGACAGAATTGATTGCTGATTACTTAAAGCAGCACCCGATAATTAAAGCTGAAATAAATCAAAATTTTCAGGTGGTTTTAGGTAATTAAGAATCATTATACCGAACAGAGTGGTCACAGTCTCTTGAAGGACTCCGTTTTGGTTCTCAATACAAAGTGATACGCTCTCATAAGCTTTTTTGGCAATTTTCAGCTTGTCCTTTTTATGGCGTCGAATCACGAAGAAAGAAGTGATTCGATGTCTTCTCGCATAAATGCTTGGTACAGTTTAGAGCTTACAAGCGGTGAGCATCCCTGTTCTTAGTTCTCGGAGCTAAGTGCTTTTGTCATAACTTTTGTACGAAACAAGAAAACATACTGGATTGAGCGCAGGTAGGGCATCGAGCCTTGTTTGTCATTCATTTCAGTGTGTTTTTTTAATCCCGTTAATTCGAATGATTAAAGAGATGATATAATGAAGGGAAGACATGACAAAGTTATGGAATAAAAATCAGGAGAATGGATTGGTTATTCATTCGAAAGCGTGAGGTGATTACATGGAAACAAGTGGTGAAAATGATTATTTAATTGTTGGAAAACAGCAGCCGTTTGAATCAATAAAGCAAGAGAATATGAATGCTTTGACATCAGTGAAAAGTTCAAGTGTACTGCCATCGGAGCTTGTCTCACGTTTCGATCTTTATCCAGAGAATAAACGACGTCCTGTTAATAAGACGCTTTTTAAAAATGACTATTTTCAATTGACCTACAATGTAAGAGAGGATTCCATGGCGCTGTCTTCCAGAGGCGATCTTGTATATTCGGCGATTCCTTATGATACTGCCAGAAACTATATTCAGCGCGCAGCAATCCAGTATTTGCTTCATCCGGAAGAAGTACAGCGATATATTGAATCACATAAAACCAATCTGGAGAAATATTTAATGCTGAGTATTTTTCAGGTGATGAATAAGCGAGTAGACAAGGACTCTGCTGAAGTTGTTCAGGCCTATAACGCAATTTTTGAACAGCCTTTATTTATGATCCAAATTCTGGGGCGGTTGCTGCAGCATGATGAAACAGGTCCTCTTTCCGCAAATCTTCCCGGGAAATTTTTATTTACTGAAAATGTGAAAACGGGAATCTCCGGCTATATTTCAGAATTCCTAAATTTTGTTGTACAGCTGACGCACGCTTTGCCGATTACAACAGACGGGAAAAATATCCAGTTGCTGGAAACCGCTGTGCAGACACATCTTTTTGATGAGCACACGATGTATAAACGACTGACGTTTGATTCCGATATACAACCGGCGCTGGCGCTGCTGCCTCAGGAAGTGAAACAGACGATAGAAGAATCGATGCTTGTTACGAAAGAATCTGTGCCGGCAAATAATAAACCGCTGTTACGTTCAGAATATGGAAAAGAGCTGTCTGAGATACGAAAAAATTATGTTGCACATAGTACTGATCCAAATGAGCTGATGAAATATTTTGAAAATGTGCATTCAACGGAAAATACAAATCTTGTCAATGTGGTTTCTGACATGCATACAATTGACGGCAAGTTTCCATTTACGAACAATCACTTCAATATTCTGGTCGGAGATATTTCGGATTCTCATGTAGAAAATGAAGACATTCGGGGAATTTATGTTCTGGGAAACCATGAACTGGTGGATGTCTTGCCGGACAGTCGATACAAAAAAGGTGAACAGTGGGATAAATGGCGGCCGTTTTTCGAAGAGCACTGGTTCAAAGTACTTTTGGTCAATCCGGATGAGTCTTGGTATTTGCTGCCGCCGGGTGATCATGTTTATTATGAGGTGGTAAAAGGGGAAGTGGAGAAACGTTTTCCTCGAGTTAATCTGCTGAATAACAGCAGTCTTGTTCATAATGGCATTCGCTATATAGGGCTCACTATTCCTGTTGCACAGGTCAGACGAAAAAAACAGCAGCAACGCTTTATTCTCAAAGCCTTAAAAGAATTGCTTGCTGAAGATTATGAGATCCCCACTGTTATTGTTTCCCATGCGCCTCTGTTTAATGAGCTCAGTATGCTTTCGCCGAAAAGCAATGCATACAACAAGGAATATGTTTGTACAGAGCCGGAAATTGAGACCCTGTTTGAACAATACAATATCCTCGGGGCTGTCCATGGGCATTACCATATTCCTCCATCTTCGGGCAGGTTCAAGAAGGTGATATTTGCCGGAAAGGAATTATTTGTGGTGTGTTCCATCTACTCAAGTATGAATACAGGGTTTGATTTGATGAGCTTGATTGATTTGAGCAGGGGATACAATGGAAATTAGAAGATAAGATTAATAAAGGTTTTATGAGTGCTGCTCATAAATAACAGCTGCTGAATTTAGAACCGCAATTTTTCCGGAGAGTATTGTTTTGTGTGAGTTAGGGCTGCACTAAACTTGAGAGGAGATAGGCACTTAATCTGAAATTGTGCGTTTCAAGTGTTTATTATTTAGTTATAGAAACAGCAGAGCTTGGGAGGGGCAGGAAAGGTGTTCCAAGCTCTGCTGTTTAATTAGTATTACTGGTTTTTAAGTAAGATTAATACCTAGATTTTTCTAGTATCAACTCTTTAATAGGACACTCTCAATGATTCTTATTTAGCTAAATGATTCAGTTCAGGGACCATTTTTTTATTCTGATAATTTCTATAAAAATAGAATGCAATGATATGAAGGAGCAAATTCAGCAGTAATATTGCCCACCAGTAAGGTGTGATCAGTTCAAACATGTCTTTTGAAAAAAGAAAAACAGCAGCAAATCCGCCAAAAAAATTGACCAGTGTTGTTATTGTAATATTCACTGGTGCTGTCCAAGTACCATAGTTCCAAATGTAAGGATAAATGATACCGAAAATTGCAGCTATAATAATTGAAATTCCTATGATAGACCAAAAACTGCTCAACTTAACGGTGGAGTTCCCGTATACGAGTGTTGTAATTCCAAGTACCCAAATAGTTGTTAGAAAACTGGTTTGCATGAATTGATTTTTTAATTCTTTAAACATTGAAATTCCTCCTTGATTTGTTTTGCATAGTGACGGCTGACGATGTGTGTTTGTCCATTTTTTGTGTGAACTTCAAGTCGGGCATACTGCCCGTTGTTAAAGGCTGCAACTTCTGTTAAATTCAACATAACAGAGTTGTTGATTCGGATGATCCCATTGATAGATAGTGCCTCGAATTCCTTGAGACGTCCTTTTGCATAGAATATTTTCTCATCAATTGTATAAATTTTTGAAAGATGATCCATTGCCTCGATCAGGTAAATTTCAGAATAGTTGATTGTTGACTTTCGTTCATTCATAGGATTAATGACTTCAAGTTTAGGATATCCATTTAAATTTAAATCCAGTTTTGTGGTTAAGTGTTGATTTTGAGGATTTAATTGTATGCCAATTTCATTTAATGAATAATCTTTATCCCAAAAATAATTAATTTTCATTGTTTGCCTCCTTTCATAATCAATATACCCTCTGAGCGCATTTATTACTTCTTATTTGTGTTTAGTTGCAAAATTTAGATGTTTGTTGCAAAAAATCTTATATAAAAAAGCTGAGAGAATAGTAGATTTTAGGCAGTAGTAAAAGTATCATCTGTGCTCATTTCTGAAATAAAGTTGCAGATTCATTTTTTTCTGCCCATGATTAGCTCAGTGGAAAAATGGGAGCTTTTTCATATTTGGCGCGACAATTGGCTTATTAAGTGAGTGTACTTTTTGCTGCAGCGGCTATTGTAACAATTATTTTTATTATTCTGAAACAGCAAGCAGAAGAAAACTAGATAGACCAAATAGAGCTGCAGGACTGTTCAACAAGTGAACCTTCCTGCAGCTTTCTAATAAAGTATGGAATAGGAGCTGCCACTCAATCCTGGAGAAAACTTAATTATTCAAGTTTAAGCGCTTTCCAAACATCAAAACTTTGTTTCATTCCTTTGACGTTGTGAACACGCACAATTTCCACTCCCTGATTGGCTGCGAATAGAGAGGCGGCAACAGAACCGAAATCCCGATCAGCCGGATTTTTTTCACCGGTTAATGCACCGATTGTTCTTTTTCGGGAGATACCGTACAGTAAAGGGAAATTCTGAAAGCGGAAAGCAGCGGGATTTCTCAGAATTTGCTGATTTTCTTCTGGTGTTTTATCAAAACCAAGTCCCGGATCAAAACAGATACGATTCTCTACAATTCCATGTTTTTGACACAATTCAAATTTTTCCTGATAGAAATCCTGAATATCCTCTTGAAGTGATACAGGTCTGCGTGGACGTGAATGCATGATTATAAGCCCGATTTCCGAAAAAGCCGCTGCAACTTCGACCATTCCCGGAGTATCCAGACCACGTACGTCATTAATGATTGTTGCACCGGCAATGACCGCTGCTTTAGCCACTTCGGGAAAATACGTATCGATTGAAATGGGAAGCTCTGTTTCTTTGCGGATTGCTTCAACTAGGGGAATGACTCGTTCAAGCTCAATCTCGGCTGGAACTTCCTGATAGTTCGGGCGGGTAGACTGACCGCCGATATCGATAATATCCACACCAGTTGCGATCATCTCCTGTGCGTGCTCCAAGGCGGTCTCTTTTTTATGGTAAAGCCCGCCATCTGAAAAAGAATCCGGTGTGGTGTTCAGAATACCCATGATTTGAAAAGGACGTGAAAAATCAGTCATTTAAAAACCTCCATTTCCAGTAATTTTTGAAATGCCTGTACCCGGGGACTCATCAAGAGACGTTCTTCCTGTGGAAGTTGGGCAAAGGTTTTCTGTTTTTTTGGTAAAAAAATGATGGAATCAAAGCCGTAACCGTCATCTCCGCGCGGTGTTGTGATTTCTCCTGATATTTCTGCCTCGGAAAAAACTTCTTCTGCCTCATCGTGATAGACTAAGCAAGCGTGCAGCGTACATTTTCTGGAAATATCAGGCTTGTCGGTAAATAAATTCAAGAGCTCAATATTTTGTTGAGCGGGATCATTACTGGTAAAAAAGCGCTGCGTTTTAACGCCTAAAATATCTGGAAAAGCAGATAGTTCAAGACCGCCGTCGTCTGCCAGGACAGGCAGATCAAGGTACTGAGCATAGCTGCGGGCCTTCAAACGGGCATTTTCAAGGTAGGTTGCTCCTGTTTCTTCCGGAGGAACATGCGTATCCCCAATATCTTCTAAAGAGAATAAATGTATTTTTTCTTCCAGCTGAAAAAGCCGTAAAGCCTGTCTCAATTCGGAAGCTTTTCCCTGATTATGTGTTGCATAAATGATGTTCATTTTTCGATTGCCCGCAGGAAATCATGCTTAGCTTCCAGTTCTTCTTTGAAAATGCCACGATAATGAAATGTTTTCGTCAAACTGTTGGGAGACTTAACGCCACGCATTGCCATACACATATGCTCCGCTTCAATTGCAACTGCGATTCCTTTTACCGGGATATGTTTCTCCAAATTTTCAGCAATCATCACGGTTAAATCTTCTTGAACACTTGGACGTTTGGCGCAATAATCTACCAGTCGGGGCAGTTTGCTCAGTCCAAGTACTTTTTGTCCATCGGGAATATAGGCAATATGAACCTTTCCAAAAAACGGCAGCAGATGATGCTCGCACATGGAGTAAAAATGAATGTCTTTGACCAGAACCATGTCCTCCTGATTGCGGCTGTCAAACAGCTTGTAGTCGGAAAATTCCGGTTCAGTTAATCCGCTGAAAATTTCCTGATACATCCGGGCTACACGAGCAGGTGTTTCTTTTAAACCTGGACGATCCGGATCTTCGCCTACCGCTCCCAAGATGTCGCGGACAGCTTTTTCGATGATTGCCTGCTGCTTATCATTTACCATTCCAAGTCACTTCCTCTCACTTCCTCTGCATTCCCGCTGATATTTATCCACTCGACCAAATCTTTTCCAAAAATTTTTTGATTATAAATATCTTTGAGCGGAACCAATACAAAAGAACGCTTTGTCAGTTCAGCATGAGGAATGGTTAAATTCTCTGCCTGAATCTGCAAATTATCAAATAATAAAATATCCAGATCAATGGTACGCGGTCCCCAGTGAATCAGCCGTTTACGCCCTAAATCTGCTTCGATCTGCTGGATACAAGCCAACAATTCCTGCGGTGATAAATCTGTTTCAATCTTAACTGCTGCATTCAAAAAATCATCCTGATCTACATTGCCGTAAGGCTCTGTTTCATAAATCTGAGAAGAATCCATGACGGTAATGCGGGGATGTTCTGCCAGTGCCTGACGGGCATTTTTTAGATTCGCCAATCTATCTCCAAGATTGCTGCCTAAAGCTATAAAAACGATACTCAAACACTAAACCTTCTTTCCATTTCAATCTCGATATTATCAAAAACACCGGGCATTGGGACACTGTATTTACGGACACGAACCATAGCACTATCTAATTGTGTTCCATAACCTGCTTCAATATCATCTAAAATTGCTGAAACTAGGGCTTCCATTAAATCGTAAGAAGAATTATTTACCCGAGAGGCAATCTTCTCATTTACTTCAGCGTAATTGACTGTATCAGCCACATCATCACTGTGTCCGGCTTTACTCAAAGAAAGTCTCAGCTCAACATCGAATTCCAGTTGCTGACCTAACACCCGTTCTTCAGGTAGTACCCCATTTTTGGCATAAAATTTTAAGTTATTGATTCGAATCTTATCCATTTCCTGTCCCTCCTTTTTGCTCGATTATATCATATGAGAAGGAATGAAGGTGAAATGAGAGCCAAGGTTTTTTTGATAAAAAGTAAGGAGGGTGTTTGCCTGGCTTTTATGTATTGTTAAAGAATTTCAAAATTTACTTTGCGAATTTTCCGTTTTTATGTCATAATCAACTGATGTTTTCTTACTCGATAGAGAGTGAAGTTTGATTGACAAAGGTGGTGCAGAAAATGAATACAAAAGAGAAAATGCTGGAAATTATAAAGAAGAAGCAGGGCGGCGGCAGAGCAAAACAGATGGAGACGCCAAAGAATGACCGCAAGAATATGCGAAAAGGTCCGAAAATTTTTAATAAGTAAGCTGGATATTTGTTTAAGTTATAAGGTGAAGCAGCGAACCTATTCTTAATAATTTGCTTCGCAATTGAAAAAAGAAAATGAAAATTTTTGATATGGAACTGACAGGCTGGTTACAGCCGTTTTTAACAGCATACAAGTAACAAGCAGCACTTTCCAAACGATGGAAGGTGTTTTTTTTACAGTGATTGCTTTCCTAGAGGAGTATTGTCTGCTGTTAAACTCAAAACGTTTTCTTGTGTATTCGGTAAAAATCTAAGCAAAAATATTTTCTAAATATATACTTGCTGATAAGCTGTGGGTAAGTTGTTAATAGGGCATAAAAAAACAGGTTGTTGTGTATGTTTCTAGTGAGCTGACTATTTATTTACATTCGCCGGGTGGAAAGCTTCATTTTAAAAACAGATTTTATTATGCAGTAAATGAAGCTGTATTGTTGAATGAAATTACTTTTGATACAGTGTTTTTTGGAGCTGCGGGACTGGAAAACAGTATTATCAGTTCTGACGATCTGGGAGGTGTATACTTAAAAAAACGGTGTTAAAGAAAGCCCAAGATAAAATCTTTCTTGCAGAAAATAGCAAGCTTGAAAAGACAACGGCATATTCCTTTGGAAAGCTGAGTGATTTTGATTATTTTATAACAGATAGAAACTGGAAGGATCAACGCTGTCTCTCATTACTTCCGGGTTAGAAATTATTTATTAGAGGGTGACGATAATGGGAACAGGCGGTAGCAATATAAAGCTGGTTATGAGTGATATTGATGGTACAATTTTGGACTCTGCACATAGAGTGGATGATGGATTAAAGGAAACGCTGGAACAGTTAAAAGAGCAGAAGGTTCCTTTTATTCTGGCTTCTGCACGTTCACCCAAAGGAATGTATTCATTGGCAGAAGAGTTGGGTATCAGGACAAGTCCGCTTGCCTGCTATAATGGCGCATTGGTTTTGAAAGAAGCGGATAGCGAATCCCATCAGCCTATTCTCAGTCATGAGATGAATAAGACAGAGGTGGGTGTGATTGTTGATATCATTAAAGATAGGTTTCCGGAGATTACGATTAACTTGTATTCCGGAGAGGACTGGTATGTCGATAAATACACAAGATGGGCTGAGATTGAAGCAGGTATAACAAAGGAAACACCAATTGAAAAAAATGTGCAGCTGCTGATGTTGAGTGCAGAGATGCCTGTTCATAAACTTTTGTTGATTGGAACACCGCAGGAAATTGAGCGTCTGCAAGCGTATTGTCAGGCATTGAAATTGGAAAGCAGTTCCTTCTACCTTTCAAAGGAAAATTATTTAGAGGTGACACATTGCGATGTCTCAAAAGAGAGAGCTTTACTGGAGTTGGCGTCGTATTATCAGGTTGATTTGGAGGAAACAATGGCAATTGGCGATAACTTTAATGATATCCCAATGCTAAAGCTCGCAGGACTGGGAGTTTCAATGGCAAATGCTCCTATTGAAGTTCAGGAGGCTGCGGATATTAAAACCTTCAGCAATAATGAAAATGGCGTATCAAAGGCTTTGCAAAAGTATGTTCTGGGAACAAAATGAGTTGTACAGAAATTCGTTCCAAGTAACCCTCCAAGTACTTTGTACCCAATGTGCTCATAAAAAGTTTCTGTAAAAACTGGTTCAGTAGTGCTGTTCGAACTGGAGTTTTTTCAGCTGGATTTTTTGAGATAGGAATGCATTCAACAGTTGAAAAAATCAGTGATGATTTGTACGTTATTTCCCCTGCACTGATAGAGGAAGAAACCTTATCAGAGCTGAAAACATACCGTGTAAAAAGATAGGGTATCTTGTATTTTGCAGAATATAATGGGGAAGTTTAATAAGAATTAGAGGGTGTGGATTGAATAATGATAGCTCGAAACTATGTTATAATAATGCGGTAGGAAAGTTTGTGACGGTGGCTACTTCTTGAGGAGGTGGTGCTTATGAAAGTAAGTGCTAATTCTAGGAAAGGAGAACGCCTTTTGTCAGCATTAGAGACAATCCAGTTACTATTCAGCTTTAGCATGCTTGTTATTGTTTTAGTCAATCTGATTGTCAATCTGCTTAAAAATGACAAAAAAAATAACCGTCGTTAAACTTTAGCGAGTTTACGGTTATCTTTTTAACAAAAACCATGCTGCCGTCTTAAGTGGTTCTACGTTAAAGGGGATATGTTAGAGCATATCTCCTTTTTCATTGATATTATAGCACAATTTCGTATCTGAAACTACTTTTTATATCATCGAAAGAAAGTAGTGAAAGAATTGATAGCGACAGATCTGTTAATAATATTGCAAGTAGACTTCAGTTATTTAGATATCTCTGAAGTACTCCTGGAGGTTGATAATCAATTTTATCAGATAGCAGCTATTGAAGACAACAAAGAGTCAATAGTTCTAATTCCGGATACGAACAAATTCGGAACAGAAATAAAGTTGGAAAATTTTATAACTAAATTGATGTTAAACAAAGCTGGTGTTCTTTATAAAAAATATAAGTAATTGGAAAAAATTTACGGATATCGTGTACGCTGTAGAATACGGAACAGTATCAGAACAGAAATCGGCTTTTTTACTTTAGAAGGAATTCCCGATGTTTCTTACAGGTTTGAGTATGATGAACAGGGTACAGCTATACTTAAAGAAGAATTTTTTGCAAATGCTCAACCTGAATTTGCAAAAATTAAGATACTACAAAAAAATAGTAGCAGGTATAAAGACATTCAAAAGTTACTTAATGATTATCTTAAAAATAGTCAGTAACTGGAGCCGGCAGCTGAATCAGATTCAAAAAGGATAGTTCGAATTCCTAGCAAAAATTCTCCTGCAGTAGCTGAGGATTTACCAGGATATTTTTTCTATAGATGAACGGTAAAAATTCCTGAAGCTGAAAATAGTTCGGTTTCTAAAAAAAGATCAATTATGTAGTATTAGGAGATATATATTTTATTTGCATTTTTTTAGCTATGTAAATTAGAAAAGATATTTTTATTTAAAATTATCCATACTTATTGACACGTTTTTATGATATAATCAAAATGTAAAAAAATGAAGGGAAATTATATCATGAAAAAGAGAATTATTGGACTATTAATGTTTGGTTTCAGCTTAATCGTTAGTGTTTCATTTGTAGAAAGTGTGGAAGCAGCTAACTATAAAGAACCAGCTCCCACCGAAATACCTACGAATGATGTTGAAATCGTTACTTATGGACTGGAAGATTCAGATTCGATTGTTATGCTGTCCGACGGAGCGGTTATTCATGGTGAGGTAGAGATGCGTCCTAGTATTGATTCTAACATTGTAACAGTAGTTAATAGTGATACTGATCCACAGGCAATAACAGTTGAAGAATTCAAAGATGATCCTTCAAAATTAGTACCAAAACAAAAAAAATAGTTTGCTGAGAGGACCGGATACCCCTAACTATGTTTATGAATTAAAAGCTAATGCTTCTTACAGATCAAATAGTTTTAGTGGTAGTGGATGGATTTTTTCAGGATATTATTTTTATGCTGCTTCTGGTACCGGAGAATACTTATTATGGCAAACTTTTCGTGATTCTGCTCTAATTGGAGATCAGGATCAAGCAAAAATGACCTATCTTTATGGGGGAAATGGTATGGGGGAGTATGCTATTTACCCAGGGTATCAATACTATTGCAAAACTAGATCAGGTTTGATGGCTTATTACTCAAAATATCCAGTTAGTGGATCCTACTATTTAGTTTGTAATTGGTAAAAAATATATTGGTTTCAAAAAATAAAGATGGAGGGACTAGCATGAAAGGAAAACTCATTAAAAGAATACTTTTTTTAGCGGGTCTAATTGCTTCAATTAGTTTGACGTTTTTTTTAAGTAGATATGCGTTCTTTGCTGATGAGATATCAACAAATTCAGGAATTGTTGAAGTAGAGGAAGTGCAGGAAGTACAAGAAGTCAAAGTAGAATCTGAAACAAATGCAACCATTTTAGCTGCTGTTGAAGAGGCTAAAATATATGGTAAAGATGTTTGGTACACAGATTACTACAACCAGCTGGGAGAACAAGCTACCTTTCTTGTTATGCCGAATGGTGGTTTCTTAAATGGGGAAGGATCAGTCCGGGAAACTGGTGAAAGCTGGAATACTGATGTTGATCCTGATGCCGCAACACTTAAAGAAATTAGGGAAGCAATTGAGAATATTGATTATTAAATGACTATGAAAAACACGCTCTATGATAATTTAGGGCGTTTTTTTTATTTAGGATATAGATAGTCTGAAGTAAAAGATATTACAATAGGTTTGGTACTTAATAAATCTTTTCCATTTTATTCTGAGATGCAGGAGTTGACAGCCTATTGCTCAAAAATTTAGTTTATATAATCAGTAACTGAAGATGATCAATGGGACAGTAGCGTGATCTGGAATAATAATAGAATGAGTTCAAATGAAACAAGCTATGTGGACTGAAATTCTAGAAGAAAAAAGGAAAGCGTGATTTCTGATGGAAATATACAGCAGCTTATGGCCGTTTATACACGAGAAGATTTTAAAAGGTTCTACAGAAAAAGCATAACTCAAAATGTACTGGGGAAAGATTATCAGCTGTTAATTGAAGAGTATCTCAAAAAGAATGAAATTGAAAGGAGCGAGAAATGAATTTATTTGATTTAGCTCTAAGAATACTATTTATAGCAGTTGTGTTTACAGTTATTTTCACTATAAAAAACATTCAAGAGAATAAGGAAAAAATGATACTTCTTCAAAAGGATCAATAGTTGATAGTATAATTTGATTGGCTAGTGGATATCAACTAAAAACAAAGACTTTGCTAAGAAGGGGAGAAAGAAAAATAATGCGGAGAGAAACTCAACTAGAAAAGTTAGAAAATAGTATTATTTAAGGTAAAGATCAGGATTGTGACATAGTATGTTTTCATTTGAGAAACGTTTTATTTTTACCTTCTTTTTTATTCAGAATCAGTTTTGAAAAAGAATTTATCACCTAATTATTTAGAAATCAGCATATAAATAGTTGACAACCTTTTTCTAGTTTGCTACTATCCAACGGAACAAAACGTAATCATTACGCTTTGTATAAATGAAACGTAAGATATGAAGGAGTGTACAAATGAAACGCAAGCTTATTTTGGGATTATCTATTTTATTTTTAGCTGGATTTATGAGTGCCTGCTCAGTAAATGGGAAAGGCTCTTCTGTAGAGGAACAGAAAGAATTAAACATTCTGACGAGTTTTTATCCGATGTACGAGTTTACGAAAAATATTGTTGGGAATGAAGGAACTGTTGATATGCTTGTACCTGCTGGAACAGAAGCACATGATTATGAGCCCTCTGCCAAAGATTTGAAAAAATTACAGGATGCAGACGTCTTTGTTTATAACAATGAAAATATGGAATTCTGGGTGCCGTCAATGGAAACAACCTTTAATGACGGGGATGTTCATGTTATTAAAGCAACTGAAAATATGCTGCTGCTTTCAGGGGGAGAGGAAGAAGATCATGATCACTCTGAAGAAGACGGACATTCACATGAGTTGGATCCTCATGTCTGGCTGGCACCTAGTCTGGCAATAGAAGAGGTGAAAGAAATTCGGGACCAGTTGATTGAAATTTATCCGGAGAGAGAAGCAGTCTTTACTGAAAATACAGAAGCGTATTTGAAAAGACTGACTGACTTAGATCATTCTTACAAGGATACTCTGGGAGCTGCCAGCCAAAAGAGCTTTGTTACACAACATGCAGCTTTCGGTTATTTGGCCGTAGAATACGGACTGACACAGGTTCCGATTTCCGGATTGTCTCCAAGTGAAGAGCCCTCAGCGACCAGACTGGCTGAGCTGAAAGATTTTGTAACAGAAAATGATATTCAGTACATTTATTTTGAGGCAAATGCAACCGACTCTATCGCACGTACGCTGGCTGAAGAAGCGGGTGTTGAGCTGCTGGTATTAAATCCCCTTGAAGGCTTGACGAATGAACAAATTGAAAATGGAGAAGACTATATCTCTGTTATGGCAGATAATCTGGAAGCACTAAGTAAAACAATAACAGGTGAAAATTCAGCACTGGATTCTGTATCTGCTAAAAAAGAAAAAACAGTTTACAATGGTTATTTTGAAGACAGTCAAATAAAAGATCGCCCATTGTCAGACTGGTCTGGAAGCTGGCAGTCTGTTTATCCATTTGTATCAGATGGAACCTTTGATCAGGTTTTTGACTATAAAGCAAAAATTAATAAGGATAAGACTGCAGAAGAATACAAAGCATATTATGAAGCCGGTTATACGACAGATATTGAAAAAATTGAGATTACAAATAACAAGATGACATTCATCAATTCAAAAGGTGAGCATTTTTCTTCTGAATATAAGTATGCGGGTTATGAAGTATTGAGCTACAAAGGTGGAAATCGAGGAGTGCGCTACTGCTTCGAAGCACTTGACCAGGACAATGGAGCATTCCGATATGTTCAGTTTAGTGATCACGCCATTGAACCGACTAAGGCAGAACATTTCCATATTTATTTTGGGAATGAGAGTCAGGAGGCTTTGTCGTCAGAATTGGAAAACTGGCCGACTTACTATTCAGCTGATTTAAGCGGAAAAGAAATTGCACAGGAAATGCTGGCACATTGATCGCAGATTAGGAATTCAGCAAGATACTGTTGGAATTTTGAGAAGACATACGAATTTCTGCAGAAGTTGCAGAGATTAAAAGAATAAAAAAAGTTTGGTTAAAAGAGGTTGTGACAAACACTCATGAGGGCTGTCGCCCACATGAGTGTTTGTACCGACCTTTTTTGATGTGTCCATAAATGCAAGAGGAGGAACTGTGAATCAAGGATTTATAGAGAGCTGTTTGGCATTATTATTACAAGGGGAAGTTTATTTATTATTGCTTGCCGACAGCTATTCTTTTTCCTCTCCCATGATTTCTTTTGGAAATCTGTCAGTGATAAACAGAAGAGAAAACGACTGCTGACGGTAATCATCACATATTGTAGAGGCAGAGAGAAATCAAAATCAACGCAAAAAATTTTTTTTTAGATTATGGTACCATCAAAACTTTTAACGCTTCTCCGCTCATAGCCCAGTGGAATGCTTCTTCCCAGTTTTCCAGTGCTGTTATTTTTGAAACGAGCGGAGTCAGATCGTTCTGTTCTTGTTCCAGCCATTGAACAGCGAGCTGCCAGGAGCTGGGCTTCTGAGTTCGAGAGCCGATCAATTCAATTTCTTTGTGAATAAGAAGGTCCATACTAATGGGATTCATATTCTTGGCGAAAAGTCCTTCTTGAATGATCCGGCCTTTCTTTTTAACAATTTCCATTGCCTGATGAAGAGCATGAATATTTCCGGAACACTCGAAGACCTGATCTGTTCCATAGTCTTCAGTCAGGCTCATGATAGAATCTTCAAGAGGCTGATTTTGGCTGTTGATTATATGGGGAATACCAAGTTCGTGAGCAATTTGCAGCCTTTTTTCGTCTTGATTGATTCCGATCAAAATCACCTCTGCACCTAATGATTTCAAAACCAGTGAAAGAATGATTCCGATTGGGCCGGGACCGAAGACGGCAATTTTTTCTTCAGAATGAACAACTGTTTTTTCTTTGACCGCATGCATACAGCAGGCGAGCGGTTCCAGCATTGCAGCTGAGTAGAGGTTGACCGCTTTGGGCACCTGATGACAACGGTCGGCTTTAACAATAATGTATTCAGCGAAGCTTCCATCTACCTGAGTACCCAAACCTTTGCGCCGGCTGCACAAGTTATAGTCCTGTTCATAACAGTAGCGGCATTTTTCACAAACTTCATATGTAGTCTCACTGACTACGATATCTTCGGGTTTGAATTTCCTGACATCACTTCCGACTTCTGTCACTTCACCAACGAATTCATGACCTAATGTCAGTGGTATCTTTTTGTTATATTCTCCTTTGAATGCATGAATATCTGAACCGCAGATGCCTGTAAGCAGTACACGGATTTTTAGTTCATCTTTTTTTGGATAAGGCTCATTAACAGTGATATACTCCATTTTTCCATATCCTTCAGCAGTTTTTCTTAAGGCTTTCATTTTTTATGGACTCCCTTCTGGATATTCGAGGTGGGTGTTATTTTAATGGATAGAGAAGGGTGTTTTATTAGATGATAAAAGCTTATCATGGAAAAATTTTTTCTTCAAGACTATCACTGTCACAATTCTTTTGATAGCGATTTCAAAGGGATTGTGCTTGTGAAAAAATGTGAATGAAATATAATGAGCGTGTAGAGGTGAGAGGGATGAATAGAAGGATTAACAAGATTATGTTAGATGCTTTACACGAGAAGAAAGAAACACTTCACAACTATGCAGAATTATTTAAAGTTTCCGATCAAACTATACGAAATGATATTAAAGAAATTAATTATTATCTGGAAAAAAGTAATCAGATAAAGATTATTTTCGATGAGGATGGCTATCTCCAAATGGCAGATGAAGTGGATTTGCAGGAATTGCTAAAGACCTATGCTTCGTTTCAAAACTATCATCTGTCACAGGATGAGCGGCGAACGATTCTTGCTATGCTGCTGGTAACGAGTTGTGACTATATAACGACTTATTATTTGTCAGAATATGTTTTGGTCAGCAGAAATACGCTGGTGAGCGATATTGAAGAATTGAAAATCTGGTTTAAACGAAATGGACTAGTATTGCATTCCTATGTCGGCAAAGGTTACAAGGTGCAGGGGAATGAAGCTAAAATCCGCTATGCCATGATGAAGCTGATTATTTTCAATGGTCTGTTTGACAATGATTATGATTATGCGCTTGGCTTTGAGAACAATATCTTTCAAAATCTGTTGCTGGATATCATTGATAAAGATACCCGATATCAGGAAATTGCCCAAATGCTGTTGGAAAGTGAGAAGGACCAGGGACTTCAGCTTTCGGATTTCTCTTATCAGGAGGTTGTCTGCTATCTGCTGATCATAGTTGAACGGCTTTCTTTGGGATTTACTATTCAAAATGCCGAAGAGTTGTCAGATGTAAAGGAGAGTTCGAAATCATCCTTTGCTGAAGCAATTGCAGAGAAGCTGAAGGAAATGTATTCCCTGGCTATTTCAGAAGACGAACGAAGCTATCTGATTTCCATTTTGAGAAGTAAAAGTTATATCAAAAACAACAGCAGAAAAATTGATTCAATTGAAACGCAGATACTGATCAATGAATTTATTTTTAATTTGTCGAAGGACTTGAATATTAAATACTATTTGAATAGTGATTTATTTGATTTGCTGGAAAACCATTTAAAGCTGCTTATTTATCGAATTAAGTTGAAAAGTAATGTGAAAAATGGTTTGTTTGAGGAAGTTTATCAGGCGTACGCGGATATTTTTCCACTGGTAAAAAAACACGTCAAGCCGATTGAAGAATTTTTGGAAACAGAGATTACCCAGGATGAAATTTCATTTATTGTGATGTATGTTATGGCAATTTTAGAAAATAATATCAATAATACTTTTTTTAAAGAGACAATTCGTGTGAGAGTGATCTGTAATTCCGGCAGAGGAACAGCCCAGCTGATAGAGATTAAGCTTAAAAAGGCATTTCCGCAAATAGATATCGTTTCAGTGGATTCTTCTCATATACTGCAAAAAATCCAGCCGGAAAATCAGGATTTAATTATCACCACAGTCCCTCTTCAATTTGACAAATCACCTGTGCTGTTAGTGAACCCTCTGCTGACAGAGGATGATATTGTTGCTATTCAAAAAGTTATCTATCGGTTTACACCTCAGGAAGCAGAATATGATGCACTCCCATTAAAAGACAGACAACTGCTTCAAAGCTGTTTGCCGATTATTGAAAAATATGTTGAAGAAGAGTACCATCAAAAATTTGTCAGCGAGTTGGAAGAACTGTATCGTCTAAATCAACGTAAAAGAAGAGTAGAAACAAAAGAAATCAGTCGATTGTCTGATGTACTTACGATAGATCGAGTGGTTTTGGACAAGTCAGCCGGAGACTGGCGGGAAGCTGTTGAATTAGCTGGAAAGATTTTGCTGGAAGATCAGCTGATAGAGCAGAGATACATTGAAAGTATGATCCAGATGATTGAGGAACATGACTCCTACATCGTTATTTCTCCGGGCGTTGCCATTCCTCATGGTGAAGCAGCAAATGGAGCGATTCAAATCGGAGCCAGCTTTCTTCGGCTAAAGGAGCCAGTCAGATTTAATCATAAGCAAAATGATCCGGTAAAATATGTAATCGCTCTCAGTATTCCGGAAGGGAAAACGATTGGAACCTGTTTATATTATTTTACAGAAATTTTGGCAACAGAAACATTCATTTTAAGAATGGATGCTTGTGAGCAGCCGGAAGAAGTACTGATTGAATTGAAAAATATGGAAGATAAAGTGATGGGGTTTTCAAATGAAAAAAATACTATGTGATGATAAGCAAAAATTTATGTATTGTATGTTCAATGAAACAGAAAAAGAGAAGCTGTTGGAGGCGATGAGTCAGGTGCTGTTTGAGTATGAGTTTGTAAAAGAAAGTTATTTTGAAGCAGTTGTTGAACGGGAAAAGCACTTTCCTACAGGATTGCCGACGAAAGGAATCAGTGTGGCGATTCCTCATACGGATTGTGTTCATGTGAAAAAAGAAGGCTTTTTGGTCGGAGTACTTAATCAGCCGATTTCTTTTGAAATTATGGCAAGTACACAGGAATATGTGGAAGTGGAGCTGGTTTTCATGCTTGCCATCAAAGATCCGAAAAAGCAGGTTGTTATGCTGCAGCGTTTGATTGCACTTTGCCAGGATGAAGAAAATTTACAGTTGTTGAAGTCAGGTGAGAATGTTGCGGAGATTGAAAAACTATTACAGACAGTCAATTAGAAGGAGATGAATTGAGTATGTTAGAAATTATCAAATCTGCTGTAAACTATGTACTGGATTTGGGTGCTACAGCGATGCTGCCGATCATTTTAACTATTTTCGGACTTATTTTGGGACAGTCATTAAGCAAATCTTTTAGAGCAGGGTTAACTGTTGGTATTGGGTTTACAGGATTGAATCTGGTAATCGGACTTCTTTCAGATTCTGTGGGGCTTGCTTCACAGGCAATGATTGAACGGCTGGGGCTGAATTTGGATATTCTGGATGTCGGCTGGCCGATTGGGGCGGCAATCACATTTGCCACACCGATTGCAGTACTGCTGATTCCGGTGATCTTCATTTTTAATATTGTGCTGCTGCGATTTAATCAGACAAAAACGATGGATGTTGACCTCTGGAATTACTGGCATCTGATCTTTCCGGGAGCCATGATTTATTATGCGACAGATTCAATCTGGATTGCAATTGTCTGTGCACTGATCAATGCATTTGTTATCTTTAAGCTTGCGGATTGGACAGCACCAGCTGTAGAGCACTTTTTCGGACTGCCGGGGATTTCTCTGCCTCATGGGGAAACTGTCAATTTTGCGCCGGTGACATACGCATTGAATAAGGTTTGGGATAAAGTTCCGGGAATTAATAAAATTGATATTAATGCAGATAATTTAAAAAACAGACTAGGAATTTTTGGTGAACCCATGATGATCGGTCTGATACTTGGGATTGGGATGGGCTTTTTAGCAGGCTATGATTCACAGGCTATTATTCAACTGGGGATTCAAATGTCTGCTGTTATGATTTTGATGCCGAGAATGGTTGCATTGTTGATGGAAGGTCTTTCTCCAATTGCAGAAGCAGCTAAAACATTTATACAAAAACGCTTCCCGGGAAAAGAAGTCTATATTGGTTTAGATGCAGCGGTTGTTACTGCGCACCCGGCAATTATTACTGTTGCTTTACTGATGGTTCCAATTACTATTTTTCTGGCAGCGGTGTTACCGTACAACCGTTTATTGCCATTTGCCGATTTAGCTGTACTGCCGTTTACGATCATCTGGTCAATTGCGGCCTCTAAAGGGAATATCTTCCGAGGTCTGCTGAATTCGATTGTGTCTATTTGTCTGGTTCTGTTTATTGCTACAAATCTGGGAGAGTTGACAACGATAATGGCTCATGCGGTCGGATTCTCTTTTCCGGAAGGTGCAACAATGATTTCCGGTATTGATATGAGCAGCCACTTGACTCTTTGGATTATGCTGAAGCTGATTGATCCTTCAAATATTCCGGCCTTTATGGCAGGTGTTATCGGTCTGCTTTTATATGGAGGTCTGTGGTACTGGACCAGAAATGATATTAAGAAACAATTCGGACTGGATAAACCGAATGAAGCAGCTATAGAAAATCTGGAGGTAGAAGAAAATGAATAAGAAGCATGTATTAATTGCCTGCGGTACAGGCGTGGCAACATCTACAGTGGTCAGCATGAGAGTGAAGGAAGAACTGGAGAAGAACAATATTCCGGCAATCGTTGAACAATGCAAGGTCGCTGAGCTTCCTTCAAAGGTTGGGAACGCGGATTTGGTTGTTACCACAACAGCATACACAAATGAGGATATCCCTGTAATTCGTGCCCTGTCCTTTTTAACAGGAGTAGGTATTGAAGAGGATGTTCAAAAAATTGTCGAGATTCTTAAGTGAGGAAGTGTCAGCAGTGAAAACGATGCAGGGAAAAGTGGCGGTTGTTACAGGTGCTGCAAAAGGAATCGGGAAAGCGATCGCAAAAAAATTTGCTGAGGAAGGAGCTGATACCGTCATTGTTGATTTTGATGCTGAAGCAGGAAAACAGACTGCTCAGAAATTTTCGATAGACTATGCCGATTCATTGTTTGTTCAGGCAGATGTATCGAGCGCAGAAGATATGATGAAGGTACGAAATAAAGTTGTTTCTGTCTTTGGCAGGGTTGATATTCTTATTGTTAATGCGGGAATCAGCTATCGGCATACAGTTGATGATATTTCAATTGAGGAGTGGCAGCAGGTGCTGAGAATTAATCTGGATGGCTCTTTTTACACAATTAAAGCTTTTTATAAAGATTTTCAAACGAATCAGGGGAAAATTGTGTTTATTACTTCCGGATCTGCGATTACAGGCACAGGAGGGGGCGTACATTACGCCTCTTCGAAAGCCGGACAGCATGGGCTGATGAGAGGAATTTCCAAAGAGCTGGGGCCTAAAGGAGTTAATGTGAACGCAGTGGCACCACGAGTGGTTCAGACAGATATTTTAGATATTCTGTATCCTGACGAATTGAGCAGGAAGGAATTGATTAAAAAGATTCCGATCAGTCGTATTGGTCAGCCTGAGGATATCGCAAATGCTGCGTTCTTTTTAGCTGGACCGGAGAGTTCCTATATTCATGGACAAATTATTTTGGCAGACGGCGGGAGAACGTATTGAGGAAGGGTGTATATGAAAACTATTTTAGTAGCCGCAGGCACATCAGACAATAAACGTAATTTTGCTGTAACGTTCATTCAAAATTATTTAAATGAACAGGATGTAGAAGCAGCAGTAACAGGAAAAAGCATTTATGAAGTCTCTGAGCTTGATCTGGAGGTTTCCGCAATAGTTGTTATCGGTCAGCCGAATTTTCAGACGGATGTCCCGGTTATTGACGGGACAGCTTTTATTACAAAGTTTGGGATGGAAACCTGCTGCGAACAGATAATAAACGCACTTTAACGGATGAATCAGGTGAGGAGGAAAAAAAGAATGAATATGTCAATACCAAATGAAGCGCAGTTATCAGATGAACAGCTCAAAGAAATTTTTGAAACGATGTGGACGATTCGTTTTTTTGATGAAAAAGTTGATCAGCTTTTTGCTAAAGGAGTGATTCACGGAACGACCCATCTGGCAGTCGGACAGGAAGCAACTGCAGCTGGCAGCGGAGCTGTGCTGAGAAAAACAGATTGGATTACAGCCACGCACCGGGGACATGGACAAACGATTGCCAAGGGAACAGATATTCAGGCTATGATGGCTGAGCTATTTGGACGTACAACGGGAACGAACAAAGGAAAGGGCGGCTCCATGCATATTGCTGATTTGGATACGGGAAACCTTGGTGCAAACGGAATTGTCGGCGGGGGCTTCCCAATTGCAGCAGGAGCAGCACTGACTTGTAAAATGAAGGGACAGGATACGATTGCTCTGGCTTATGCAGGCGATGGCTCCACGAATGAGGGAAGCTTTCATGAATCACTGAACCTGGCCGCAATCTGGGATTTACCAGTTGTTTTTTTCATCGAAAATAATCAATATGGCATGAGTGGTTCAGTGAAAAAGATGACTCGAGTAGAACATCTTTCTGATCGGGCGACGGCTTATGGAATGGAAGGTGTGACGATTGACGGCAACGATCTGATTGAGGTGATAAATACAACCTGCAAAGCAGTTGAGAAAGCCCGCAGAGGAGAAGGGCCAACCTTGATTGAAGCATTGACCTATCGGTGGAAAGGACATTCTAAATCGGATGCCAAGAAATATCGAACAAAAGATGAAGAGGAAGATTGGCGAAAAAATAAAGACCCGATTCAGCTGGCAAAAGAACGATTTATTGAATCGGGAATTTTTACAGAGGAAGAAGCAGAAGCAATCCGTCTGCATGCGAAGCAGGCTATTGAAGAAGCCGTCGTATTTGCTGAAAAAAGTCCAATGCCGGCACTGGATACATTGTATGAAAATGTCTATGCGGATTAGGAGGGAAGGCCAATGAGAGAAATAACCTATGCTGAGGCGGTTAGAGAAGCCTTGTCTGAAGCAATGCGGGAGAGTGAAGATGTATTTATGCTGGGAGAAGATATCGGCATATATGGCGGTGCCTTTGGTGTCAGTCGAGGGATGGTCGAAGAGTTTGGCGAAGAGCGCATTCGTTCTACACCAATCTCGGAATCTGTGATTGCAGGAGCATCAGTTGGTGCTGCGATGACTGGAATGCGTCCGGTTTTCGAAATTCAATTTTCAGATTTTGTAACAATTGCACTGGACCAAATTGTCAATCAGGCAGCTAAAATTCGTTATATGTACGGCGGAAAGGCCAAGATTCCATTAGTCATGCGGACCCCCGGCGGTTCTGGGACAGGAGCAGCTGCACAGCATTCTCAGAGTTTGGAAAACTGGACGGCTCACGTGCCTGGATTGAAAGTGATTCAACCGGCAACGGCGTATGATGCCAAAGGACTGCTTCATGCGGCAATTGAAGATGATAATCCGGTGATGTTTTATGAACATAAGCTGTGCTATCGGACATCTTCTGATGTGCCGGAAGGAAAATATACAATTCCTATTGGGGTAGCGGATATTAAAAGAAGCGGTTCAGATATAACTATTGTTGCGACGGGAATTATGGTGCATAAAGCATTAGAAGCAGCGGAACAATTAGGAAAAGAAAATATTGAAGCAGAAGTTATCGATCCGCGCACGCTGGTTCCTTTGGATAAACAGACGATTATTGACTCAGTGATAAAAACCGGTAAAGCAGTTGTAGTGACAGAAGCAGTCAAGCGCAGCGGATTTAGTGCTGAATTGGCTAGTGTGATTGCGGAAAGTGAGAGCTTTGATTTTCTGGATGCGCCGATTATCCGACTTGCAGGTAAAGAAGTGCCTATTCCTTATCATCCGGAGCTGGAAAAACTGGCTGTTCCACAGGTAGAAGATATTGTCGCTGCCTGCCGTGCATTGAAGGAGGGAGTTTGATGGCACATGAAGTATTAATGCCTAAACTGAGCTCAACAATGGCTGAAGGAACGATTACCGTCTGGCTGAAGGAAGAAGGAGATTCCGTTGAGATTGGCGAAGCCATTTTTGAAGTCATGACTGATAAAATTGCCATTGAGGTGGAAGCGTATGAAGAAGGTACGTTGCTGAAGAGGTATATTGGCGACGGTGAAAGCGCACCTGTCAATGCGGTTATTGCCTATATTGGCGAAGCCGGAGAAAGCGTACCGGAGGAGATGCCGAGAGTGAGCGGAGGCGAAAGATCGGCTGAAGAGGAAGCGCCTTCTGCAGACACACCAAAAACTGATAGTGAAGCAATGAAATCAGAAACGAGCCAGCCAACTGAAGGCAAAATCCGTGCCACTCCGGCAGCCCGCAGAGCGGCCAGAGAAAAAGGGGTTGATCTTAAAAATGTGACAGGCTCAGGACCGAAAGGACGGATTCAGGCGCTGGACGTACAGAACTATCAGGTACAAGCGGAACCATTAAAAGAGTATGCAGGAACAGGCAGATTTTCGAAGGCAGCAGCAGTTTTGCCGTGGCAGGGAATGCGCAAAACTATTGCAGATCGGATGCTGATCAGTAAACAAACAGTACCGCATGTAACGATGAATGCAGCTGTTGATATGTCTGCAGCAGTTAAGCTGAGAGAGCAGCTGCTGCCAATGATAGAAAATCAGACGGGCTATCGTCTTTCTTATACAGAAATTATTATGAAGGCAGCCATGGTTGCGCTTAGAGAATTTCCAGTATTCAATGCACATGTAAAAGAAGATGGCATTCATCTATTTGAAACAGTGCAGTTAGGTATAGCTGTAGCTGTTACGGAAGGGCTTGTCGTTCCAGTTATTTCAAATGCTCATCAATTAGGTTTGGGACAATTGACGAAACAAACAAAAGAACTGACTCAAAAGGCACGTGATGGAAACTTAACCGGAGAAGACATGGAAGGCGGGACCTTTACCATTAGTTCTCTGGGAGCGTCCAAAGTTCAGACCTTCAATCCAATTATTCATGTTCCAGAAGCAGCTATTTTAGGTGTGGGCGGGATGAATGAAGCTTGGGAAATGAGGAGTGTAGATGGAATCGAACATCCGATAAAAGTACCTGCGCTCCATCTAAGTTTATCCTTTGATCATCGGGCGGCAGACGGTGCGCCTGCAGCAGCCTTTCTTTCCAGAATTGTTGAGCTGCTGGAAAATCCAATGGGACTGTTACTATAAGGGGGCTCATCCATGATAAAAGAAACAGAAACAGTAGTACTTGGTGCCGGACCAGGCGGTTATGTTGCGGCAATTCGAGCAGCTCAGCTGGGTCAAAAAGTAACAATTGTTGAAGCAGAGCATATTGGCGGTGTCTGCTTAAATGTGGGGTGTATACCCTCTAAAGCGCTGATTACAGCAGGACATCGCTATCAGGAAGCTCAAAAATCTGACTTTTTAGGAGTCAAACTCAATAAAGCAACACTTGATTTTGCAAAGACCCAAAAATGGAAAAATGAGCAAGTTGTTAAAATATTGACAAATGGCATTCGTGCATTGTTGATGAAAAATAAAATTTCCATCATAGAGGGATATGGTATTTTTACAGGAAGCCATGAACTTTCAGTTACAACGGCGGCAGGGCAGGAAACCATTCGCTTTCAGCAGGCAATTATTGCAACAGGAAGCTGTCCGATTGAGATAGCAGGATTTTCTTTTTCTGAGAGAGTGATTGATTCGACTGGCGGCTTAAACTTAAAAGAAGTTCCTGAATCTTTAGTTGTAGTCGGAGGTGGATATATAGGTTGTGAATTGGCAGGTGCCTATGCAAACCTGGGTGCAAACGTAACGATTGTGGAGGGAAGTCCTCATCTATTACCATCATTTGAAGCAGATATTCAGCAACTCATTGAAAAGAGCTTTCAGCGAAAAGGCGTCAGGATTATCACAAATGCCAAAGCTAAACAAGCTGAATTGCAGGCTGATCAAGTTGAAACGGAGATCGACTATTCAGGGAAAATAGAAAGGCTTATCAGTGATTATGTTATGGTCACTGTCGGAAGAAAACCAAATACGGAGGGACTGGGACTGGAAAAGCTAGGTCTTCAGACAGACAGGCGCGGACTGCTTCCTGTTAATGAGCGGTATCAAACAGAAGTGGCTCACATTTATGCAATAGGTGATATTGTCGAGGGCTTGGCTCTGGCACATAAAGCCAGCTATGAAGGTAAAGTTGCTGCTGAAGTGATTGCAGGGAAAAATGTGGTAAAAGATTATCGTGTCATCCCGGCAGTTTGTTTCACAGATCCTGAAGCAGCAACTGTCGGCCAGACTGTTGAGGAGGCAGCAGCAGCTGGAATAAAGGCTGAAACAGCAGTTTTTCCCATGCAGGCAAATGGCCGGGCCCTTTCTCTGAATGCCACAGAAGGCTTTATTCGATTAGTGTATGAATCTGAAACTCAGCTGCTTTTGGGAGCTCAAATAGTTGGCGTAAATGCCAGTGATTTGATTGCAGAAGTAACGCTGGCGATTGAATCCTATTTGACTTTGGAAGATATTGCACTGACCATCCATGGACATCCGACACTTTCAGAAACGATTATGGATGCTGCAGAGGTTGGATTAGGGGTGCCGATTCATAGATGACATACAATACTTGACAGAAAATAGTTAGTGATTATATAAGTTCTCCGGAAATGAATAAAAAATGTCTAAGTCTCATATAGTTACAAGAGGCAGAAATAGAAGATTCTCAGGCTTATCTGGGAGTCTTTTTTAGCTTTACAAGAATCCTTTATACGGCTTGTTATAATGAGTAGGAAGAAATGAAGTAACAGCTAATTAGTAAAATGTAGGTTGAAGTGTGATGGAAACTTTTTCATTTCAGTGCAACCATTTCCTGTATTTCTTACTCTAATCAATATAGGTTAAAAGTTAAGGTTCTAGGTTTACAGATGAAGACATTGATTTCTATAATATGAACTTTGTACTTAAAAACGGTGATGGCAGTATTTTAGTAGATTTTTTCAGTGGATTGACGATAGAGACAGATAAACAGCTGTATTTGTTTTCTGTAATTACACCGAATTCACATTTTGATAAGAGTACGAACCTGTTGGAATTGACCTATCAACTGCACTCGGATTCCGGGAATGTACCGAAGCTTGAAAATGCAACAGTGGAAATCACAGGAATAAAAGCAGTTTATCAAACGAATGATGATGAACCTGGAGAATATCAAATGACAACAGAAGAAATTAAAGGATCATGGAAATTATCGATTGACACGGGAAAAATCAATACGTTTGAGGCCGTTGATTTTCTTCCAACGGACAGCAAAAAAGCAGCAGGTATTCGGGGAACAGCTTACCCAAGTTCATTTATACTGCTTAGTGAAATACCATTTACTGAGACAAACTATTTTGATGACATGCGAATCGTTACAGTGATGGATGGCGTAGAAGAAAGCTATCCGCTGACGCAGACTTCACTTGTTGAAGAAAACGGAAAAGAATATACTCAGTTTATATTTGATTATCCCAGATATGATGAGGCGAAGATATTGAAAGTTAACTATTTGGATACTGCCACAATGGAGGAAGTATCAATTGAACTTGAACAACGATAAGTTATCTATTTATTGGCATAGTAAAAATACAGCTGTTGTTGCTAAGCGATTTTATACCGTTTTAAAATATCTCAAAATTCTTCTGAAAAAGCTTGTTGTTTTTTTGAGATATAGTTGAAAGAAGCAGTTGGAGCCGAAAAAAGAATGACAGACTATTGCGAGTAACCAATCTGATCATTTTTTGAATCGAAAGTAAATGAATATGGATCGGGCTTTTCAATTCATGTCAGGGGTTCTATTCAGAGTTGCCCAATCTTTTTTATTTTTCCTTTTTGCAGGTTTGTCAGAGACAAACCAAAATCTGCTGTATTTGATATAATGGATCAGTAGAACTCTTAGGAGTGAGGTATCAACAGGTGAGTCTGCCGGATAACAGAACAGCCTTATGTATCTGTGCTATAAAATTAAAGAATATGACTGCTTAAGTTGGGACTGGCAGGTTTGCCTAATTCCTAAAAAGAGGTTCTCTTTATTATTCAAGCAACAAATAAACCTTAATAAAAATTAGGGCGTGTCTGAAAAGTTAGTGGTATTCGAATTTTTCAGTGATTTTTGTTGAAATCAAGGAAGAAAACACACCTTATGTGGTTCATAAGCGAGTATTATGGCGAGGAGTTCAATAAAAATCATCAAACTATTCGCCGCTTGAGTTTTCAGACACACCCTAGTATTCTGGAGGTGCAGTTTAATGAATATACTGGCAAAAATGGCTGGACTTGGAAGTTTAACAACGAATGAAAAAGTACTGGTTGATTTTATTCTGACAAATCCCAAAGAAGTTATCAATTGTCGACCTGCGGAACTGGCTGCGCAAGCCTTTGTTTCTGTTGCAACAATTTACAGGCTGATTAACAAGTTGGAACTAAACGGAATTGGTGAACTGAAAATTGAAGTTGCCTCAATTCTTAGAACATCCGCTCAAAAAGAGGAAATTGATTATGATTTTCCGATTTTGGAATCTGATACGCCTTTTCAAATTATGCAGAATCTTAGTAATATCTACGCCTATACGATTGATGAAACGGTAAGCTTTGCTGATCCGGAACAGCTGGCGGCTGTTGGTCAGGCTTTACTGAAGGCAAAGGTGATTGATGTGTACGCAGCTTCTGCAAATGTGTTTTTTGCAAAGAATTTTAAGTTTCAGATGCAGGAAATCGGGGTGCTGATTAATGTGCCGGAAGAGGATTACATTCAGCGGCTTTCAGCAGCCAATAGTAATAAAGACCATGCTGCAATTGTTGTTTCTTTTGGCGGAAGAGGTCAGACCGTGAAGGAGGTAGTGAAAATACTAAATAAAAATGATGTTGAAATCATTTTAATCACATCAACGCAGGATAACCCGCTGGCTGAATATGCGGCACATAAACTGTATTTGGCTTCAGCAGAAAATCACTACAATAAAGTTTCTTCATTTTCGACAAGGTTCTCATTGCTGAGTATTTTTGATCTGCTGTATTCGATTTACTTTAATCATAACTATGATAGAAATGTCCGTTATAAACTGAAAAACTATCAAAAAATGAACAGAAAACTGGAATAATTTTTCAAAAACAGAGCTGATTTTATTTAATCTGAAAAAAACTTTCAATCTTCTCAGATTCTGTCTTTTCAATGTTTTTGAGAGCTATAATCTTCCTAAAAGGAGGCTGGATTTATGAATATCGAAGCAATTATCTTGGACATAGATGGAACATTATTGAACGACCAGAAAGAAATTACAAAGAGAACAAAAGAGGTACTGATCTCCGCCCAGAAAAAGGGTGTGAAGCTGATTCTGGCTTCAGGCAGACCCACGACTGGAATGTTGACATATGCGGAGGCGCTGGATATGCCAAAATATCACGGCTTGCTGGTTTCATATAATGGGTCAAAAGTGATTGACTGTCATTCAATGAAAGAGCTGTTTAATCAGGCAATGTCTGTTGAAGAGGGAAAAGCGGTTCTTGAACATATGAAGCAGTTTGATGTTAAGGTAATGATTGATAAAGAAGATTACATGTATGTGAATGATGTGTATAATGAAAAACTCGTCTATCGCGGAGAAGAAATTAATATTATTCAATATGAAGCACGCGGAGGTAATTATAAACTTTGTGAGATATCTGATCTGGCAGCATTTTTGGACTATCCTATCAATAAAATACTGACAGCCGGTGATCCGGCTTATATGACTGCAAACTACAAAAAAATGATGGCACCATTTGAGAATATTTTGAACTGCATGTTTACAGCAGACTTCTATTTTGAATTTACAGCAAAGGGGATTGATAAAGCTAAAGCTTTAGATACGATATTGAAGCCAATGGGCATCCCTCATGACAAGATGATGGCTTTCGGAGATGGACATAACGATCTTTCCATGATTAATTATGTCGGAACTGGTATTGCAATGGAGAATGCTGTAGATGAACTGAAAAAAGCATCGCAGCAAGTGACATTGTCAAATAATGAGGAGGGGATTGCACACATCCTTGAATCTCTGATTTAAATGGTTTTTAAGTGAGTCCAGTTAAGTGGGCGGAAACATTAAAAATAGAGAAGGCGTACGCAAAAGCATGGCAGAGTAGGTACA
This sequence comes from Enterococcus sp. BWT-B8, assembly GCF_020567625.1. NCBI lineage: Bacteria > Bacillati > Bacillota > Bacilli > Lactobacillales > Enterococcaceae > Enterococcus > Enterococcus sp. BWT-B8. Next base: position 132,773 of record NZ_JAJDJV010000003.1, on the reverse strand, counting down.
TTTAGTTGGCTAAATCTGCACTGAAAAGTGTATGTCTTCTTTTTAATAAGCTGGATCTTTTTATTTAGAAATGATTAAAGGCTCTTACGTGTAAGGTCTTTAAATGAGAGGAATTAGGAAGTGCTGATTAATTTTATAAAAAGGAAAATATAAAAAGACAAATTTCTTCTGAAAATAGCTTTTAGAAGAAACTCAGGTTATCCTTAAAAGGATGCAGCTCATTTGTGTTAGTGCGTTGACTGGATTAAAACTAAGATATGCTTCTTGTCAAAGAAACGTACATCAGGTACATCCCTAACTGGAGTCAAACTAGCTGTAAAGCAGTACAACACTTAACTGAGCTTGTTTCTTTCAAGGAATACTGTGCATTGCAAACTTCTAATAAGGCTATATATTTAACCCCATTTATCTTCTACCCAAGCTTTACATAACCATCTCACTAGATGTTCCTGCAATAATGGGAAATCCTTGTATCTATGAGTCTCACTACGCTACACTACACTTCGTTTCGATCTCATCAATCTCTAAATGGCAAAGCCACTAAGAATTGAAGGACTTTATACGATTCTCGATACAAACGCATCTACTTGGAAAAGCGTTGGCATGTCTTGTATGTGCTTATAAGACATGCGACGAGCATTCGAAGAAGCGTAGAAGTATGCTTTTAATACAGGTTTAAAGCTGCTCCTTTTTGTCATTGAAGCATACAAATTAACATTTTCTATCTTTGAACATCATTTATAAACAATCTTTTATTATGATTTGGTCAGAACACAATTCAATTTTGTACTATTATATAGTAAATATATAGCAAATTAAAAGCGCTTTCGAACGGATCAGTTTATTTGAATCGGATTAATTTGGAAAGACATTTTCAATAGATATTGGAATGGATTGATAGAAATAAATAAATTTTGAAAATGAAGACTAGCGTAGTACTTTTTAGGTAAAGAGAAAGGAACTAATTTTTTAATCGCAAAGACTGGTTTCTATTTTTTTATATCATAGAAAAATTTTATTATCACTACTTTTAAAAGGTGTTTTTGATAAGATAAAGGTGTAAAAAAAGAACGGTTTGATGAAAATAAAATAGTAAAATGTTTAATATAGGGAGTTTGGTTAATAAAAAGCATAATACATGTTGTCCATTTTTTGATAGATATCAAATTTTTCGAAGGTTGAGAAGAGTATGTTTGAGGAAACGTTCGAAATAAAAAAAACTTTTCTTTTTCTTGGAACTGCATATTCCAAGAAACGGAAAAGATATATTATATCGAATATATATAGATTATAGTATACGTATTTTTTAAAGTCTATCTCAAAAACGATAAAATATTTATCAGTTTTTTGTTTATAAAACGAAAAAAATGAGAAAACAAACAAAATCTAATGTATTACAAGACTTTTCCATACTGTCTGTTATCAAAAATATTGTATGAACCGTCAAACAAACCGTCAAACAGGGAGTGGAATTAATGGTCAAAAGAGGAGAAAACATTTATAAAAGGAAGGATGGCAGGTGGGAAGGAAGATATAGAAAAGCAAGAAATCAGAATGGAAGAATTATATATGGGTATATTTATGGGAAGAAGTACAGTGAGGTAAGAGAAAAACTGTCTCAAAAAAGAACAACTGTTTTGGACGAGCCCAGCACAGTATACGATGGAACAATCTCTGATTGGCTGGATTACTGGTTAAGTACGGCAGTTAGAGTTCGCGTGAAACCTTCAACTTGGACTAACTATGAATCCAAATCCAGAAATCATATCCGTCCATATCTAGGTAAAAAGAAGCTTTCTTCTATTGAACGAAAAGACATCATTGCATTTATTCAGCAGTTATCAGCGCTTAGATACTCTGAAAGTACCATAAAAAATATTCTGACAATACTGAAAAGTATGTTCAACTATGCTTTGGATTATGAATATATATCCGGCAATCCATGCTCAAACATCTCCATCTCCGCAAGGAAAGCAAAAAAAGTACGTGCTCTGTCTATTGACACTCAAAGGAGATTGGAGGCTCTTTCTTTTCAAGAGAGGGAATGCTCCGCTGTGATTATTGGATTGGCAACAGGGATGAGAATTGGAGAAATATCGGCTTTGAGATGGGAGGATATTGATTTTTACAGGGAAGTCATTACTGTTCAGCGAACATTGCAGAGAATTCCTGATCTTGAAAATACAAAGAAAACGAAAATAATTATCAGTAGTCCTAAAACCAGCAGCTCTCAACGTGATATTCCCCTGCCAAAATATTTAAAGGAATATTTGTTAAGCAAAAAAAGACTGGCAAGCTCAGAATATGTTATATCTGCAAATGGCAGCTTTGCAGAACCAAGAGTCATAAATTATCGTTTAAAGAAATTACTTGAAACAGCAGAGATGGAAGTGTTCAGCTTCCATGTGCTGAGACATACTTTTGCGACACGTTGTGTTGAAAGCGGAGTAGATGTGTCATCTTTGAGTAAATTGTTGGGGCACACCTCAACAAAGCTGACACTGGATACCTATACCGATTCAATGTGGGAAAAACGAAAAGAAGCAATGACCTTGATGGATCAAAAGCAATTTATTGAACGAATAAATTAAATAATGAATGATAGCCGTCAGAATGACCGTCATCATACTGAAAAAAGACTAGCTTTGATAGAAAAAAGCCAGTCTTTTTCTTTTATTATGCAGTTCCCGGAAACGACCATACATGTCTGTATCTTAATCAAATAATAACGTATAAAAAAGAATTTTTAAAAAAATTTGCCTGAAAAAAGTAAAAGAGACAAGGATTAAGGAGGAAGAGCTATGTACAACATAGGTGTGAATCAGTTGAGTGGAGACTTTGAACATACATACATAGGGACACTTGAGAAATCGAAATGTAATGTCTTCCAAGTTGACAAGGAAAATGTAGAAAAACTGGTCAGCAATCTTGATGGGGTGATCCTTAAAGAAGATGATACGCAAAATATGGGGGTTATCTGTGGATTGATAATGAAAATTAAGGAAAAATCAAATCCTCTGATTTGGGTCTTTTCTGATCAGCCGTCAGCCACTCAAAAAGTCCTTTATCTTCAATTAGGGGCCGACGGTACTTTTTCATCAGAAAGTGAACCTGAGGAGGTCAATTTAATCATTGAGAATTCGTTGAAAAGATATCAAAAATTGAAAAAGGAAGAGCACAGTAATGATTTGGAAAAGATCAAAGGGAAAAGTGATTCATTGGTTGAATTGATTCCTCATAACGTAAGCGTGAAGATGCATCCGGATGCAGAGGAGATACCGCTGACCAGGCTGGAGTTCCAGCTGATGAAGCTTCTTCATAAGAACCAGTCAAAAGGGGTCACATATAAGGAAATCTATGAAGTAGTCTGGAAAATACCTTACAAGGACAATAAATACAGAGTAGCAAATTTAGTATTTCATTTAAGAACGAAGCTGGAGAATGCTGGTGCAGAGCCGACAATTATTCGAACTGTCCGTTCCAAGGGTTATATGCTGGTCGTTTAGTCTGAGTTGATTAAGTATTAAATGTCTGACTTAAAGATTTTTGGGAGAAGTCATACACCCATTGGCAGCTGTAAAAGGTTCGCTATGAGGTGATGACCATATAATTCACTTTAAAATAGCAAATGGGGAGGCGTTCGTTGGGAGAGGAAAATGATTGTTTCAATTGAATAAAGAAGATCGGTCATTCATTTGATGCAATTGAAGAGTTATTGATTTACAGAAGTTTTACTAAAGAAAGGGAGAAATATATGTTAGGAATTAAAAGAACAACCAGAGTCTTGTTAGTTTCACTTTTTGCAGTACTGTTCATTGTGGCTGGAGGCTTGAAAGCATCTGCAGCTTCTGTCTTAACGTCAGCAACAGATTTAAAAGGATATGATGCGACTGTTACAACTAAAGCAGATGGAACCAATATTTTAACAACTAAAAAGGGGGAATACGTTCTGAATGAGCGGTCTTCTCTTTATAGTTCAAAAACAATCACGATTACACTAAACAACACGGTTCCGGTTGATATGGGTGCCATTAATGTAAAAAGTACTCTGGAATTCAAAGGAAATGGAACATTGAATGTTACGACGACTGGAGAAACAGGTATTTATGTAGGGGCGCATCTACGAGCATTTAAGAGCACTAAATATGGAAAAGGTCATGTTACAGCTATAGCTGCCGGCACAGGATTATTTGTTCATAATGAAATCCAAATGGAAGGCGGAACAGTAGAAGCATACGGGAAAAAATATGGTATCTACTGTGAAAATGATATTAAGCCATACTATGATGCTGTGTTGAAAGGAACGGCCAGCGAAGGAATCGGAATCTATGCATACAGAGATATCTATGCTTGGAAAGGTGCAACAGTTGTTGGGGAAGGTCATGTAGCCGGTGCCCGCTCAATTATTGCTCATATTCAGGCAGAAGATGCCGGAAGCTCAATCACTGGTATTTCTACAAATATTAACAGCCAATATTCAGCATTACATGCAGATAAACAAATGCTGCGTGCTTATTCAGGCGCAATTGTTCGTGAAGAATATAAGAAACCAACCTTCAAAATTACAGATGATGTTCCTGTCTTTGTTACAGACTTTACAAGTGTTGCCCGCAATATGAAAAACATGAAAAACTACAAATGGTATTCGGAGCCTGACAATGTATTTTTAAACAGCGATGGCGGACTGCTGGGAGACCTATCTAAAGGTTCACCAAAACAGTTGAAAATTGTTGGCTATCGTCAAGACACTAAAGTGAACAAGAATGAAGTGACACAGCTGAAATCAAATGGGATACATGAAGTAATTTTCTCAGAGGCCCCAACTGATTTTACTGTTCCGGTAACTGTGAAGTACTGGGTGAATGAATATAGCGGCGATGATTTTTATCTATACAGTGAAGAAACAATTGATTATCCAATTGGGGAAGTATTTAACTATGAGAATCATTTAGTAGATTTTTCAGCATATGAACATACTTTTGTAGAAGTGGATGTTGAAACATTTGTTGTTGAAAAAACAGATTCAGGCTACGTAGTTAACTACTACTACAAAGTCGATTTCGATTAATAATAACTTTAGATAATTTTAGCAAAATACCTTAGCTTTTTACTGACAGATGATTTCTTTTTTCTCTGTTTCGTTTAACAGATTGATGAATCAGTGAGCGGAACAGAGAGAATTGAAATAGATGCGTTAATAAATGACGCACCAATTCTCGAAGAAAGGAGGAAAATAATGAAAAAAAATAAAAAGAAGTATTTTATCGGACTCTTTTTCATTTTAGTGAGTTTGGTTGCTGTTTTTTCCATTAAACAGTGGCAGACATCGCCTGTAAAAGGAGCTGAAAAGAGCATTGTTACACTGGAGCAGACAACTCTGGCAGATGATGAGAAAATGAACTACCTGAAAATGGAGATTACTGATTTCAGTCAGGATATTAGCTTGAAATCAAATAATGCAGTGTTGTATTCAGAAGCACTTCTTGATGCATTGCCGTCTGAGCTTTATGACGACGTGAAGGCTGAAGAAAATGCGGACAGCTCAGAATTAACGATTTCTTTTTCTGAAGACCTTTCTTTAAAAGAGCCGCTGGAACTGGTTATTGAAGTCTTGCCAAATGAAGTGAGCGTTGAATCTGGAAGGGTGGAAGCAGTTGTTGGCAAGCAGACGGTTGCTGAAACAACACTGGATTTTCAGCCTTCTGAAACAATTCAGAGAAATCCGACAGACATTCTGCCAACCGCTTTAGCAGTACCCTATGCAGTTAATCCTGTTTCAGTAACAACTTGGGCAGAGTTAGTAATAGAGTTGGGTAGTCCCGATGTTGATCAGATTAACCTTGCTGCAGATATCACAGCTACAAGTAATGTCAGCGTAAACCGTGAAGTCATTATAAATGGTCAAGGTCATTCATTAACGATGGGTAGATATTCATTTCAGCCGACAGCTGCTGCGCATATGATTATGCAGGATTTCTCCTACACGGCAACGAACTCTGTTGTCTCAGGTTTGGGTGCTTTAACAGTAACTGGCAAGGTTGAAAGTTTATCCGGAAATACTGGTTCCATTGCACTAATGGAAGGCGCAACAATTGTATTGGATGCTGTCGATTTGACAGTTGATGCCGGAAGCTCGTCAGAAGCAATTTTTGTTTCCAAATTTTTTACAGTCACCAACGCCTCTCAGGTTAAGAGTTATGCTGAAAAGTTTTTCGGAAACTATGATGATTCTGCCGTGGGTTCTCAGATTGTTGTTGAAAAGCAATCACAGGTCTATACCCACAGTATGAAAGGAACCACATCCAATGACCGTGGTCAGGCGTGGGACATTCGAGCACAGGCTGATTTTTATGTTAAGGATCAGGGAACGTATTTGTATGTTGAAGGAGATGGACAGCAGCAGGCTTCCAGAGGAGGCATTTTCCTGATGAACAGGGACAATTCCACTATTAATGTATTGGATGGTGCCATGTTTGATTTACATTCCATTCATACCTCTGCAGTTGTTTTGATGAGTCAAAATGGCGTATTTAATGTTAGGAATGATTCAGAGCTTAATATTATTCAGGATGACGACCATGGATATACTCTGGGAGCAGCTTTACGGTTCAGAGTTCGTGGTGCAATGACATTTAATATTGAAGAAAATTCTGGAATTAATATTGAGAAAAAAGCAGGGCGTGCTGCAGGAATTCGTATGTATGGTGCAGACAATAAGGTTTATGTTCGAACAGGCTCAGATTTTACTGTACTAAATAATGGAGATGGGACAGCAAGGAATCCGGGGTCAGATGGAGCCAATCAGGGGATACACTATGATAGTGCTTCTGGCGGCGGAAGTGAGTTTAACTTGTTTGATGAAGATTCCAATGTGGAAATCACTGCTCTTACAGGTGCTGCGATTGATGCACAAAACTATCCTATGCAAATCAGAGCAGAGGAGGGCACCTATTTCGTTGCCAGAGGACAAACGGCTTCAGCATCGTCAGGAAGCACCTCTGCTATCTTTAATTCAGGTGTAACAGACATTGAGTTTGGAACAATGAAGTATTTTGATTTCACCAATACACGTTCTGGCGGCGGTCAAATATTTAATAACAGCACAGGATCAATATTTACAGCTGCTGATACAGATGTAGCTTTCTGGATTAAAGGGAAAGATGTGACCGGAAATCCGGATAAATCATTTGTGAATGTGAATTTTACACTATCAACTACATCAGGCAGTACCAATGCTAACCTTGGTAATTTTGTTTCTGGCAGTGCAGAAGTTCAGCAGTTTTTAGCTGAAAATTCAAAGCTGCAAAACATGACCAGAATGAATGGAAACAATCAACGACCGGTTGTTGATGAATTACGAGTTCCTACCAATGCAGATAAATATATTTGGGGGCATGCAGGAGTACCGGAAGGGAAACATGACGGGAATCGTTCTGCATTTACCAATGAAGTAATGGTGAAAGCGAACATCCTTGATTCAACTGGAACGACAATTATTCATGAAGGGCTTCAGGGAACGATTGTTGAAGGAATAGTAGGCTCGGGCACCGTCTCGGTTTATGGAGATGACGAACGTGCCGGGATTTTCAGAATTGCTGTACCGGATGATGCGTTTCTTCCTCAAGATTACAAGGTGGAAGTAACAGATGCCTGGCGTGGTGATCTGGAAAATAACAAAGCGCACATTAGTACTGCGGATGATATACAGACACCCCGGCGAACTGTTTTGGATGTGACACCGCCGGAACCAGCTGTACTGACAGATGAAAATCTGAATAATGCGACAAAGGTACTTTCCGGTGAAAATGCAGAAGCAGGGGCGACAGTCTATGTGTATTACGATACAGGTGACAAAGCGGTTGGAACACTGCTGGGAACTGCAGCTGTTGAAGCTGATGGCAAATGGTCATTCAATCTTCCTTTTTATTTAGATAAGACCAAACAATTAAGTGTTTATCTGGAAGATAAGGCTGGGAAGCATACAGCAGCAGAAGTTGTTTCTGAAGCAGGTGCGGTACCAGTTCTCTATGATCAGGTTGGTTTAATTAAACCGCCGGTAACGAATACGGTAAATGGGAATATTAATCCATATAACGATTTGGCTTACCATGATGCGGTATTTAAAGGTGTAGAAAAATATACAGTGGCGGATATTTTACCAGATCAGCCAAGTATTGAAAAAGCGGCTTCCGCTTATCGAAATAATGTGGAAGTGGCAAATACTCAGGTTGGAGATACCCTGCTTTACACTTTAACAATCAAGAATAATAAAGACAGCAGCTATGCAACCAACTGGAAAGCAGTTGTTGCAACAGACATCATTCCTGATACAGTGATATTTGATCCAGCTACTGCTGAAGTGACTGTGGATGGAATAGTTGTAACTTCGCCAAATGGGTATACCTATGATACAGATACACGTCTGTTGTCGGTTAATCTGGGCGATCTTGCCACACAGGAGAGTGTAGTTGTCACATTTAAAACAACGGTTGGATATTCAGCTACAGGAACAGAAATTGAGAACACAGCGAAAGCAGAAGGAGATTCTCCGAGAGAAACACCGTTTGTTGCAGGTCCTGTTAATCCGAATGCAGATCATGAAACCTATTGGGCAGAATCTGGTGTAGCGAAAAATCCGGGCGGCATCATTTATGGTGTGCTGGAGCTGAGTTCAGCACCGAATAAGATTGATTTCGGCTTGAAAGAGGCTCGCAGCTATGGTGAATTCCATGCGAAAAATCCAACGTACGATACGCCGCTGATTGTTAGTGACAGCCGTGCAGTATTTACGGACTGGACGTTAACGGCAACAGTGACTGAAGTGATGACTTCTCAAAATGATCCTTCTTATACATTGCCGAATGCGCTGATTTATAAGAGTGATAATGGGGAAGAGACTCTTGGTCTGAATCAGTCCAGAGTTATTCTGACACAGCATCATACGGCGAGCGGCGCATACAATGTTAGTGAAAACGAATGGGAAAATAAAGACAATGGGTTTGAGTTGAAGTTGAATGCAGCACAATACAGAGAAATGAGCGAGTATCGGGCAACAATCCTGTTCACGCTGAGTGAAACATATTAAAAGGAGGGAATAGTGATGAAAGTGAAAAAATTGATTTATCTGCTGTTTTCTTCCTTGGGATTGCTGCTTTTATCGGGTGCCTTTCTTCCTGTTGCCTACGCACAGGAAGAAATCGGAGGAGCTGTTCAGACGAATGGAGAGATTGGTTTTTATGAGGGAGATGCACCAATTGTTGATTCTTCAACTACTAATTCTTCAACAGCGGCATCTTCTTATCCGACCACTTCAGGGAGTACAGAACCTGCAGCAGCAAAGCCTGCCGGTAAGTATCCATCTACCGGTGAATTGGTTAAGAAAAGCTTGTCCTTCAGTGGAGCTGCTCTGATTTTAATTGCCTTATTCCTGTTTCTGATGAAGCGGAAGAAAAAGGAGGCAGAAGAATGAAAAAATCATGGTTAATGAGTACCGTTCTCCTGTTTTCTTTAGGGGTGAGCTCAGTCGGTCAGAAAACGGTTCATGCAGAAAACAGCAGACAAACGGATGGTCATATTACCTTTACCGGTGATTATGATGATGAGGGGATACAAGATCCTGAGCATCCGGAGAATGAAACGGATCCGGGAGAATCGCCAGGTACATCCGGCAAGCTGCGTATTGATTTTGTTCCTCAATTTAACTTTACCGGGCACAATAAAATCTCTGATACCGATACTGTCTATCCTGTAAATGCACAGCTGTTTCATGATGAAACAGCTGCAAGAGGAAACTTCATTCAAGTATCTGATTACCGTGGGGCAGCGCTAGGATGGACACTCCAGGTTCGTCAGGAAATGCAGTTTCAGAACGCCAATACAGCTAATAGCCAGTTGAATGGGGCTGTTTTATCGCTGGATAAATCTTGGACCAATTCTACTCAGGACAAGGCTGCGGCACCAACCGTTTCCAAAGAAGTCATTCGACTGGATAATATAGGCGCAACCTATAATTTGGCGGAAGCAGCTTCTGGAAAAGGCTATGGTACATGGTCAATCTCATTTGGTGCATCTAATGATAACCCATTGGGTTTGGACAGTACATTGACGCCTAAAGTTGATGCTGAGAGCCAGCCAATGCTGGACAGCAGCTTTGGAAACAAACAAATGCAGGAAAACAGTGCAATCACGTTGTCCGTACCGGGGGCAACCAAAAAGGACCCGGTCACTTACTCAACGGTGTTAACTTGGATATTAGCCGAGTTGCCATAAATAAAACACACAAACAAACTAGGAGGAAACACACATGAAATTATCACACAAATTATGCGGAGCAGCTTTAGTAGCTGCTGCAGGGGTTGCATTGGCAGCGCCAAATACAACGAAAGCGGTAGATAATGCTAAAACAGGAACTGGACATATCGAATTTACATTTGATACAGGCACTTCAGGAGTTATCCCAACTGATCCGGGAGTTACCGATGGAACAACAATTACAAATCTGCCTTCAGTTACCAATCCTGGAGAATTTGGTATCATTGCAATTACTCCATTGGAATTTGAATCTCATGATGTATTGACTGCCAATACAAAACGTGACTATGATGCTTCACTATTTAAAGCTAACCCAGGAAGTACTGAAGCTGGCACTGAAGAATTTGATGTACAAAACTTTGTGAAATACCAAGATCTGCGTACACAGGAAAACCATGCATATAAATTATCTGCAACATTGACACAACAATTTACAGACACTGCAAGCGGATATGCATTGAATGGATCAAGCATCACTTACAAAAATGCACACCTGACACAAACTGGTTCTCCTGAACTGACACCGGATGCAAGTGAATTGACAACTCAGGGAACAATCAGCGAAGCAACGCCAACATTTGATTTCCTTAGTAATACAGGTGTTGACGGAAAAGGTTATGGACAGTTCGAATTGAACTTTGGCGATAAAACAACTGGTAATGAATCTGTAACAATGAATATCCCTACTTCAACTGCAGTGGGTGCTGGTGATTACAACGCTGTAATTACTTGGACATTATCTGAAACTCTTTAATTCTAAATTAAAGAACCTATCAGCCAGTAAGGTTCGCCGGCGGTTTTATAAGTCGGCGACCTTCTTTTATGAGGAGAAAGAGAGGACTTTTAAAGCATGAAAAGACGAATTGGGTGGCTTATGATCATCGTTTTATACATAGCAGGAATTGGGTGTTTGGCGACACCGACATATGCAGAAGAAACCTCTGCAGAGCAGGCAAACGGGGCAAGTCCGCTGGGATTTACCTACAAAGTAATTCAACCGGAAAATCAGCAGAATTATGAAGTTGGCTACTTTGATTTGCGTATGACTCCCGGACAACAGCAGACAGTGGAGATTCAATTGACCAATGAAGGAGAAGAGCCTCTTGACATAGCTGTTTCACTAAATGGTACAAAAACAAACGGTAATGGTGTTATAGAATATGGTCCCAGCCCGATTGATAATGACAAATCGCTAAAATATGATTTTTCTGATCTGGTGAAAGCACCGGAAACAGTGACTGTTCCGGGAAAAAGTATGGTTCCTTTGCAACTTGAAATCACCATGCCGGAAGCAACCTATGATGGTGTGATTTCCGGAGGGATTCAGCTGAAAAAGGTTGTTGATGAAGAAGCGCGAAAAAAACAAAGCGGTGTTATTAATGAATATGCTTTTATGGTCGGTATGATATTAACTGAAACAGATACGGTAGTAGAGCCTAATTTGGAACTGAATGAGGTATACGCAGGGTTAAGCAATTATCGAAACAGTATATTTGTGAATTTTTCGAATGTTGAAGCAGCCTATTTGGAAAATCTGACGATGGAAGTACAGATTATGACGAAGGATTCAGATACAGTTCTATATGATACGAAGAAAGCGAATATGCGTGTGGCGCCAAATAGTATGGTGGATTTTGCTGTTTCCATGAACGGAGAAAAAATGGTTCCGGGGGAATATCGGGCGAAAGTAGTTGGAACTTCAGGTGAACGAAAATGGGAATGGGAAGAAGGCTTTACCATCACAGATGAAGATGCCGATAAATACAACAAACAGGATGTGGAGCTGACACAGGAAGAAGGCATTAACTGGCTGCTGGTAGGAGGAATTGCCGGCGGGATGCTGATTATTGCTGTCATTATTTTCTTCATTGTGCATATTATTCGTAAGCAAAAAGAAACGAAAAAGAAAGCCTTAAGAAAACAGAGAAAAGCAAAAAGAAAATAGAGGGAAAGAAAGGAAAAAGGAAGTATGAGTATATTAGACTGGTCATTTGTCATCCTGTTATCCGGCACCCTTCTTTTTTCCCTGTTTGGCTGTCTCCTTTTTATTGGTTTTTTGCGAACCAGTAGAAAGTGGAAACGACTGAAGCGAAAACAACCGCCTAAAAAGAAGAAAAAACGACGACAGTTTTTACGCGCCTGTAAACAACTGGAAAAAAAGCGGAAAGGGCAGAGACGTCGAAGTTTGATAGTTCTTGTTTTTGCCGGACTCTTTCTGGCCAGTGGTATGTATTCCCGCTATTATCAGCAGAATCATCTGCAGGCGGAAGATGCAGATGCATTGGTGCAAAGCTATTATTTACTGGATGATGCAGCATTGCAGATTACCAATATTCAAAATGGAGATAATCCGAAAAAATCCAGCAATAATCTGCACGAAATCACCGCCCAATTAGCTAGTTACGGCGCAAGAAAAGCCAATCTGACATTAACAGAAGATGGGCAAAAGCTGCTGAATCGGCATTTTACTTTATTAAGGGAGTTGGGTGTCAATTTAAACGGGCAGTCAGCTGAAAGCCTTCAGCAAGTCGGGAAAGCAGAAGAATATCTTGCTGATATTGTCAAAGTACAGGAAAGTCAGAGTACAGTATTCAAGCGTTTTAATGTAAATGAAGGTGCATTGAAGAAAAAACAGTAACAGACGGTCAAGAGGTGCTGATGGTGAAAAAAAGAAAGCAGCGATTGTCTCATACGAAAACAAAAAGAAACTCAAAATCTGCTCAGAAAATAAATTTGCGAGAAAGTAAGAAAAGAAAATCGGGACACAGAAAGACTGCTGCCGTTTCAAAAAATGGGAAACAGCGCAAAACCAGCAACCGAAAACAGCCGAAGAGAAATTATACAAAACAAAAGAAACGAAGAGAGGGCGCATTTATTAAAGAATTGATGATTGCTCTCCTCATTGCGGCAGTACTCTTTGGTCTGCTGTTCTGGGTTACTGTCAGAATACCCAAAATAGAAGGTTATTCTATGACACCGACGATTAACGATCAGGACCGTCTCTTTGTATATAAATGGGACTCTATTCAGCGTTTCAAGCTGCTGTATTTTGAAGTGCCGGAAACGGGTGAAGCAATGGTTCGGCGAGTTGTTGGACTACCTGGTGAGGAACTTTATTACAAGAACGGCAGTCTGTTTATTAATGGTGAAGAAATTCCAGAACGGTTTTTATCATCTGTTTTTTCAGAAGCTGCTGCTGAACCGATGACAGAAGATTTCACTTTGAAGGAAATCGCTGAAGTAATCAGGGTTCCGGACGACTGCTACTTTGTTCTGGGAGATAACCGACTTTATGCGACGGACAGCCGCTATTTTGGGTTTGTAAAAAAAGAGGACATTTTTGGATTGGTGAAGGCCAGAATCTTCCCTATCCATGCCATGCGTCAGTTTTAAGAAGAGTAGAGGGACAATAGGTATGCAACAAAAAAGGACTCAAATAAAGAAAAGAAAATCTCGGAATCAAAAGAGACAATTTGCTGTTCGGCGAAACAAAAAGCAGCAAAAGTTTTTAATCGGAATAAAAAGGCGGGTTCATTACTTAAAAAAAACAAAAACATGGAGAGAACTGCCTGAAAATCTCGTAAACTGGTTCAGGCAAAAAGAAACATGGGGCTTGTTGTTATTTTTGCTTCTTCTGCTCTTTTTTTTTCTGAGGTTTGGAACACATAAAGTAGATGGCCAATCAATGGCGCCGACATTTCAAACCGGTGATCGAATTATTGTTAAGAAGCAGCAGGTCATTCAACGATACGATATTGTTACTTTTGAACCTAAAGAGATCAAGGGGGAGTCCTATGTAAAAAGGATTATCGGGATGCCCGGTGATCAGATTCAACTGGATGGCACAACACTGTATCTGCTGCCGGAAGAAAGTGTGACAGCTGAAGGAGATACTCAAATTCTGCCGAGAGAACCAGGCAGTTTGGCAGATGGAACCCTAACAATTCAGGTTTCAGAATACACTGCATATATGCTGGGCAGTTATCAGACGATTCCGAAAGGACATTATTTTGTCGAAGGTGACAATCGGCTGCATTCTGATGACAGCCGGGTTTTTGGCTTAGTTGACTCGGCACAGATTGAAGGGGTTGTGCTGTACCGTTACTATCCATTGACAAATATGGGGGCTGTCCATTAAGAATACAGACAAGAAAGAGAGAACTAAACATGAAACGATTACAGAGATTTGTAAAGGAGCACTATCTGGCAATGATTCTCAGTTTCAGTATTCCTGTACTGCTGATGGTCGTTGCCTATTATTCTATTGAAATTTATCCGGGAAGTGAGAGAAGTATTCTGGCGACAGACTCCTTTGCACAATATGCGAACTTCCATGCCAGTTTCAACAATGTACTTCATGGAAAACAAAGTATTTTTTATACATGGTCGGGCTCTCTAGGGTTAAATTACTGGGCATTGGCTGCATACTATCTTAATGGTATTTTCACTCCTTTGGTCGGCTTCTTTGACAATGCCAATATGCCGGATACAATTTATTATCTGACACTGTTGAAATTTGGTGCAAGCGGTCTGGCATTCTGGTTTTTCGCCAAGCATACGTTTACGCTGAATCGGTGGCTGTCAGTTGGCTTAAGCATTTCTTACTCGCTGATGTCTTATGCTGTAGGCTACTCGGAAGTAATCATGTGGCTGGATACATTTGTCTATTTACCTTTAATTATCTGGGGAATTCACAGACTGATGGATCAAAGAAAGCCGACCTTATTGTTTACCAGTTATCTGCTGCTGTTCTTGTCCAATTTCTATATGGCGTTTATGGCAGGTGTCTTCACTTTTTTGTATACAGTCATACGAACATTGCTGAATCGGAAAAAATATAAGGGGCGATTTATTTCCTATCTGATTACTTCTTTACTTGCCGGCGGAGCATCCATGGTGACAATTTTACCTGCAATTCTTGATTTGAGAACAAATGGAGAAAGTCTAAGCGAAATTACTGACTTTTTCACAGCTGATACGGGACCATGGGATTTTATTGCTAAAAGTATGGCAGGTGTGTATGATACGTCAAAATACGAAAGTATGCCATTTATCTATATCGGACTGGTACCGCTGATTTTCTGTGTGTATTACTTTGTCTGCAGAAAGATTTCGTGGAAGGAAAAATTGGGATATGGGAGTCTGGGACTTTTACTTATCGCCAGTGTCTATATCTATCCTTTGAATCTTTTTTGGCATGGGCTGCATGCACCGAATATGTTTTTATTCCGATTTAGTTTTCTATTCTCTTTTCTGGTTATTTTGCTGGCCGGGTATGGAATGGAACAATTTGAAAAGGCAGACAGTAATCGTCTGATAAACAGTGTGCTGGGAATTGGCGGTGTCTTTTTACTGATGCTGTTTTTAGCCAATAAGAAGCGCTATGATGTGATTACAATGGAGTCTCTGGTTATTACGATTGGTCTGCTGATCATTTATTTAATGCTTTGGCTTTTATGGGTTTCTCCCTCAAAATGGTCAAAATGGGTTCCAGTGCTGCTGGTTCTGCTAATGGGGTCAGAAGCCTTATTCAATGCAAAAAATATGGTAACAGGAATTCTTTATGATTGGGGCTATCCTTCCAGAGTATTATATGCAGATTCCTACGATAATGTTAAAACACTGACTGACAGCACGAAACAGGAGGAACAAAACTTTTTCCGTTTGGAAAATCTGGATGTGGAGTCGCTGAATACCAGCTTCAATTTTGGTTCGCATGGCGTGTCCATGTTTTCTTCTATCCGCAACCGACATTCTTCTCAGTATTTGAATGCGTTGGGTTACCGTTCTCTGGGAACAAACTTGACAATTGATTACAAAAACAACACTTTACTGGCAGACACGCTGGTTGGAGTGAAATATAACGTGGCAAAAGGAGAGCTGTTAAAGTTCGGCTATACTAAGATCGGAAAATCCGGAGAGTATTCTTTATATGAAAATGAGTATGCTCTGCCGCTGGGAATATGGACTGACGAGGAGATTTACAAAAGCGGAGCTGTTGCCAATCAGACAGAGCTGTTTAATCATCTGTCTGGGATAAAGGGGGAGCTTTTCAGCTTTGGCGAAGCAACACTGGTTAATTCAATGAATGCTGTTGTAACAGAGGAAGAACAAACTATAAGTATCGCAGAGACTGAACCGAATCTTGCAAAGCAGGTAACCTGGCTGGTAACGGTGCCGGCCAAACAGCAGGCGTACCTTAGTTTGGTTGTGACAAATCTGGCTGATTCTGTAGGGATTGATGTGAAAACGACGGTTGGCGGAGTCACACGAAAATCCGGACTGGTTAACAGCGGTCAGTATTATAATTTAGGCTATTTTGAGGAGCCGACAACTGTTCAGGTGACAGCGGAAATATCCGGAGGACAACAAAAAGTGGAACTGTATCGCCCCGATGCAGTCTTTCTTGATACAGAGCATTTTGCTGAGGCAGCAGGAAGGATGCAGGAAAAAGGTGTTGATTTTCAGGTGGAGGGACGAAGAGCCCGGGCGGAGGTTTCATTGGAAAATGAACAGGTATTGTTAACAACTATTCCTTATGATAAAGGCTGGGAAGTTTATATTGACGGTGAGAAAGCAGAAGTAAAAACATTCAAAGATGCCTTTTTATCAGTTGCTGTACTACCAGGTGAGCATACAATTGAATTTGTCTTTCTGCCATCTGGTTTTGTGATGGGTGCTTCTTTATTTGTCGGTTGTATTCTGTTGTTTCTTTTTTATCTTTACTGGCAGAAAAGGAATGGGTGGATAGTAGCTGCACAACCAGTGGAAAATCAATTGGCTGAGGAGGAAGAAATCCAATGAAGCTATGGCTAAATGGTGCATTGACAGGAATGCTTATTCTTTTGCTGTCCGGCTGTCAGGGGAATGAACTGGCAAAGGAAACCGAAGCTTTTACAATCAACGGCAGCGAGTATGAATTTCAGCTACCCGCAGGCTGGGAGCCGGAAGAGGACTATCAAACAGCATTTAATGAAGCAGCAGTTTTTGGTGCAGAAGACAGGAACAGTCGTGCTGTGATGTTTATTCGAGGGGAAGAGAGTGAGCCTTTTTCTGTTGAACAGCTGGCAGCGGAGACGGAAGAACAGGTCAGTAAGCATTATCTGCTGGAGACTGCTGAGATTGAGGAGTTTGAGGTGGCAGGTCGACCTGCTATTCATTATTTGATTCCCAGCGTCTATGAAAAAAAACGAGTCTGGCTGGACATCTATTATGTAGTAACAGATTCAAACCTTGTCAGTTTTCAGTATTACCGGCCAAAGGACAACAGTGCGAACAAACAGCAGGCAGTAATCCGCCAATCTGTTGAATCGCTGGAGCTGACCTATCTGGGAACTGCTTCAGCAAAAGACAAAACTGAAGAGGAAGCTGCTGTCCAGTTCACTGGTTATAAAATAGAAGAGGATCAGCTGATTATTCGTTATGTACTGACGAATAAGGGGACAGAGGTAATTATCCCCTCAGAAAAATGGGAGAGCCTAGTTACATTGGAACAAGGGGACCGTATGCTATTACAGGAAGAAAAAGCAGTTCGGGATAATCCGGATATTGCATTTTTGCAGCAGACGGGGAATCAGCCGTTGTCCAATAATCAGTCAGCAGAAAGCGCAGCAGTCTATCAGCTGATAGGAAAAGAGGCAGTCATGCTTACATTTGATTCAGCTGTTTTTAATGGAAAAGAACCGCTGATTATTCCAGTATCAGAGTAAGGAGCTGAACGTATGTATGTAAAAAAAATAATAAGAGCTTGTCTAACAGCCGCCGCAGGGTTGGTTATATCAGGTTGTTCACAGACTCCAGTATCAACAGCAGATAAATCATTGCCGGAGAATGAAACAGCTTTTACCTGGTGGGCAGACCGCTCCGAGCCATTTGGTAATTACGAATATGCAGTGACGAATGAGTCCGAAGCGCTGACAGCTCTTGCTGACAAGTTTGAACTGGAACTGCTCCCGTCTTTTGACAAGGCAAGAGAGATAATGATAGAAGATTTTCTAATCGAAGGTACAGAGCAGGAAGCAGAAGAATTTAGTTTTAATGCCTATAATTCAACACTGACTTTTTCCAGTAAAATTAAATTTAAAAATGAAGAAAAATATACTTCTTATGGAACTGTAGCAGCAAAATATCAGTATATTGAAACGCTGGGAAAAGTGAAGCTGGCCAGCCAGAAAATTGATATTTATAATGATTTGTCAGATGAAAAATTTTATGGAGCAGATTTGAATCATACACTGAGGCAACTGGGTGAGCTTATGGAGCTGAAAGAGTTAGATAGGCTGTTGGAAGAATTCGCAATTCAAACAGCAGATACAGGTACTTTAAAGGGAAAAGATATTGTTATTTACGAAGATTATCAGGAAGGGCAGAAGACCCGTTTGTTCGGAAAAAGCTTTGGTGTGAAATATGATATTGAAGGAACACTTGAAAAAATCTATGCATATACGATGGATTACAGGCTATAAATAGCGTGTAGTATAAGTAATTAAAAGTGACCAGCTCCGAGAATTAAGAAGGAATATCCGAAAATTGTCAAAGAACACTATTCATTCTATGAATAGCGTTCCTTGATACCTTCCTGGAGGTCCTCATATTTTCAGTATCGTTCGACTTAATTCCGAAGGAGCTGCTCCTTCGGTTACTCGTCGCAAAAAGAATTTTTGCTTTTGTACCGCCATGTATTCGAGTTTAGAGCATGAAGAGAGTTTGAAATTTTATTTCTGTCCCAAACTCTTTAGTTTTCTTTTTAGAGTCATGGATAATCAAAAAATTATTTTGAAGAGTAGGTGAATAATATGGAAGACTTTATTTAAAAAATTAAACGGTTCCCAGAATATATTCAAATTCCCCGAATGCTACTTCATCAATTCCGCCATTCATCTGCAGCAGTATTAGCTTCTCTTCATTTACAGCAGTCCAGGATTTATACTGAGGGTCCTCTGCTGACAGATTATCGTAGAAAGCTTTCACTTCCTGCAAATCAGCTAAATTAGTGTAAACAGTTACCCGTCCATTTAGGTACGAAGCAGTATATTCAGAATAATATACGCCAAAGATAGCACCAGAAGCGGCTTTCATAGGAGCCAATCCATAATCCTCCGGGGTCATATCTCTTTCTTCGTTAACCCCCAGTCCCGCTTCTTTAAACTTTTGAACAACCTCCATAGCAGTGATGGCTGCCTGAGGCTGGACTTCTGGAGCTTGAGCTTCCGGAGTTTCAATGGAAGCAGTTGTATTGTCAGTAAGAGCAGCTTCAGAGCTGGAGCTGTTTGCTGAGGTATCTTTTTGATCATCCGGCTTGCTGCAGGCACTCAGACTAAGAAAACCAATACTAAGCAATCCGAAAATAATTCTTTTATTCATACGATCTCTCCCTTTATCTAATATTCTTGTGATTTTTATTTTAATAGTGAGCCTAATTTCTTTAATTTTTATCAATGTAACAGGAGCAGGGTAAACTATTTATGCTGACCTGCCAGTTCTATTTTGTCAGTTTCACTTGTGTAGGAATATCTAGTGAAATTGCCAGTTTCGCTAAGAGAAATAAACTAGTGAGATGGTGTGCAAAGCTCTGATTAGGAATAAAGGGGTTAAAATTTATTTCCTTAATTAGGAGTTTGCAATGCAAAGCCTCGATAAGTATTCCTTCAGCAAAGGTTAGTTTATCTGAGGGTATTAACGACAATTCTATGAACTCGCAAAATTCATTCATTGTAACCATAGGCAGCATAGCGTCACGTTCCTACAGGCAAAAAGAATGTGCATCTACAGTTCTCGCTGCGTTGCGATCCTCGATGCATGAAAATAGCAGTGCATCTACGATTCTCACTGCGTTGCGATCCTCGATGCATAGCGTCACGTTCCTACATGCTATTCTACCATTTTTCATGAAACCAAATCCATAAGATTGTTTAAAAATCTCTCAGTGTTTTTTTGCGGGGCAAGATAGTTTGTCATATTTGATTTAAATGGTAAGGATAAGTAGAATTTACTTTAAGAAGAGTTCTTACTATTTTACTTTTTTAGTGCTTTTGCAGGAAAAAATTCGTGTGTTAAAATGAAAGTAGACTTTTTTACGTAGATTAGAATGAGAAGAGGAAAATTATGAAGGCAGAGATTATTGCTGTTGGCACAGAACTGCTGCTTGGTCAGGTAGTGAATACAAACGCTACATTTCTTTCAGAAGAGTTGGCGGACTTAGGGATTGAAGTTTATTTTCATACAGTTGTGGGAGACAATTTTCAACGGTTGACGGAGATTCTGGATCTGGCAGACAGTCGAAGTGATCTAGTCGTTTTGTGCGGCGGATTAGGACCTACTGACGATGATTTGACAAAAGATGCAGTTGCTGCTCATATTCAGCATCCGCTGATTCAGGATAAGGACGGAATGAAAAAGCTGCACTCATTTTTTGAATTTTCCCGTCGTCAGATGACTGAAAACAATTTGAAGCAAGCACTGATTATTGACGGAGGGACAGGAATTCCAAACCCAACTGGTCTTGCTGTCGGTTCCCTTGTGACAAAAAATGATACAAGCTATCTGCTGATGCCCGGACCTCCGGGTGAGTTAAAGCCGATGTTTGTTCAGTATGTTCGCCCGTTGCTGCAGAAATTGTTTCCAGCAAAAGAACAGCTGGTTTCGAGAGTTCTCCGTTTTTATGGTATTGGAGAATCTCAGCTGGTTACTGACCTGAAGGAGTTAATTGATAATCAAACCAATCCAACTTTGGCGCCTTATGCGAAACCAAATGAAGTAACTTTGCGACTGACTGCCAATGTATCCTTGGATGAAAACGGCGAAGCACTGCTTTCTGCAATGGAAAAGCAGATTATGGAAAAAGTTGGTGACTATTTTTATGGCTATGGAGATGAAAATACATTGGAAGAAACGACAGTCAAATTGCTGGCTGCTCACGGCAAAACAGTGGCGGCGGCAGAAAGTTTGACGGCAGGACTCTTTCAAAGCATGATAGGGAATGTTTCAGGAGCTTCCAATGTGCTTATAGGAGGATTTGTGACCTATTCTCCAACAATGAAAAGAGAGCTGCTGGGTATTCCTCAGGAGCTTCTTGACGAATATGGAGTGGTCAGCGAAGCATGTGCGAAGGCAATGGCTGAAAGTACTCTGAAACTGACAGATGCCGATTTGGCAGTTTCATTTACAGGAGTTGCAGGACCGGATGAGCTGGAGGGGCAGCCGGCCGGAACGGTCTGGATTGGGCTGGCAGGGAAGGACCGTGAGACAACTGCCGCTGTATATCATTTTAATCGGGATCGCCAATATATACGCTGCAGTGCGGCAATGAAGGGATTGGACCTGATTCGACGGGCAGTCTTAAATAAAAATTAGAAATACGAATGTTTGTTCGCTTTCTTCTTGATTTTTAAGAAAAAAGAAGTTAAGATAGTATTATCGAAAATAAATCATTTATTATATATAAGGAGGATTATCAATTGGCTGATGATCGCAAAGTGGCACTGGATGCTGCGTTAAAGAAAATAGAAAAGAACTTTGGTAAGGGTTCTATTATGAAGCTTGGGGAAAAAATTGATCAACAGATTTCAACAATCCCAAGCGGATCACTTGCATTGGATGTTGCTTTGGGAGTCGGCGGCTATCCCCGCGGACGAATTATTGAAGTTTATGGACCTGAAAGTTCAGGTAAAACAACAGTAGCATTGCATGCAATTGCTGAGGTACAGAAACAGGGTGGAACAGCTGCTTTTATCGATGCTGAGCATGCGCTGGATCCTCAATACGCACAAAAACTGGGTGTTAATATTGATGAACTGCTTCTTTCTCAACCAGATACGGGGGAGCAAGGTCTGGAGATTGCTGATGCTTTGGTTTCCAGCGGTGCTATTGATATTGTTGTTATTGACTCTGTGGCAGCATTGGTGCCTCGTGCAGAAATTGACGGCGAAATGGGTGCCAGCCACGTAGGTTTGCAGGCACGTTTGATGTCACAGGCGCTGCGTAAATTATCCGGTTCTATTAACAAAACAAAGACAATCGCTATTTTCATTAACCAGATTCGTGAAAAAGTTGGTGTCATGTTTGGTAATCCTGAAACAACTCCCGGCGGACGTGCCTTGAAGTTCTATGCAACAGTCCGTCTGGAAGTCCGTCGTGCAGAACAATTAAAACAGGGAACGGACATTATCGGAAACCGTACTAAAATCAAAGTTGTTAAAAATAAAGTTGCTCCTCCATTCAAAGTGGCAGAGGTAGATATCATGTATGGTCAGGGAATTTCTCAGGAAGGTGAACTTCTTGATATGGCTGTAGAAAAGGAGCTAGTCGAAAAAAGCGGTGCTTGGTATAGCTACAAGGGAGAGCGGATCGGACAAGGACGTGAAAACGTGAAAGTCTATATGATTGAACATCCTGGAATGATCGAAGAACTTTCCCCAATTGTCCGAACAGCATATGGAATTGGAGATGGCTCAATCGTAATAGAAGAGGTGGAAGGTCAGGAAAAGCTTCCCTTAGATGATGAATAGAAAGCTCCGGTTCATTAACAAAAGCAAATGATGCTAGTGAAGAGAATTCAATAAAGTAATGTCGGGTCTAGAGGGGAAAAATCCCTCTAGACTTTTTTTGTTCGGTTAAAATAACGGTGTACCGAAATAAAAGCTGATTCTTAGTTTGAAGTTATAGAAACTGTGATGGCTGCTGTATCATTTTCATGTCGTAGATTTTTTAAAGTTCTCTAATCCGGTATCGTTGTATTTCCGAATCTAACCCATCATAACCATTGTGAGAAAAAAAGTTCCTTTTGATGTTAATGCTTACACTATGACAGATGTCAATAACTTTTGAAATAATCATGTATTTTTTTCTGCAGAATAATTATATTTTTTAAACATACAAAACTCTCTGTAAAATAGATTTGGAATTTTTGTTTTTTCCTTGTCTGCTTTAATAGAAAGCGTATCAATATATGACAACGTGCTCTTTTTTTTTACAGAAATAATAGGTTTTTCTGATTGGTGCAAGCTGTAGAAGAATGGTTATTTTAAGTTGACACACTCAGAGACAAACATTAGAATAAACTTATGTGCATTTAGCAATTTATGCACGTGAAACAGAGTATTAAAAATGGCATTCATATGTCAATAAAGTTGTATGATATTTTGAAAAAATAACAGGATAGTATGGAGGTGGAAACAATGGGTTTAACAATTCCCCTCGCTATCGTCGGATTGATTGTCGGTCTTGGAATAGGCTTTTATATTGCAAAATCTCGTCATGAAAAGGCAGTAGATGGAGCAAAAAGCTCTGCTGCCGGAATTCTTGAAGAGGCACGTAAAGAAGCTGAGACTCTGAGAAAAGAAACTTTGTTGGAAGCAAAGGAAGAAAACCAAAAGTATCGATCAGAAATTGAAAGTGAGTTGAAAGAAAGCAAATTAGAGT
The DNA here is from genome assembly GCF_020567625.1 of Enterococcus sp. BWT-B8. Taxonomy (NCBI): domain Bacteria; kingdom Bacillati; phylum Bacillota; class Bacilli; order Lactobacillales; family Enterococcaceae; genus Enterococcus; species Enterococcus sp. BWT-B8. The sequence goes on along the minus strand of NZ_JAJDJV010000003.1, from coordinate 109,043 downwards.
TAAAAACACAGGAAAATCGTTTGTTACAAAGAGAACAAACATTAGACCGTAAAGATGATACTCTTGAAAAACGCGAAAGCTCACTGGAAGAAAAAGAAGATAAACTAGGTGCTAGACAGCAATTAATTGATGAGCGGGAAAAAGAAGTAGAACAACTGATAGAAAAACAACATCAAGAGATAGAACGTATTGCTTCCCTGTCTAAGGATGAAGCCAAGAGCATCATCATGAAATCAACAGAAGAGGAACTGAGTCATGAACTGGCTGTGCTGGTTAAAGAATCAGAACAGCGTGCGAAAGAAGAAGCAGATCGTAAAGCAAAGAATCTGCTGTCTCTGGCCATTCAGCGTTGTGCAGCAGATTCTATCTCAGAAACAACGGTTTCAGTGGTGAGCCTGCCTAACGATGAAATGAAGGGACGAATCATCGGTCGTGAAGGTCGAAATATTCGAACACTGGAAACATTAACCGGAATTGATTTAATCATTGATGATACTCCGGAAGCAGTGGTCCTTTCAGGTTTTGATCCTATCAGAAGAGAGATTGCTCGGATGACCCTTGAACGTCTGATTCAGGATGGACGAATTCACCCGGCAAGAATCGAAGAAACGGTTGAGAAATCCCGTAAAGAGATGGATGAACGTATTCGTGAGTATGGGGAACAAGCTGCTTTTGAAGTTGGGGCTCATACCTTGCATCCCGATTTGATTAAGATTTTAGGTCGTCTGCGTTTCCGTACCAGCTATGGTCAGAATGTATTGAATCATTCTATCGAAGTGGCGAAGTTGACAGGTGTACTGGCAGCTGAGCTTGGTGAAGATGTTCAACTGGCAAAACGGGCAGGACTGCTTCATGATATCGGTAAAGCACTGGATCATGAAATTGAAGGTTCGCACGTGGAAATCGGAGCAGAACTGGCAGCGAAGTATAAAGAAAATTCAGTGGTAATCAATGCAATCGCCTCTCACCATGGAGATATCGAAGCAACATCCGTTATTTCTGTCTTGGTGGCAGCTGCAGATGCTTTATCAGCAGCAAGACCGGGTGCCCGCAGCGAGTCACTGGAAAACTATATTCGCCGACTGGAAAATCTGGAAAATATCTCCAACGGATTTGCCGGAGTGGACTCAAGTTTTGCTGTACAGGCTGGACGGGAAGTTCGTGTAATGGTTAAACCGGAAGAAATTTCTGATTTGGAAGCCGTTCGATTAGTTCGAGACATTCGTAAGAAAATTGAAGATGATCTGGATTATCCGGGTCACATCAAAGTAACAGTTGTCCGTGAGACACGGGCAGTAGATTATGCAAAATAATTTTAAAATTTATGGAGAACAGACAGTGCCGGTTAAACCGCCTGTCTGTTTTTTTATTTATGTACACAGCAATTAAAAATGAATATTTTTAAAAATAAAAAAACTATTCTGAAGAAAATGAGAGGAGGAAAAGAGCGCAGGGTCTCTATTTTACAGGCTAGTTATTTTTCGAGGAATTTTTTTTGTATGTTTTGTTCTATAAAAATGAATTTTTCCTCATTTCTTTCTATTTAAAAATTTACTGATTGCTTACGGAAACACAGGGGTATTTCATTGCTAGGACAGCGTATATTTGATATATTCTGAGTAGCTTTGAATAATGAGGAGGTATTTTATGGGATTCAAGAAAAAAGCTGTTTTGGGTTTTGCTGCAGCAGCTTTAGTGTTTGCATTTGCAGCATGTACAACTACTGGAAATAATACAAGTGACAGCGATGCTGCCGGAAGCGGCAACAATGCTTCGACTGGAGAACAGGTTTACACTTATGTTGAAAGACAGGAAATACCAAGCGCAGATCCGTCACTTGCAACGGACGAAGTTAGTTTTGTAGCTTTGAATAATGTTTATGAGGGTATTTATCGTTTGGATAAAGACAATCATCCTCAACCTGCCGGCGCAACAGAAGAAGCAGAAGTCAGTGAAGATGGATTGATTTATAGAATTAAACTGCGTGAAGATGCAGTCTGGACAGACGGCGAACCTGTAACAGCAGAAAATTATGTTTATGGATGGCAAAGAACTGTTGATCCGGATACAGGATCAGAATATGCGCATATGTTTGCACCTGTGAAAAATGCAGAAAAAATTAGTGCAGGTGAAATGGATAAGAAAGAACTGGGAATCAAGGCAGTCAGCGATTATGAGCTGGAAATCACTTTGGAAAAAGCAACACCTTATTTTGATTATCTCTTGGCTTTCCCTTCATTCCTGCCTCAACGTCAGGATATTGTTGAAAAATATGGGAAAGACTACACAACAAATAGTGAAAATGCTGTTTATAACGGGCCGTTTACACTAACTGATTTTGATGGACCGGGAACAGATACAAACTGGTCTTATACTAAAAATGATATGTATTGGGATAAAGATACAGTGAAATTAGATAAAATCGTTGTAGATGTAATAAAAGAAGCACCGACATCTTTGAATCTATATCAAGATGGACAGGCTGATTCTGTTCCGCTGTCTGGAGAGCTGGCAATGCAGATGAAAGAAGATCCTGATTATCTAGTACTTGAAGGAGCATCTACTTTTTATCTGGAGCTGAATCAAATCGATACAGATTCACCATATAAAAATGCAAACTTGCGTAAAGCATTATCTTACGCAATTAATCGTGATGCACTCGTTACACAAATTTTGGCCAATGGCTCAACAGCTGCTGAAGGACTTGTACCTAAAGGTCTGACAACAAATCCAGATACAAACGAAGATTTTTCTAAAGAAGCTGGAAACAGTGTCGTTTATGATGAGAAGAAAGCAAAGGACTACTGGACAAAAGCTAAAAAAGAATTGAAGATTGATTCTTTGGATATCGACCTGCTGGTAGACGATTCAGATGGTGGTAAGAAAATGGCTGAATATCTGCAAGGTTCTCTTGGTGAGGTGCTGGAGGGAATTAACATTACAGTTAGTCCAGTACCATTTTCTGTTCGGCTGGATCGTATGAGCAAAAGTGATTTTGACGTTGCGGTCAGCGGCTGGGGAGCAGATTATGCAGATCCAAGCAGCTTCCTGGATCTGTTTGTAACAGACAATTCTTACAACCGCGGACAATATTCAAATAAAAAATATGATGAGCTGGTTGACAAAGCAGCAACAACAGATTTGAGTACTGCTGAAGCACGCTGGCAAGATTATCTGGATGCAGAAAAAATAATTATGGATGATATGGGCGTTATCCCTATTTATCAAAAAGCAGAAGTATTTTTACGTACACCTAAAATTAAAGATTTGTATTACCACTCTACCGGAGCGAAATACGACTTTAAATGGGCATACATGGAAGAATAGAGGACTGTGACATTAGTATGTTCCATCTCTCTGCCGAGTAAACAGTGTTTCAGGTATTTCCCAGAGCGGAATGCCTCCCTGCGATTAATCACTTCTCTTTCTAAAATGGATTGTCGCTAATTTATTTGATTATCGGACGTACATCATTCCGCTGAAAAGTCTGATAAAAGTATGACTGACAACTTGAGACAAGCAAAAACTGTCATAAGTTCATCGAATATAGAAGCAACTGTGAGACCGGGAAACCAAAATCCCGGTCTGTTTGGTTTGCAGCAAGGTTTGTAGAAGCAGTTTCTAAATGCTGACTTATAGAAAATATCAAATTTGTTTAGAAGCAACAGCTTTTCCCAGTCTGCATATAAAGGTTTCAAAGAGAGAAACTTTCCATTCTGAAAAAAAACCTCTATAATAAGACAGTAAGAATAAAAGAGAAGAGGTAAAGGGTTTGCGTATATTATTTATAGGAGATGTTGTAGGTTCTCTTGGGAGAGAGACGCTTACAGAAGTTCTTCCTAAATTAAAAAAGAAATATCAGCCTCAAGTAACGATCGCTAATGGAGAAAATGCTGCTGCAGGCAGAGGAATCACCGGCAAAATATATAAAAAATTTTTACAGGATGGCGTGGATGTTGTTACGTTAGGCAATCACAGCTGGGATAATCGTGACATCTTTGAATTTATCAATGATGCCAAGAAAATGATTCGCCCTGCAAATTTTCCAGAAGGAACCCCTGGTCAGGGGATTGTCTATGTGAAAGTAAACCAGATTGAACTTGCTGTTATTAATTTACAAGCCCGTTCGTTTATGGTTGATTTGGATGATCCATTTAGAAAAGCAGAACAGCTGATTGAGGAAGCTCAAAAACGAACGCCTCTGATTTTTGTGGATTTCCATGGTGAAACAACCAGTGAAAAGCAGGCAATGGGCTGGTTTTTAGACGGAAGAGTCAGTGCTGTAATCGGAACACATACTCATGTCCAGACGAATGATGCGCGCATTTTACCAAAAGGAACAGCTTATTTGAGTGATGTCGGCATGACAGGCCCATATGATGGAATTTTGGGAATGAAGCGGGACAATATACTTGAAAAATTTTTGACGGCATTGCCTCAACGGTTTGAGGTAATTGATAAAGGTCGGAGTATTTTATCCGCCTGCTTTATTGAGCTGGATGATCAGACAGGTTTGGCTAAGGACATACAGCTGATTCAGGTCAGCGAAGATCGTCCATTCAGAGAGTAGAAAACAAGGGCGGGGGAAGATATATTCCCGCTCTTTTTCTTTCAAATCTGCTTTAGAATAGAGCGAACGTCAATAGCAAAACTTTTTATAAGCAAACCATTTGATTTGAGATCAATAATTAGAGTACTGAAGTTTTTTTGCACAAAAAAACTGGATGAGTCATTATAATGAAACTAGAGAAAAATAGATAAGCTGTCCTTTTATATAGAAAACAGATTTTGGCAAAAGAACAGAATGTGTTAAAATAAACATACATATTTTGATAAAGTCAAATTGATAAAGGTGGATAATATGGACTACTCCATTGGAGACGAAAACATAGATGCAGAACTGGAAAAGTTACTGGAGCTGCTTGAACAGAATGAAACAATTCAACAATATAAACGGATTGAACAGAGAGTGAAAAACAATGAAAAACTGGCTCAGCTGGTGGAAGAAATTAAACGAGCACAGAAAGATGCAGTTCAGTTTGCCCATTATGGCAAGCCCGTTGCAGAGCAGGAAGCATTGAAGCGTGCGGATGAACTAACTGCTCAGTTCGATGAACATCCGCTGGTAGTTGCCTACAGAGAACAGCTGAAAGAAGCGAATGATCTTCTACAGCACATCACAGCAATGATTCAGCGTGGGATAAATGATCAATTAGAGAAAGAAGGATAAATACATTGCCGCAAAAAACAAAAAATACACCAATGATGGACCAATATCTGACGATTAAAGGGCAATATCCGGATGCCTTTCTTTTTTACCGTCTTGGAGATTTCTATGAGATGTTTTATGAAGATGCAGAAAAGGCTACTCAACTGCTGGAACTGACTCTGACAAGCAGAAACCGGAATGCAGATGATCCAATACCAATGTGCGGGGTCCCTCATCATGCGGCGCAAGGCTATATTGATACACTGGTGGAAATGGGTTATAAAGTAGCAATCTGTGAACAGGTAGAAGATCCTAAAACAACCAAGGGAATGGTGAAGCGAGAAGTCGTACAGCTGGTTACACCGGGAACTGTAATGGAAAGTAAAGGGCTGGAAGCAAAAGATAACAACTACTTGACTGCAATTGTTTCTGAAGGCGGGAAATATGGTCTGGCTTATGTGGACCTGTCAACAGGCGAATTAAAAAGTGCAACGCTAACCGATGAAGAACAGGTGATTAATGAAGCAGCGGCCTTGCAGACAAAAGAGATTGTGCTGGGAAGTGAAATTCCTGATTCACTTGCGCATGCTTTGAGGGAGCGTTTAACAATCATTTTTTCCGAACAGTTGGAAAGTCAGGAGAATGCAGAGTTCAGCTTTTTGACCAGTACGTTGTCTGAACCGTTGGAAATTAATGTTACATTAAAGCTGCTGACTTATCTGGCTATTACTCAGAAACGCAGTCTGTCGCATATTCAGCAGGCGGTTGAGTATCAGCCAAATCATTTCTTGAAAATGGATTATTACTCAAAATTCAATTTAGAGCTGACCCGCTCGATTCGGTCAGGGAAAAAACAGGGTACTCTTTTATGGCTGCTGGATGAGACGAAAACAGCGATGGGCGGTCGTTTGCTGAAGCAATGGCTGGATCGTCCGCTGATTCAGGAAAAGCAGATTGTTAAACGTCAGGAAATGGTTCAGGCCTTACTGACTGCTTATTTTGAACGGATAGATCTTCAGGCTGCATTGACAAAAGTCTATGATCTTGAGCGTTTAGCCGGACGAGTGGCGTTTGGGAGTATCAACGGACGGGATCTGATTCAGCTGAAAACATCATTGGAACAGGTACCGATGATTCGAGAGCTGATTGTCGGCATTAATCAGGGCGAGTGGAACGATCTTTTAGTGGAGCTGAATCCGGTGGAGGATCTTGTTGAACTGATTGATACATCAATCATGGAAGAAGCACCGTTGCAGATTACCGAAGGAAATGTGATCAAAGACGGTTACAATGAAAAACTAGATGAATATCGTGATGCAATGAAGCACGGTAAACAATGGCTGGCTGAACTGGAAGCCAAAGAGCGCAAAGAGACTGGAATTAAAACGCTGAAAGTCGGCTTTAACCGAGTATTTGGATATTACATTGAAGTAACCAGAGCCAATCTAGGCAATCTGGAAGAGGGAAAATATGAGCGGAAACAGACATTGGCAAATGCAGAACGCTTTATCACTCCGGAATTAAAGGAAATGGAAAAACTGATTTTGGAAGCAGAAGAGAAGTCAGTTGATTTAGAGTATCAGCTGTTTCTGGAAGTGCGGGAGAAGGTAAAAGGCAGTATTGATCGGCTGCAGCGTTTGGCAAAATCTCTCAGTACAGTAGATGTTCTTCAAGCTTTTGCTGCAGTCAGCGAGCGTTATCAGTATATCCGTCCGATATTGAAATCAGGAAATGGAAAACTGAATATTAAAGACGGCCGCCATCCCGTTGTTGAAAAGGTGTTGGGACATCAGGAATACATTCCAAACAGCATTCAGATGAATTCTGAAGACCTGATTCTGCTGATTACTGGTCCGAATATGTCCGGTAAAAGCACGTATATGCGTCAGCTTGCGTTAACTGTGGTTATGGCACAAATCGGCTGCTTTATTCCTGCTGAATCTGCGGAGCTGCCGATCTTTGATCAGATTTTCACTCGTATCGGTGCATCGGATGATTTGATTGCCGGACAAAGTACGTTTATGGTAGAAATGATGGAAGCAAATCAAGCGTTACGCCATGCAACACCAGACAGCCTGATTCTATTTGATGAATTGGGACGAGGAACAGCAACCTATGATGGAATGGCCCTGGCACAGGCGATTATTGAGTATATTCATAAAAAAGTAAAAGCTAAGACACTTTTTTCGACTCATTACCATGAGTTAACTGCGCTGGATGATTCTCTGGACAGTTTAAAAAATATTCATGTAGGAGCAGTGGAAAAAAATGGAGAAGTCGTTTTTCTCCATAAAATGATGGAGGGGCCGGCAGACAAAAGCTATGGAATTCACGTGGCAAAAATTGCCGGATTGCCAATTGACCTCTTGGAAAGAGCTGCAACAATTCTTTCTGCACTTGAATCTCAGGAAGCCGGTAGTCCTACGGAAGCCAAGATTTCTGCAGTAGATGAAGAAACAGAACAGCTCTCCTTGTTTAAGGAAGTGTCCACGGATGAATTGAGTGTTATTGATACCTTGAAGAGAATGAATTTGTTGGAAATGACACCAATGGATGCATTAAACATTCTCTATGATTTACAGAAAAGAATTTAAATCTCCACAAAAAGGAGGCAACACAACAAATGGGAAAAATCAAAGAGCTATCGGAACAACTGGCCAATCAAATTGCTGCTGGTGAAGTGGTGGAACGTCCTGCTTCGGTTGTGAAAGAGCTGGTTGAAAATGCTATAGATGCCGGCAGCACACAGATTGATATTTTTATTGAAGAAGCTGGACTGAAGACTATCCAGGTGATTGATAACGGTGATGGTATTGCAAAAGATGACGTGATAAATGCGTTTAAACGCCATGCAACAAGTAAGATTCACACAAGAGATGATCTGTTTAGGATTCGAAGCCTTGGGTTTCGAGGGGAAGCCCTGCCGAGTATTGCCTCTGTTTCCGAGCTGACAATTGAAACAGCAGTCAGTGAGGAAGAAGAGGGAAGCTTCGCCAAATTTGTTGGTGGTAAACTGGAAGAGCATCGTCCGGGAGCCTTACGCAAAGGGACAAAGATTACAGTGGAAAACCTCTTTTTCAATACACCTGCCCGATTGAAATATGTAAAAACTATCCAGACAGAATTAGCTACGGTCGGTGACATTGTCAATCGTCTGGCATTAAGCCATCCTGATATCGCATTTCGCGTGGTTCATGACGGCAACAAAATGATGAGTACTGCTGGAACAGGAGATCTAAAACAAACGATTGCCGGAATTTACGGAATCGGTACAGCTAAAAAAATGCTGAAAATTCAGGGGAAAGACTTGGACTTTGAAGTAAATGGCTATATTTCACTGCCGGAAGTTACAAGAGCCGGCAGGAATTACCTTTCAACGATTATTAATGGCCGCTATATCAAAAATTTTATGCTGAATAAGGCAATTATTAATGGCTATGGCTCAAAGCTGATGGTCGGCCGCTTTCCGATCGCTGTTTTGGAAGTAACCATGGACCCGCTTCTGGTAGATGTAAATGTTCATCCGACAAAGCAGGAAGTTCGATTGAGTAAAGAGAAAGAATTAATGGCATTGATTAGTGAAGCAATAGGAGAAGCACTGAGTCAGGAACAGCTGATTCCAAATGCTGCTGCAAATCTTAATTTTAAGAAAAAAGCAGAGCAGCAGGAGCGAGTCGAACAAATGGAAATCCCTTTGGTGGAAGAAACAGCTGATGTGAAGACAACACCTGAAGCTGTTCGCAAACCTGGAAGCCTGCAATATGATTCTGTAGAAGGTCGTTTTTTTGTAGAGGGCAAAAGCGAAGAGACGAGTCAGGCAGCACCGTCAGATTCAAATAATTCCTATCAAGAGCAAAAGCCTGTGCGCTGTGAACAGCCAGAATCAATCATTGAAGAAAAACAAGCTGATTATTCAACTAATCAACCTGCAGGAGGAGAATTTCTTGAACGTGAGCAGCATGAAACAGCACTGCCAGCCGAATCTTCAAATGGGCTGTCACAAGAGCCTGTAATAGATTTTTCTGCTCTTGAAGAGGAGGCTCGAAATCACCCTGATTTTGAGATGTCCAGCAAAGAGAATCTAAAAGAGCTGAATCGAACTGTTGAACGGCTTGAGCAGGAAAAGAAGACGGAGCGTTTTCCCGAGCTGGAGTATTTTGGACAGATGCATGGAACCTACCTCTTTGCGCAGAGCAAAGAAGGGCTGTATATCGTTGATCAGCACGCTGCTCAGGAACGAATTAAATACGAATACTTTCGGGAAAAAATCGGGGAAGTATCTGATGATCTTCAGGAACTTTTGGTGCCTATTGTGTTGGATTATCCCAACAGTGATGCAATTAAGATTAGTGAGCAAAAGGAAAAACTGGAGAGTGTCGGGATTTTTCTGGAAGAATTTGGACAAAACAGTTTTATTGTCAGAGCGCATCCTACCTGGTACCCAGGTGGAGAAGAGGAAGTGATTATTCGTGAAATGATCGATATGCTTCTGATTACCGGTCAGGTCAGTGTAAAAAAATTCCGTGAGGCTACTGCTATTATGATGAGCTGCAAACGTTCAATTAAAGCTAATCATTATCTAAACGATCAGCAGGCTCGGATTTTATTGGAGGATTTGGCGGAGTGTGCCAATCCCTTCAACTGCCCTCACGGACGTCCGGTGTTAATCCACTTTACTAATTCAGATATGGAAAAAATGTTTAAACGAATTCAAGATCCGCACTGATCTGGAAAGAAGGAAATACATGAAGATTATTTTAGCTTCCCAGTCTCCGCGCAGACAGGAACTGCTTAAGCGAATTGTAGATGAGTTCACTGTGCTGGCTGCTGATATCAATGAAGAAGTACCAAAAGGGATGACACCCGTTCAATATGTGGAAACAATGGCAGAAAAAAAAGCTCGGTATATTACTCAAGAGAATCCGGAAACGCTGGTTATCGGCTGCGATACAATTGTGACCATTGATGATGAAATTATTGGAAAACCAGTCTCTCGGGAGCATGGGTTCCAAGTATTGAGAAAGCTGAGCGGCAGAAAGCATCTTGTTTACACTTCTGTCTTTATCATGGCAGACAACCATGTTTCTTCACTTCTTGTACCTGCGGAAGTGGTGTTTTATGATTTATCAGATGAAGAAATTAATCGTTACCTAGATACAGATGAATATAAGGATAAAGCAGGAGCGTACGGAATTCAGGAGCAGGGAGCATTGTTTGTCAAAGAAATAAAAGGAGATTACTATTCAATCATGGGACTGCCGATTGCGGGTCTGGCTAGACTGCTGGAAACAGAGTTTAATTATCGTAAAGAGTGAAAGCTGGAATTGTCCAAGCTGATATCTATCCATGATTGAGCTTTTACAGAATGTTCATTAAGATGTAATGGCTTCTTACCATTATTTATTCAGTAAAAATTGAACAGGTCTCTGAGAAAGAATGGTTTATCTTGCAGCAGCTTTCAATAAAGTTTGGAAGTGAGTGTGTCAAAACAGTTAAGTGAAAAAGAAGTTGCACTTCCTGTGTTTATATATGACATTAGGAAATTCATTTTATAAGCCTTCTTATTTTTTCAATCAAGGCAGGAGTGATACTATAAAAACAAAGAGAGGAGCAATCTGTATGAAACCATCTAAAGACGAACTTAGAGAGAAACTGACTGATATGCAGTATGCAGTGACACAGGAAAATGCGACTGAACGTCCGTTCAGCGGTGAATATGATGATTTCTACAAAGAAGGAATTTATGTGGATGTAGTCAGCGGGGAACCTCTATTCAGCTCCAAAGATAAATACGATGCCGGGTGCGGGTGGCCTGCGTTTACTCAACCGATAAAAAAGAGAGGCGTAAAAGAGAATGCCGATTTTTCACATGAAATGCATCGGGTGGAAGTGAGGAGTACAGAGGCTGATTCTCATTTAGGTCATGTATTTACTGATGGACCATTGGACAAAGGCGGTTTGCGCTACTGTATTAATTCAGCAGCTATGAAATTTATCCCTGTAGAAGATCTGGAAAAAGAAGGATATGGGGAATATAAGGATTTGTTCGTTTGACCATTCATTTAGAAAGATATGTGTATTATGTGCATTCCAAATAGAAAAGACACGTTTGTTCATTTTAGGATGATCACGTGTCTTTTCTCAGTTTTCATCCATAAATTGGGCTAAAAAGATTGCTTTGGCTTCCCTTTTTTAGTATTATATGAATATTCTAAAAATTATAAATTGGTAATAAAAATATGGTGCATTGGGGAGAAAACGATGAAAAAAAGCGGCGCAAAGAAAATAACAAGCATTCTTCTTTTATCTACACTGGTTTTAGCGGCCTGTGGTTCAAATAGCGGGGGAACAGATACAAGCGGAGGAAGTTCCAGTTCAGGAACTGCTTCCGGAGAACAACTGTTTAGAGTCGTTGTACAGCAGGAAATGCCAAGCGCAGATTTATCTGCAGCAACGGATACGATTAGCTTTTCTGCATTGAACAATGTTTATGAAGGGCTATATCGCTTAGATGAAAACAGCAAACCACAGCCGGCAGGAGCAGTGGAATTTGCAGAAATTAGTGATGATAATTTAACTTATACGTTAAATTTGCGTGAAGATGCAAAATGGTCAGACGGTGAGCCAGTTGTTGCAGCAGATTATGTTTTTGCTTGGCAAAGAACAGTAAATCCTGAAACAGCTTCAGAATACGCATATCTGTTTGAAGTAGTAAAAAATGGAGCGGCGATCAGTGCCGGAGAAAAAGAGCTGGATGAGTTAGGAATTAAGGCAACCAGCGATTATGAATTGGAAATTACATTGGAAAAACCAACAGCTTATTTTGATTATCTGCTGGCCTTCCCATCATTTTTCCCGCAAAGGCAATCTGTGGTTGAAGAGTTTGGTAAAGAATATGCATCAGACAGTGATAAAGCAGTTTACAACGGACCGTTTACCTTGACTGATTTTGACGGACCGGGAACAGATACAAATTGGTCTTATACAAAAAATGAAGAATATTGGGATAAAGATACTGTTCAATTGGATAAAATCAATGTGGATGTTGTAAAAGAAGCACCGACTTCATTGAATCTGTTTCAGGACGGTCAGGCAGATGACGTTATTTTGAATGGCGAGCTTGCACAGCAAATGTCCAATGACCCAGAGTTTGTCAGTCAAAAGGACGGACGCACAACTTATATGGAGCTGAATCAGCGTGATGCAGACTCTCCTTATCATAATGAAAATCTGCGTAAAGCAATTTCTTATGCTATTGACAGAGATGCTTTAGTGAATAAAATTCTAGGTGATGGCTCAGTAATTTCTAAAGGTCTGGTACCGGCAGAATTGTCATTCTCACCATCTGACAATAAAGACTTTGCAGAGGAAAATGAAAATGTTCTTACTCATGATGCAGATAAAGCCAAAGAGTACTGGGAAAAAGCGAAAAAAGAATTAGGTATTGAAACACTTGATATGGATATTGTGCATGACGATACTGACTCTACGAAGAAATTAACTGAATACATTCAAGGTGCTTTAAATGATACATTGGACGGCTTGAATGTAACAGTTACGCCTGTACCCTTCTCTGTTCGTTTGGACAGAGGGAACAATGGCGAATTTGAAGCAATCATGGGCGGCTGGGGTGCTGACTATGCAGACCCAAGTAGTTTCTTGGATCTGTTCGTAACAGGTAATTCTTACAACAGAGGACATTACTCTAATAAAGAATATGACAAGCTGATTGAAGCTGCCAGTGTGACGCATGCAGCAGATACTGAAGCGCGTTGGGATGATATGGTTGATGCTGAAAAAGTTCTGATGGAACACATGGGTGTGATTCCACTTTATCAAAAGGCAGAAGCACATATGCGCAGTGCGAAAGTCAAAGGTGTGGTCGCTCACGCAGCCGGTGCACAATATGACTACAAGTGGACATATATCGAAGAATAAGAAATAACCAAAGAACGAACATTCTCAAAAGCCGCTGGGGTTTAATACCAAATCCCAACGGCTTTTTTGTTTAAAACAATGTATGTTTTGATCAGCAGGGTTCTCTTTTTAAGTAGGTCGGATGATCTGTTTTACAGTTTGCGTAATGAATGATTAAAATGCAATGGTCAACAGGAAAGTATTTTTTAAGAAGAAACCTTATTTTTTTGAGATATGGTATAGTCAAAGTACGTTCAGTTTAAGTAACTGACCAGCTTTGTTCCCTTAATTATTTAAAGATTTTTATTATGATATGATTATTATTAAATAAAAGAGTGAGATACATCAAAAGAAGAGTCAATATAAGTGTTTCCCTGCCTTTAGCATAAGAAAACTACTGATTTTGCTCACTTTATGATAAACTAAAGGCAATTCCAATCAATTAGAAAAGGTGAAAACATGTACGAATATATTAGCGGAACTGTTACATATGTCAGTCCCTACTACATTGTTGTGGAAATAAACGGGATCGGCTATCAGATTTCTGTGGGAAATCCTTATCGGTATTCTGGCAAGGAAGAACCAGTAAAAATTTATCTTCATCAAGTTATTCGAGAGGATGCACATACCCTTTATGGCTTTGCAGATTTAGAGGAAAAGCAGCTGTTTTTGAAGCTGATTAGTGTTTCGGGGATCGGACCAAAAAGCGGGCTTGCGATTATGGCATCGGAAGATCATGGCGGATTAATTAACGCGATCGAAAGTGATGATGCAGCGTACCTGACAAAATTTCCGGGGGTTGGGAAGAAGACTGCTCAACAAATGATACTGGATTTGAAAGGTAAGCTGGGGGACCTTGAACGGTCGGAGGCGGCAGTAGAAGCGATGGCAACATCAGCCTTTGCCGGAAGCGGTAATCAGCCGTTGGAAGAAGCATTGGAGGCTCTTGGTGCGCTTGGCTACAGTGAAAAAGAGATCAAACGTATCACTCCTAAACTGGAGGAGCTGGAACAGGGTCAGACAGATGAATATCTGAGAAATGCGTTGAAATTGATGATGAAGCGATAGAGGAGGACAGGCGAATGAATGAAGAGGAACGACTTCTTTCAGCGGAAAGCAGTGAAGAAGAGAATAATCTGGAAGTTTCTCTGCGTCCCAGATTGCTCCAGCAATTTATTGGTCAGCATAAAGTAAAACAGGAGCTGCAAATATATATCAATGCAGCTAAAAAAAGAGAAGAGTCTTTGGATCATACTCTTTTATATGGGCCTCCTGGACTTGGTAAAACGACGATGGCAATGGTTATTGCTAACGAAATGTCTGTGAATATTCGGACGACAAGCGGACCGGCGATCGAACGCCCGGGTGATCTGGTAGCTATTTTGAATGAGCTGGAACCAGGGGACGTTTTGTTTATTGATGAGATTCATCGGCTGCCTCGTGTTGTGGAAGAAATGCTGTATTCTGCAATGGAAGATTTTTTTGTGGATATTATGGTTGGACAGGGTACTACCGCACACCCTGTTCATTTTCCCCTACCTCCTTTCACACTCATTGGAGCGACAACAAGGGCTGGACTGCTTTCTGCACCTTTGAGAGATCGCTTTGGTATTGTTTCTCATATGGAATATTATGAAGAAAATGATTTAAAGGAAATTATTATTCGTTCGGCAGATATTTTTCTGACTGAAATTGTGGAAGAAGGAGCTTTTGAAATTGCACGACGTTCACGAGGTACGCCGAGAATTGCCAACCGTCTGCTAAAACGGGTGCGCGACTTTGCTCAGGTTCAGTCAGATGGAATCATTAACCAGTCAATCGCAGATCAAGCCTTGACGCTGCTTCAAGTAGATACTCAGGGATTGGACTATGTGGATCAGAAGCTGTTGCGTACGCTAATCGAGCTGTATGGCGGTGGTCCTGTTGGTTTAAGCACATTATCTGTCAACATCGGCGAGGAGACTGAGACGGTGGCGGATATGTATGAACCTTATCTTATTCAAAAGGGATTTATTAAGCGAACTCCCCGAGGAAGAATTGCTACTGCGCGGGCGTATGAACATTTCAATTATCCAGATTATACTCAGGAGTAAAAAAGCAGTACTGCAGTAAATAATAAGTTTTAGAAGTCAAATCAGCAAAGAAAAATCATCAAAAATAACTATCGTAATTTGATCTTTTTTATTACCATTCTGTTTGTTTTATGTGTCAAAAAAGCAATCAATAATGACGGGTTTGCGATTTAGTATTGATTATTATTTTTGATTCGATATACAATATAAGTGAGGTAAGGAGGGATTACCGTGGACGTAAAAATTGAACTGGGTAAGAAGATTCGATTACTTAGAGAAAAGAATGGGCTTACCAGAGAAGCATTCTGTGATGATGAATTGGAACTGACTGTTCGTCAGTTGACTAGAATTGAGGCTGGCCAATCACTTCCAACCTTACCCAAAATAACATTTATCGCTCAACGTCTATTAATCCCGATTCATCATTTGATTGATGAAGAACATATTGAACTACCTAAAAGATATTTACAATTGAAATTTGGATTATATAAGCTTCCTACTTACAGAGAAGATGATCGAGTTGCTAAAAAGGAAAATTACTTTGAAGAAATCTATGAAGAATATTATGAAAATCTTCCGGAAGAAGAGCAGCTGGCAATTGATGTACAGCAAGCTTCTATGGATGTTCATTTAACTGAGAATGCAGATTTTGGTGAAGGACTTCTCAGTGATTACTTTTCTCAGATTCTCCAAAAGAAAGAATACTCAATCAATGACTTACTAATTATTAAGTTGTATTTTCAATGTATTTATTACAAGCACTATGATGAAAAGACATTTTTCTTTTTATTAGACAGGGTAATGGAACAAGTAGACTATTCAGTAGATGTTGAATTGTCGTTACTAAACAGAATCTTGGTAACGGCAGCATCTATAATAATCAAGTATGAAAAATATTCTAAATTAATTGATGTAGTAAAAGTTTCTAAAATTATCATGCAGACCAGTCAAGATTTTCAGAAAAAACCTATTATTGATATGGTAGAAGGTAAGTACTATTTATATTTTTTAGGAGATCGTGAACTAGCTGAACAGAAATACAAAGATGGGGCTCAATGTGCCAGACTGTTTGATGATCCAATGCTGGGAGAGAAAATCCTTCAGGAGTTGGAAGATGATTTGGCAATTGTGAATATTAATAAAAATTGAATGTATAAAGATATCTAAGGCTGAATTTATTTTTAGTCTTTTTTTGTTCAACAGGACATGTGTGTCCTGTTGGGAAAGCCGACAATTACCTATACTAAACGCATAAGAAACGACAAAGAAAATTAGATAAGGAGGAACTGAACTGTGTTGAGATTTTTTATGTTATTAAGTAATTGGTGGGTAGACTAAAGATTAGGGGGATAAGATTTGAGCAAAGTGGGATATTCTATAGAAACTGAGCAAGTTACTGTTCAAAATCTTATCATCTTTAATGAGGAAGAAAATGAAAAGCTCTTGAAAGTCACTTTAAACGATGAGTTATTTAAAATTGTTGTTTTAAAACAATGGGAAAAGAAAAAAATTTCTTTAAATAGCAACATGATCGATAAAGTGGAGATTTCAGAAATTGTGTGATGTGGTACTTTGGAGATGATAGATTACAAGGGTGTTTCAGACACCTCTTTTCTTATCGGTGGATAGCCGTTCTGAACTAATCACCGATAAGAAAAGAGTTTAGGGCAGTGTAAACATTGTTCTTAATTGGGTCTGGTTAAATAATAGAGAAAGGAAGTCACTTCTAGCTAAAGTGTCTTTTTTTCTGCAGTCAATTTGAGTAAGATCATCGGAAATCAGTTCAGCAGTGTTTTCCAATAATCATTTTTCTATTAACGTATCTTTTTTAATTAAGAAATAATTTTTCAGCAGAAGGAGAAAATTTAGAAAATTTATGCATTAGGACATTTGTGTCCTGTTGGAAAATGAAATGATTTACTATACTTTATCCTATATTAAGAAACAAAAAATTCTGAGGTATTGAGCAGGTTGGATAAAACTGAATGCTTATGTGCTTTGGACCTTGAAATGATTGATTGTGGTGTGTGACACCACTTTTCTTATTGATGACTGGAAGTAATGGGTTGATCATCAATAAGAAAAGGTTTAGAGCAATGAATGAATTGTTCTTAATGGATCTGGTTAAATAATAGAGAAGAGAGGTCACTTCTAGCTAAAGTGACTTTTTTTCTGTCCAAAAAAGAAGAGTTAAGTTATTAATCAATAAGTTATGTGATAGTGAGCGACTTGCTATTTGAACGGTGTTTGCTAGAATAAAAATACATGGAGAATGGCAGAATCGGGAGGGAAAACAGATGAGCGAATCACTGGTCACAAAAAAGGCAATTGCTCGTAGCTTAATTGAGCTGTGCGAAACAAAATTATTCAGTAAAATAAGTGTTCAGGATATTACGAAGCAGGCAGGGCTGAATCGACAAACTTTTTACTATCATTTCACAGATAAATATGATTTGCTGCGTTGGATTTATCAGGAAGAAGCCTTTATTTACCTGGATACAAAAGATGTCAATATAGGTAACTGGGAAGAGCAGTCATTGAAAATGCTCAGAGCCATTCAGTCGAATAAGGATTTCTATTATAATACAGTCAGTTCATATTCAGAGGTGATGATGACGGATTTTTCAGAAATCACAAAGAAACTGTTTATTAGTCTGTTTGAACAAATGGATACAGAGGGAGAGCTTTCAAAAGAAGACAAGCAGTTCTATGCGCGCTTTTTATCCTATGGCTGCAGCGGAGTATTGTCAAACTGGATTCTGGAAGGTTATAAAGAACCCCCTTTAACTATTGCTACACAATTGTTTCGTCTGGCCAAAGATATTGAATTTTTCTCTTACCGTCTGTATCAGAAAGAAGTGAATGATTTTTCCTGACAAATGGGCAGGTCTGTCTAAAAAGCTGACAATTCTGAGCAGCTGGTATGAGACTTTTTTGCATAATCAGTGTATGTAAAATTCAGTAAAATGAATCTGAGTGATTTTTGTGAAAAAGAAGAATATCGGAATACTATCAGCCAGTACGTTCGGCGGATTCTATTTGGCAGGAAATTTGACAGAGGAAAAGAAGCAGGCTGAGTAATTAAGACTGAAGAAGAGCTGAGCAGCTGTTATTATGGGAAGCATCAAGTGTATCTGATTGCTGGAGAGATAGGTATGCTGACAGCTGCAGTCTGCTATTTGATTATCAACACTCAGAAAAAAAGTTGCATAATGCATGCAAACAGATAAATAATCTGGCATACTTAAATGAAAAACAGGAGACTACTTATGGAAAAAATACTTTTTGTCTGTCTGGGCAACATCTGCCGATCTCCAATGGCGGAGGCAGTAATGAGAAATAAAATACAAGAAATCGGACTTGAAAAAGAACTGCTGACAGCATCGGCTGCAACGAGCAGCTGGGAAGCAGGGAATCGACCTCATATAGGCACACAAAAACTGCTAAAACAGAATGGCATCACGTTTGACGGCATTCGTTCAACTAAGATACAGCCAGAAGATTTTTACAATTATGGCTATATTATCGGAATGGATGAGAATAATCTGGAAGATTTACGAAGAATGGCACCGACTAACTGGGATGGAGAACTGCATTTATTTATGTCTGTTGTTGAAGGGCAGGAAACAGAAGAAGTACCAGACCCTTACTATACTGGAGATTTCCAGATGACCTACAAAATGATTGATAGTGGAACCGATGCTTGGCTGAATCTGATTAAAAACAACCGCAATAAGTGAATTTCAGACTTTTCCCTTAGATAATTCAGACCTAAGAAGGATGGATTTCGAAAGAGGAGCCTGTATAATAGAAGAGTAGGTTCGCAGGAGAAACAGTTTTAGAAGATAAAATCGTAAGAAATGGAGGGATAGAATATGCAGTCATATCAATCAATTGTATTTGAACTGACACTTTACTATTTGATCGCAGTTATCAGTCTGCCGTTAGTGTATGCTGTAACCTATCACTTGCCGTTTACAGGGATTTTTTCAGCAGAATGGCTGGGTGTGAGTATCATGTTGTATCCGATTGTATTCCTGCTTTCAGGTCTTCGATACAGCCTTCAGCGAATTCGAAGCAGGCAGAAAAACAGTCATTAAGAAATATATTAAAAAGGGGAGAATCAACTGTCTATATCGGACTAATGAGTTCTCCCCTTTTTTATTCAGTTTATTTCAGGCTTTAAGCGGTGCGCTGTTCCATTTGGAAAGCATTCAGCATTTCATCTGATGCTTCATCAATCGGCGTTATTGATTCGAGATCTCCCTGCACAGCGATCCGAGTGATTGCCTGAATATCACCGCATGTGATCAGTGTAATCATTTTTCTGTCGTCTACATCATCAATTAGTTCGATCCGATTTGGAGCGACTTTTTCTTTGAAATTAATTTTATAAGTGTAAATATTTGTCAAATCCGTTGTATAGATTAGTTGGCCGATTTCCACAAACTCCAGTGGAGAAAAAAGCGATACACCATCCAAAGTTCTGTGACTGGCTAGAGCATAATTGTTTTTTCCGCCCATTACCTGATCCGGCTTCATTGTTCCTGCGCCGGTTAAAAGCTCCACATTACCCAATCCTTTAAAAATAGGCAAGTTAATCTCCACGCTGGGAATAGCAATCCCACCGATAACTGGCAGGTTTTTATTTTCAAACTGTGCTTTAATTACTGCTTCTGTACTAATAGATTCAACAGCATCAAAGTCAAAAGAAGTATTGGCCTGCATGTTTGAGGCTACATCATCTTTGGTAAAGCTTTCGACATTGTAGGCTTTTCCATTTAACTGAATGATGAAGTTTCTGATTTGTGTATTAAAAATTAAGGCCAGCCCCACTACAAGAAGCAGGAACAATAAAATATTGATTAGCCAGTTTGTTTTCTTCTTTTTTCGTTTTTGAGGTCTTGAACCCCGCCCTTTTTTTGAACTCATAAGTCACTCTCCTGTTTTTTCTGGTGAATATCTGAAAGTTATGCAGGGCTATCTGTCGGTTCCGCCAATACAAGTAAACTAGCTGAATGACAGATGCAGCATTGTTAAGTATAATTTGGATTGGAAATGGGAAATAATGTATTTGTTTATGTAATAATAATGAAACTATTTAAGGACAAACTCTTCAGACATGTCTTAGTATAGCATGCTTTATTTGGAAACTATAGATTTTTAATCAAAACTTTAATAAAAAAGGTGCTTAAAATGAAAATCAGCAGAAATTGGTATAATCGCAAATGAAGGCAAATATGTCTGATTATATTAATTTTGTCATTGAATTTTAAACAAAAAGAAATAAGCATTTTCATGCCAAATCATGTAAAATGAAATAAGTAGAAATCTGTGAAGGGGTGAGATTGGTAAATGCTGGATTTAATTTATGTACATGTGGATGTTACAAGTAATGCTGTTTTGTCAAAAGGGATTACACATCATGATTTTGTCAGTTCAGTCGTACATAAGCCGAAGAATCTCCTTTTGCTGAACCCTTATGAAGAAGACGGCGAGTATGAACGGCATAGCGGATTGAAAATTATCAGAGAAGAAGCGGGTGTGGAACAGTTTTTTTCCAGTGCCAACCGCAGAAGAAATAATGGTGAAGTCAAATGGATGGATTTCACAGATGTCGCTATGTTGAAAGAACTGACACCTTTGGAGATTTCAGAATTACTGTATTTTGGTCATACAAAAACGAGTTTACATTCTCCATTCTTTTATAAATTGCAGAATAATTTTGTTTTTTTTGAATATGCAGATCAAATGACTCGAGTGTATTATCGCTATATTGATGAATTTTATCGGATTCTGGCTAATAAAATCAGTGCTGCTGTGTTGGAAAAGGTGAATGATAAGAAAAGCTTTTTCCGCAGAGGAGTTTCCATAGACAAAATGAGCAGCGATCTGTTAAAAGAGATGAAGCCTATCCTTCAAGAAGGAATTGTTTTTTGTTTTGAAGATATTGAGCAAAAAGGGAAAGACTATCGAATTCCGATTTATATGATAGAAGATTCATTGTGGAAGACCAAAAATTTGGTATATAAGGAAGATCCGCTGATTGCCTCACTGATCTATAATTCAGGGAAGCGTACATGGCATTTTGAGAATAATGAAGAAAGCTTCAATATACAGCTGCCGAAGCATGCATAAAAAGATGAGAAGAGGCATATTATCAGCCTGTCTCATCTTTTTTTATTTGATCATCTTTTATGGCATCTTCTATTTCTTTATGCAGGAAATAGGAAATGACCGTACGGATGACAACAAGGGAAGCCAGTTTGAAAAGATCCTGGAATGTAGGCTTGATAATAGACTCAATAATATCTGCAGCAATTAAAATTTCCAGACTTAGCAGAATATAGCTGCCTAAAAAATTCTTGATTAAATTGTTGTTTGTTGTAATCATCAGACGATCCTGCTTTTGAAACTCACTCTTGAAAAAATCTGCTGCTGCTAGTGCCACGCCCCAGATCAATACAATAATGGACAGAATATTCAGGCAAAGCACAAAGACTTCAAAAAAAGGAATCAGTCCATCC
Organism: Enterococcus sp. BWT-B8; assembly: GCF_020567625.1. NCBI lineage: Bacteria > Bacillati > Bacillota > Bacilli > Lactobacillales > Enterococcaceae > Enterococcus > Enterococcus sp. BWT-B8. The sequence continues at coordinate 87,318 of NZ_JAJDJV010000003.1, read as the reverse complement.
ATCATGTTTTCAGCTAAATGTGTCATAGTTTACTCCTTTTCAGCCGTTCACTCACCAAGCTTACATTTTTTTGATTATGGCAAAAATTTCATAGGGTAATATTTTTGCTGAATTGGCAAGGTAATGTGTAAAATGAATTTAGATAAAAAAATGCCCGGCTTGTTTTAATACAGTCAACGTGTTCTCTTTGTCTGCATTTTTAATTAACAGATAATCTGTATTGTATGTAGACAAGGTAAAGATAGAGATGCCATTTTCAGCCAGAGGATTTGCCAGCTGCGTCAGGATGCCGATCAAAGTAAAGTCAAGTTCACCGACAATCTGAATGATAAACCAGTTTGAGTCAGCAGCAATGGCTCGTCTGGTATCTATTGAATTGGTTGGAACAATGACTGAGCACTCATCGGCAGTATAGGTGATGCTTTTGAAGCCGGTCAGCTGACTGAATTCTTTTGGTATCAGGTGGTCAGCCGGAAATTTTATGACGGAGTAATCTACCGTATCATGAAGCTTTAAATCCATTGATTCTACTCCTTATTTATAGTGAACCATTCAATCATTGCGACTGCGCTGTTTATTGGAAGGGTTCGCTCTTTTCTTTCTATAGTTTAGTCTATCACAGATGAAATCGGGAGAACAGAAAACAGAGTTATTTACAACCTATTTTCTTTGTGCTAAACTAAGCCTGTCTTGTAAGGACATCAAAATTTAATAGAACACCATCACATAGGGGAGCTTCGTAGCTGAGAATGAGATTACTCTAAACCCTTGAACCTGTTGCGTTAGTACGTGCGTAGGAAGTTGTGATGGAGTAGATAGATAATTACTCCTCCTTTGTTGATTGGTTTGTTCTAAAACAAGGAGGATTTTTTATGTCAAAAAAAATGGATTTACGAGTTTGGATTGAAGGGACTGTGATTGCTGCTATGGCAATGGCTTTATCTTTTATTCCGCTGGAATCAGCCAATGCAGCATTTGATTTATCTCTGGGGATGATTCCTCTGGTACTTTATTCGTATCGTAGAGGGGCTTTGCCGGGGATTACAGCTGGGTTCATCTGGGGGCTGCTCAGTATTGTTCTGGGCTCTGCCATGAAAAACTTCATTTCGGTTCCGCAGATTATTTTTGAGTACCCATTTGCGTTTGCTTTTGGGGGAATGGGCGGCTTGTTTTCTTCCAAAATTCAAAAAGCAATATCTGACAGTCAGTCGAATAAGGCGGTCAGTTATATCTTAATTGGGAGCCTAACTGCAGTCGTCTCCCGCTGGTTTTGGCACTACTGGGCGGGGGTCTTTGTTTGGGGAGTCTATGCTCCGGAAGGGATGAGCCCCTACTGGTATTCATTGCTGTTTAATGGAGGCAGTGCCATTGCAAATACAGTACTGGTCAGTGTAGTTTTAGTTATTATAGTCAAAGTGGCACCGAAGCTGTTTATTCCAAAAATGGCTCATTATATCAACAATTCAGCCAAAAATAAATAAATCAAAAAAGCCGAATACCCTGCTGTAAAACAGCGAGGTATTCGGCTTTGATAGTCATAATAATTTATTTTATTTGGCGTTTATCGGATATTCCCAATCTGCTGATTCGTTTAATATGGTCAACAGGAATCATGCGGATTTGCTGAGTGTCCTCCTGAGAACGAAGCATAATGGAGTCAGTAATATTTTTAGAAACAATCCAACCGGAGGCAGCTTCAAATTTTTGATCTGTCGGGCTTTCTTTGATTTGCAAGACAACAAGACTCTTCTGTGCTGCGGCTAACTGCAATTCTTTTAAAATTTCTTCCCGCTCTTTTGATTTTTCATTTTTAACCTTACTGTCATCTAAAAAGGCAGAGAAGAAACTATGGGAAGATTGTGTGATCAGTCTGGAAATACTTTTCATCGTTGATTTATGATCGTTATCCATTTTTCTACCCCCTTCAATATTAAGACAATCCGAATAATCATTATTTATCGTAGTTATTATCATTCTACCTAATTTTTAGTCAAAATTCAAGAAGATATGTTCCCATTTTTAATCAAAATGAGGTTGCTTTTTTTATTTGTTTGAGTAAGATTAGAGTATATAATTAATTAGTATTGTTGCAAATGGAACTGGTATTGAAGAAAAGAAAGAGTGATAGTATTGGCACAAAAGCAGAGACTGAAACTGAAGAAATGGATTATTGGATTGTTGGCAGCCGCTGCTTTAGGAGGAGCACTATTAGGGAAAATAGCACCTATGGAAGCTGGTTTTTCCAATTTATTTAAAAAGGAAAAAGAGGCTGTATTAGGAGAAGATTCTACAAATAAAACGTCAGAGAATGTTGGGAAAATTGTAACTTCTGAAACAGAAGAAGTACAGTTGAGTTATGCAGAGCAGGTAACTCAGGAGATTCAGCAGGATAAATTTAATGGACGGATAAATGTTCCACTGTTATTGCAGACAGAGGATTACTGGAAGACAATTCCTTACGGTACGGGAGAAAATAATACACTGGAAAAAAATGGCTGTGCGATTGTTTCACTGGCAATGGTTGCGTCCTATCTGGACAATGCGGAAGTTCTGCCTCAGGAAATTCTTGACTGGTCTAAAAATGATTATTTTATTGAAGGACAGGGAACAGGCTGGGGAATTTTTGCAGAGTTTGCTGCAGTAAAAGGATATGTCTATGAGAACTTGCCGAGTCTGAGTGCAGTGGAAGAGCAGCTGATACAAGGCCATCCGGTTATTATTTCTGTAAAGCCAGGGGCATTTACTCAAACGGGTCATATCATGGTTTTAACTGGCTATTCAGATGGTAAATTCTGGCTGAATGATCCGAACGACAACGAAGAAAAAGGGCATTCGAGAATGGCCTATACTCCTGAACAGCTGGAAACAGATGCCATGAATTACTGGGCGATCTATAAATAGAAGAATTAACGGACTGACAGATTCGAGGGCTCTTTGCTGAAGCAGAGCTTCACTCGACTCTGTTTTTTTAGATGCAGATTTAGTTAAAGGATTTCAGGAAATAAGGCGGATTAGTTTATTGTCAGGACTATCATTTATTTATACAATGAAAAGATGGGCTTCCAGAAGAATTCGATGAAACAGACAGATGATTTAAGTTAAAAATATCAAGTAAAAGAAAAGGAGCAGTTGATAGGAGAAAAATACTTAGCCTATTGCTGCTGCAATTTGGAGCAGTTTCTGTAGGTACGAAATGGTTTTAGAAAATCTTTTAGGCAGAGGAGCTCCTCAATTTGTTGAGCAGGTTCAAGATAAACTGATAAAGGGAAATATTTAATTAGCAGATTTAAAGTATGATGAATTATGAGAAAAGAATCAGAAAGTCAATCACTTAAAACTGAAGTATCTGACACTCATAGCAATATGTGAAAATAAAGACATTTTTCTACGTAGCTGAAAGAGCGATAAATTAGTTATGCGGCAATTTATTTTGATTTAGATGTATTATTGCCAGAAAGCTTTCGATCTATTTATCCCGGAGAACCGCTTTTGAAAAGCTTTGATTCTGGCATAGGGGAGTTTTCTTTTAAGAGCATTGGTCAAATCTTTGGAGGTATTTCTGATGAGAAAGAGATTGTCGGACTCAGTATTACTGAACATCTGCCTTGGAATGCGACTAACTTGCGACAAAGCGCTCAATTTTTCATGTTTGACTCTAAAGATAAGAGGCTTCAGCAGTAATGGATTTAGGTCTAATATGCAGTTTACGAACATTCGTTCTTGTGGTATGCTGATTAAAATATATTATGAGGGGGAAAAAGATGGAACGAGTAAGATGTGACTGGGCTAACAGTAATGAACTGGATAAGGTTTACCATGATGAAGAGTGGGGACAGCCTGTTCATGACGATCAGAAGTTATTTGAATATTTGCTTTTGGAAAGTATGCAGGCAGGTCTCAGCTGGTCAACAATTCTAAAGAAAAGAGAAACATTAACTGAAGCTTATGATCAGTTTGACTATAAAAAAATTGCTGAGTATACAGAGGATAAAAAAGAGAAGCTTTTGCAGAATCCAGGTATTATCCGGAATAAACTGAAAGTTGCAGCAGCTGTTACCAATGCTGTACAATTTATGGAGATTCAAAAAGAATTTGGGAGCTTTGATCAGTATATTTGGGCGTTTGTTGACCACAAGCCGCTTGTAAATCACTGGTCGTCTGTGAAAGAGGTACCGGCTTCCACAGAACTGTCAGATCAAATCAGCAAGGATCTAAAAAGAAGAGGGTTTAAGTTTTTAGGCACAACAACTATCTACGCATTTATGCAGGCCATGGGGCTGGTAGATGACCATTTGGTTCATTGTTTTAGAAGAATAGAAAAATAGTTTTTATTTCTTTCGCAGTAAATCTGGTTATATATTAAGAAAGTGATGTTTGGACTGAAAGCAAACATGTTCTGTTGATCAGAGCGGAACAGTACGGTAGTGATGCAGCTTTGGATCAGACGATTTTAATCAAAGAAGACACTACGGGTATCTTTAATCTTTGGATATACTATTGTTATTGAAGTATTGTTATTATTTTGATTGCTTCCGGTATTAAACGGTTTCTTGAGGAGGCGAGATCTGGATAATGAGTAATGGCTGGAAGGATTTTTAGCAATAACTGTTTTGTCCGGAAACTTTTAAGTTATCGAATTTTTAGTGATAAATCTGTTGACTCTCTCCTCAACGTCATGGTTTATACTGAGCTTATGCAAGGAATTGATTGAGTAATTAAAGAAACAGGGACGGGGGAATTGGTAATGAAATACGAATGGCGAAAAGAGGAAAAGGAACAGTATTTGCCCAAGAAGCAACCAATGGAACTGAATATACCAGCGCAAAAGTTCTATACAATTTCAGGCAAAGGAGATCCGAACAAGGAGCAGTTTGCAGAAGATACAGCAGCACTTTATGCAATGTCCTATGGGATTCGGATGATGCATAAAAACGGACCTGTTCCTGATGGATTTTTTGAATATACTGTCTATCCTTTGGAAGGAATCTGGACTTTGGAGGTAGAGGATATTCGACCGGACGGCAGTTTTGAAAAAGCTGATTTGATCTATAAACTGATGATCCGACAGCCTGAATTTGTTACAAAAGAAATTGCTTTAGCAAATATTGACAAAGTAAGTCAAAAGAAACCCAACAGCAGTAACAGTAAAATATTGTTTGAAGAGCTGACTGACGGCAGGAGTCTCCAAATGCTCCATATAGGACCGTATGATGATGAGCATATAACATTTGATGTGATGAAGAAATACTGTGAAGAAAATGGATTAGTTCGACGAACAATGGCGCATAAGGAAATTTACTTATCAGATCCAAGAAAAAGTGATCCGGAAAAGATGAAGACAGTATTGAGGTATTTTTTGAAGTAAAAAAAGAAGAGGTTGGGACAAACACTCATGAGGGCTATCGCCCACACCCAACAGAATGAAAAGAAAAAAACGATCGACCCACACGCTATTTCCCTGTCATACTAAAGAGGACAGAAGAGCTTGTAGATCGATCGCTTATTGAGGTTCTTCTCCAAGTTGATCTTGAGGGGCAAACTAGATCGTTCTGCTTATCTGCTCCTGCGGTTACTCGTCGCATGAAGACCTCTGCTTCTGCGGTTACTCGTCGCATGAAGACATTTGCTTCTGCGAAATCATTAGGTCATAGAACCTGCGTATAAAAATAAATCGTTTTTATATTCATAGTAATAAACTGTTTGATCTCTATGACTGCTGCAATTGACTGCTCAGCTATTGCGGCAGGATAATTATAAACGTAGAGCCTTCGCTTATTTTGGATTTAACAATAATTTTTCCATTATGTAAAGTCACGATTCTTTTTGCGATGGGCAGTCCCAATCCGTTTCCCTGGGATTGATGAGAACTGTCTCCCTGGTAAAATTTATTGAAAATATGTCGACGTACCTTGTCTGACATACCAGCACCAGTATCTTTAATAGTCACTTTGACTTCTTTGCCCAACGTATAACAGTTTATTTCTATGGTATCTCCAATATCTGTAAAATTTATCGCATTTCCCAAAATATTCAGCCAGACCTGCATAAGCAAATCTGAATCAGCAGTAACAGTAACCGGCTGCAGGGTCAGATTAATTGCAAGGTCTTTTGTTTCCCAGTCCTTTTGCAGTAAGATCAGAGCCTGACGAAGCTGTTCGTCTAAGGAGTAGGGTGTCCTTTTTAACGTGATGCTTTCCTGATTCTCCACCTTTGAAAGTAAAAGAATATTTGAAGAAAGGGAACTGAGCCTCTCAGTTTCCTCTGTAATTATCTTTAAATATCGGACTCTGTCAGCTTCTGATATATCCGGATTCTGCAGCTGTTTGGCAAACCCGTTGATTGAAACCAGCGGTGTTTTCATTTCATGGGAAAAGTCATTAATAAAATCTTTATGGACCAGCTCTACATTTTTTAGTTCACGGGCCATCAAATTGAAGTTTTGTATCAGATCTTCCAGATCGTTATTCATTTTAGTTGACTCAATTTGTACATCAAAGTTGCCGCCTGCGATTTCCCGTGTCCCTTCAACCACCTGATTTAAAGGGCGTAAAATTCGTTTACTGAAACCTGCTGCGATAATCGTTCCAACGACTGTGCAGGAAAGCAGTGTAATAATCAGTCGAATCAGCGGATAACCGAATAAGGTACTGATCAGTCCCAGTTTTAAAAGAAAAAATAAAAGGATTCCTGATATGATCGATGAAACCAGTAAAATACAAGCGATAATTAGTGAAAAATGAACATAGATGGACCGTCTATCTTGTCTCATTGGCAACTCCTTTATATCCGAGACCTCGAATCGTCGTAATGGAAAAATCTTTAGAGCCGGAAAATTTTTCTCTTAGACGTTTAATATGTACATCTACAGTCCGTTCATCTGTGAGTGAATCAATACCCCAAATGTCATCCAACAGCTGATCACGTGTAAAAATTTTATTTTGAAAAGAAAGCAGTTTATACAAAAGTAAAAATTCTTTTTTGGGAAGCTCTGTACACTCTGCTCCCTGATAAACACAGAAACTGTTGAGATCCAGCAATGTATGTCCGACTGTCAGACGGCCTTCCAAATTAATCTGGGCTCTGCGAAGAATTGCTTTAATTCTAAGCAGGAATTCATCAAAGTCAATGGGCTTAACCAGATAGTCGTCAACACCGGTGAGAAAACCATATTTTTTATCCTCTGCAGCTTCTTTTGCAGTAACCATGATGATCGGCAGCCGAGTATTTTCTTTTCGAATGGCTGAAACGACCTGATAGCCATCCAGCTCAGGCATCATAATATCAATAACAAGCAGATCGATCAGCTGTTCTTCCAATAGAATCAGAGCTTCTTTTCCATTTCCTGCTTCCAACACCTGATAGCCATCCTGTTTTAATACTGCAGCCATTAATGCTCGAATATTTTTATCATCTTCTGCAACAAGAACCGTAATCATGTCTTTCCTCCATTCTTTTATTCACTATATTATAAACTAAAAACCTGTTGAAGAGAATGTGAATGGAGTTGTCAAAATTATAAAAACAGGTTCTCTTTACTAAATTGCAGCGACTCTCCGGCAGAAACTGTTGATCGGTTGAAAGCAGTGATAGCTGCCTTTTCATTTATCTGTTTGTATCAAGAAGCAGCCTGTTATCGCGACTACAAACAATTCTTGATAACCAGCTTGTTAATGAACTGTTTAGCGTGGCAGAAACGTTATAACTGCCAAAAATCCCGATTAATTCTTAAGAAATGTATAAGAAAAATAACTGAAATCGTTTTCTGTATTTTGTTATCATTTCGTTCATATTCAGTACATATTCGAGTGATAATCTGACAATGAATAATTAAATGAACCAAATTGATTTTATTTTTAATGATACTGTTTGGTTAAATGAAGAAGGGGAGAAAAAGATGCTTCAGGTAAAAGATATAAAAAAGAGTTATACAACAGGTGAGTTCACCCAAGTAGCGCTGAATGGTGTCAATATTAATTTCCGTGAAAATGAATTTGTTGCCATCCTTGGTCAGAGCGGATCAGGTAAAACAACTTTACTGAATATTATTGGCGGGCTGGATCAATATGACAGCGGAGATTTAATCATTAATGGGAAATCTACCAAAAACTTTAAGCAGGGGGAGTGGGATGCCTACCGTAATAACAGTGTCGGTTTCATTTTTCAAAGCTATAATCTGATTACACATTTAAGTATTTTGGATAATGTGGAAATGGGAATGACGTTGAGTGGGGTTTCTGCTTCTGAAAAGAAAAAGCGTGCCTTGGAAGTTCTGGAAAAGGTAGGATTGAAAGAGCATACGCATAAAAAACCGAATCAGTTATCCGGAGGTCAGATGCAGCGTGTGGCAATTGCCAGAGCATTAGCCAATGATCCTGATATTATTTTGGCGGACGAACCAACAGGGGCTCTGGATACAGAGACAAGTACTCAAATTATGGATTTGGTGAAAGAAATTGCGGATGATAAGCTGGTTATTATGGTGACTCATAATCCGGAATTGGCTGAGGAATATGCAGATCGGATTATTAATTTCCGTGACGGGCATGTGGTCAATGATTCTAATCCCTATGAGGAGTATGAAGAAGATCACAATTATCAGCTGAAAAAGACCAGTATGAGCTACTGGACCGCACTGAAGCTTTCCGGCAAGAATATCGCAACAAAAAAATGGCGGACAGGACTGACAGCATTTGCTGCAAGTATCGGGATTATTGGGATTGCTTTAATTTTGAGTCTGTCGAATGGATTCCAAAAGCAAATTGACTTATTCCAGAACGATGCATTGTCGGAATATCCTATCATTGTATCCAAACAAGCGATGAATATGGATGAAGAAGCGTTAAAGGAGATGCGGAGCAATTCTCCGACCAGCAGCAAAGAATATGCTGACACGGATGAAGTAGTGCTCTATAATCCAGAGGAATCAAATATTCGCCATACGAATAATATTACTCAGGACTATATTGATTATTTGAACAAAATTGATAAAGATCTGGCAAGCGGTATCGGCTATACCAGAGTTGTCGGAATGAACCTGTTAAGAGATGTTGACGGCAAAGTCCAGCTGGTTAACTTTAATGCAGATTCTTCCAGCAGCAGCGGAGCGATGGCAGGAGGGCTCTCAAGTATGAGCAATGCCGGGCTGTCTTCTTATCCTGTTTCAACAAGCGGGTCAATCAATGAATACTTGAAAAAGAATTATGATGTTTTATCTGGAAGTTATCCTGAAAGTACAGACGAACTTGTACTGGTAATCGATAATAAGAATCGTGTCGATCAAAGCATTTTGAAAAATCTTGGTTTTGATATTGCTGACAAAGATGGTATAGACTTTGATGAAATTGTCGGAACAGAATTAAAAATAATTGGCAATAATGATTACTATTCAGAAACAGAATTTGGGAATTTTGTTCCTAATAATGACTACGATGAAATGATCGGCAAAGCAGCGAGAACATTGAAAATCAGCGGAATTATTCGTCAAAAGGAAGACACTCAAGTGGCTACTCTAAGCAGCGGGATTGCATACAGTGACAAGCTGGTAGAGGAAATTATTGATCTGGAACAGGGTTCTGACATTGTCAAAGCACAAAAAGATTCTGATGTGAATGTGATGACGATGGAAAAACTGGATGATACTACAAAACAATCTGTTCTTTCTTATATTGGCGGAGACAGTATGCCTCAAATGATTTTTATCTATCCGACAAGCTTTGAATCGAAGGAGAAGATTGTTACGTATTTAGATGAATACAACGATGGAAAAGAAACAGCTGATAAAATTGTTTATACTGATCTAGCTCAAACTATGACAGATATGACAGGTGGGATTATGGACGGTATTACCATTGTTCTGGTTGCTTTTGCATCAATTTCGCTAGTGGTTTCTCTAATTATGGTAGGAATTATCACATATATTTCTGTGTTGGAAAGAACAAAAGAAATTGGTGTTCTGCGTGCATTGGGTGCCCGTAAGAAGGATATCACTCGCGTGTTTAATGCTGAAACACTGATTATTGGTATGTGTTCAGGACTTCTGGGAATTGGGATTGCCTACCTGTTGACACTTCCAACGAATATCATTTTGAAAGATATGACCGGCTTAAGCAATGTAGCACAGTTGAATCCGATTCACGCATTGGCTCTGATTACGATCAGTGTTGTACTGACGCTATTGGGCGGCGCACTGCCTGCGAAATGGGCGGCAAAGAAAGATCCGGTAGAAGCATTAAGAACTGAATAATAAAGTGAACCCCGCTCTTCTTACAAACAGGAAAAGAAGAGCGGGGTTTTTACGTAAAAAAGTATCGGCCGTTATGCAATTGCGGCTGATACTCTTTTATTTTCATTCTGTTTGGTGAGGGCGACAGCCCTCATGAGTGTTTGTCCCCACCTCAATGTATCTGTTTTCAAGAGAAAGAGTCCTCTGTTCTTCGTGTGTTTCCAAATGTTTTAGCTTTTTGACTGCGCCGGTAAAGGAATAGATCAAAACTACAGTTGAACCGATCCAAGCCAGCGGCGCAGCTGAAACAGCACCTATGAAGCCGAAGGAAGCAGTTAATACAATTGCGGCGAATGAGCGCATGACCAGTTCCATAATCCCGGCAATTGTTGGAATTACTGATTTCCCGAGGCCCTGTAATGTATAACGTACAATCAACAGGATAGCCAGTACCCAGTAAAGACTTCCGTTAATGTTAAAGTAAATTTGAGACAGGCGGATCACCTCTGTCTCGCCGGCGCTTACGAATAGAGTCACCAGCTGTCTGCCAAACAGAATAACGATTGCTCCTGCGGCAAGACTGAACCCCAAACTGAGCAGCAACGCACTTTTAGCGCCCTCTAAAATACGTCCATATTTTTTTGCTCCATAATTTTGAGCAGTGAAGGTAGCCATTGTAATACCAAATGACATCATCGGCTGAATAGCAAACTGATCAATTTTTCCGGCTGCTGCCTGAGCAGCCACGACATCTGTTCCCAGACTATTTATGGCACCCTGCAGAACAATCGCGCCGATCGCAATAATGGATGTTTGAAAGGCCATGGGCAACGCTGCATTTAAATGCTCGCGAATCTCTTTTTTTTCGAAAGAAAAATCTTTTTTGCGTACTTGAAGATTAGGTATTCTTTTTTGGATATAAATCAGGCAGAGAAGGCTGGCAACCATCTGTGCGATTACTGTTGCCACCCCGGCTCCCGCAACACCCATGTTAAAATTGATGATGAGAACCAGATCAAGAACAACATTGACAACACTGGCAACAACAAGAAAGATTAGAGGTGTACGGCTGTCACCTAATGCTCGAATGACATTGGATAATAAATTAAATGCCATTGCAGAAAAAATCCCAATTAAAATAATTGAAATAAAAGTTTGAGCATCAGCCATAATTTCTGCTGGCGTCTGCATTACCAACAATAAAGGTCGAATAAAGAGCAAACTTATAATGGTTAAAATAACGGTTACAACAAAACTGATGAAAATACTTGCAGCAAAGCTTTTTTTAACTCCCCGATAATCTCTGGCTCCGAAACGCTGAGCAGTAATAATGGATAGACCGGAAGTGAGTCCTTGAGCGAAACCGATAATTAAAAAGATAATACTGCCTGTAGCACCAACTGCGGCTAATGCATTTTTTCCAAGTGTCTGACCAACAATAATCATATCTGCCATACTATAAAACTGCTGGAAAATATTTCCTATCAGTAATGGGATAGTAAATAGAAAAATCAGTTTTAGTGGTTTGTCTTCTGTTAATTCTCTCATGGTTCTCCTTCTTTTCAGATCAATAGTTTTTACTTTAGACTATGATACTCATTTTTCTGAAAAAGTCTATCCTTTTTTTGAAAATAAATTAGTTTTTTTCCTTTTTTTAATGTAGTCTAGTTTTCTGACAACAGAATCAGACGAAATGTGTGATTCATCACTTTTTTAGAATGCTATAGTTAGAGTTGTTGAACAGATAAAAAGTTTCTTGAAGTTTTTATAAGCGAATTCTTAATGGCGTTTATTTTTGTTATAATAGATTAAATGCTTAGTGCAGACTAAACTGAAATGTTGAGAATCGGGAGGGAAAATTATGTATAAGACAACAATAACTGAAATAGGGGAGCTGGTTTCCGCGTTTGAAGAAGAACAACTGGTGATCTTGTTTGGACCACAAGCCACTTCAGAATTACGCTCTATTTGTATCATCCATGAAGCTTCTGAAGAAGAAAAAAATGTTCTTGAAATAGGTAAGAAAGTGCGCTTTGGCACACAGCAATACGAAATCATTGAGGTAGGATCGGCAGCTAATGACAATTTTAATGAATTGGGACATGTGTCTATCTACTTTAGAGAAGGCGTTAATGAAGTATTACCGGGGGCCATTATTGTCAGCCCGGGGAATTTTCCGAAGCTTGCAATCGGTGATACGATAGAAATAAAATGAGAGAATCGCTGAGCAGCAAAAGAGGGAGACCAAATTATGTCATATCCCCTAAAAACCGAATAAATATGTATTTCGAGGATTGGAGCTGTGCAGGAACTGTAGATGCAGAAAAACGGATATGGTGTAATATTTTGTCTTGAGAATCGTTAGAATCGTAGGGACAGCGCTATGTAAGTAATTTTATATAGGCTTTGCCTGTTTTTTTCAATTTTCTTTTATTACTACCTCTTTAAATTCGTACAGCATGATTAAATCAGCACAAAACAAAGTGAAACTGTTGTTATTCCATAAACTTTGTTAAAATAGGTGAAATAAGGCAATAAGAGATGGTGTGAAGCAGCAGGTTTGTTATGTGTTCAAGCCTGAGAAAATCGGCGGGATACGAATAAAAAATGAATAAGGAGTACACATATGATTGAGGAATTGGTCAAGCCTTCGAAAGAGGAATTGAAAGAGCTGTCAGCTATATGGTTATCAGTAAACTTGGAAGCGCATCCTTTTATTCCAGAAGCTTACTGGCAGTCTAATTTGGAAATGGTAAAGTCGCAACTGGAAGAAGCAGGAATCTATGTTTATAGAATACAAGATCAGATTGTTGCATTTGCAGGGCTGCAGGGTGACTATATTGCTGGTATTTTTGTATGCCCCGACTATCGAGGGCAGGGAATCGGCAAATCACTGCTGGAAGAAATCAAGCGCGAGTACCAGCAACTGGAATTAGCAGTCTATTCCAAAAATACAAAGGCTGTTGCATTTTATAAACGTGAAAATTTCTTTGTAGCTTCTGAGGAAGTGGATAAAGCTACAGGTGAATGGGAATATCATATGAAATGGCAAAAATAGACAGAAAATTCGAATAATGAGTGAGACAATCAAGCCTGTTGGGAAGAGAAGAATTACGAGCTCTTCTATAAATCAAAAATATAAATAGGAAAGAGTTGATGAGTGAATCAAGTTACACAGATGTTCACTCATCGGCTCTTTTTGCTATCAGTAAGGTATTTCAATGATGGTTTCCTGTCTTGATAAGTTAATTTCTTCATCACTGAGATATATTCATAACTGCAGCCCGAGAATTTCCTGCCAATCTGTCTATTTTCTTCAAATATTTTCAAAGAGGGTGTTGTCAGTCCATCACAGGTTCCTTCGTAAAGTGTGGATAAAGCTTTATAGGAAGGAAGAACACAGGAAGAAAATTATCTGTGTTCGGGAACCAGCCGATCAAGGGAAAGTCTGATCTCCATCTCAATGTGACCTTCATCAATCTGTCCGGTCTCATCTATATTTTCAATGGGTAACCTCATTCTCCATTTTCTTTATCATATAAAAGATCGAAGAAGATGAGAATAAAAGGTTGTTACTGGCTGATTTAGCTGCTGAAAGCTCATTGGAAATTATTAGCTGGTTGTTAGGACAAAGAATAAACTGGGAACAGTATAAGTGAGCGTGTCTGTGTATTCATGGAATTTTCTCTACTCATTTGATCGAAAGAAAAGATGCAGTTAGGAAGCATAAAAAAGGACTAGGCAGAACACTTCCAAGCTAGGAGGTGTTCTGCCTAGTCTAATTTGCTTTTCTATTTAATCCATTGACCGATTATGACTGCGAATGGCATAGGCATCCAGTAAAATTCGGGCAATGACAGACAAAGGCAGCCGGGAACGAACTTCATAATCAGGAAAGTAAGAACCCTCTGATTTAAAGCCGATGAATGCGAGCTCCGAAAGATCAACCAGTGTGCTGGTACGGTTGGCGGAAATGGTCAGAGTACTGATTTCTTTGTCATAGCAGTTTTGAGCAGCAACCACCAGCTCAGGGGTTTCGCCGTTTAGTGAAACAAAAATGGCAAAATCATCGTGAGTCAGAGTTTTGCTGATGCTTTTTATGATGTTTGGATCTGTGTGCATTTGTGAGTATTTTCCAGCCAATTGAAACTTCACCATCATCTCTTCTGCGATCAATTCAGAAAAGCCTCTGGCAAAAATCACAATGCGTTTGGCTGAATATATCTTCTGTACAGCATCCTCGATAACACCGCTGTCAATCATATTAATGGAGCGAATCACCTCTTGTTCATTTTTCAAAATTGCTTTTTTGATTTCATTGTCAACCTTTTCAACTACGGAAAAGTTGATGGTTGTATTGGTTTGATCCTTTAGAGAATGTTTGAAAGAGGTAAACCCTTCATAGCCTTTTTTCTTCATGGTTCTGACAATTGTTGCAGTTGAAACATTCGCTTCTTCGCTCAATTTAACAATGGAATAGTGCGGGATTTCTTCAATATTTTCCTGAATAAACTGCCAGAGATATTTCTCTGCTTCACTTAACTGACTGCTCATGGGATTCAGCTCCTTTAAATAAAAATAAATCTAGGACAACTTTGCTGCAGGTCATTTTATATCTGCGGTGAGTATTTATTTTCTTTTGTTCGCTATTCGGATCTTTATGCATCGTAAATCAAGGAGCAGCTGGTTTCTTTACACAGGTATTGTACCTTCTTTTTTTATTTTGTAAAAGTTTTCACCGTCAGGTCTTTCTTTAGAAAACATTTACAGGAATTTCTGTTGCATAATAAAGACAGAAAAAGAATAGGAGGTAGGTGATGGAATGGCAGCAATTTACACCTGCACAATGAATCTTGCAATTGATCTTTTTATTGAAACAGATGAATTAAAGCCGAATACTGTAAATCGCAGTATTGATGATGACATACAGGCAAATGGTAAGGGCGTAAATGTTTCTTTGATTTTGAAACAGTTAGGAGTAACGAGTACAGCACTTGGATTTAGCGGAGGCTTTACCGGCAGTTATATTGACGAATTTTTAGTGGATAAAAAGATTCAGACAGACTTTATTCATGTAAATGGAATGACACGTATCAATGTATTTACTCAAGTAAATCACCCGAAAAGCGAGTATAAACTGGTGAATAAAGGTCCGGTTATTTCTCAGGACCAAATCAGCCAATTACTGCAACAAATCAGCGATATCCCCGAGGGCAGTTATTTATGTATTTCCGGCAGCTTGCCTCAGGGAGTGACACCGCAGATTTTTGAACAAATCAGTGAAATTGCTGAACGGAATCAAGTTCATTTGATTCTTGACACAAGCTACAAGGAAGTGCTGGATTGTTTGAAATACAAACCATTTTTGTTGAAGCCGAATGAGGATGAGCTGGCAGAATGGTTTGATAAAGAGGCACTTTCTGTTCAGGAATGTATTGTGTACGGACAGGAGTTAGTCAGACAGGGCGCTGAGCATGTGCTGGTTTCGCTGGGAGGAGAAGGCGGCTTGTATATTACAGCTGATAGTGTACTATATGGAAATGCTCCAAAAGGAGAGGTTGTAAATACAGCTTGTGCCGGGGATACTTTGCTGGGCAGTTTTGTTGGCAATCAATTGCAGGGGAAACAATCGGAAGATAATTTGAAGTACAGTTTGGCTGCGGCAAGCTCTACTGCTTTTCGCAAAGGACTAACAGATTTTTCAGATGTAGAAGAACTAAGTCGGCAAATAGATATTCAACGATTATAAGGAGGAAACAACATGACGAAGTACCAAATTATTGCTGCAACAGGATGTCCGACGGGAATTGCGCACACGTATATGGCACAGGAGGCTTTGGAACAGGCGGCAAAAAATCACGGTGTTTCAATTAAAGTGGAAACACATGGACAGGTGGGTATTGAAAATGCACTGACAAATAAGGAAATAGCCGATGCAGATGCAGTAATTATTGCAGCAGATAAAGATGTACAGGCAGAGCGCTTTGCAGGAAAACGTGTCATCGAAGTCTCTGTAAGTAAAGGAATTAAAGATGCGGATCAGCTCATTGAAGATGTTTTGGCAGGAGAAGGCTCTATTCGAAAAGGTGAGAATGTTAAGGCGGAAGCAGGTAATGAGAAAACATCCAGCGGGATTGGGCACAATATTTACAAAAATCTGATGAACGGAGTCTCACATATGCTGCCGTTTGTTGTCAGCGGCGGTGTACTTGTAGCCATTTCTTTCTTGTTTGGGATTTACTCAGCTGATCCAAGTAGTGACCAGTACAATGAATTTGCTGCTCAGCTGATGAATGTCGGTGGCCTGGCAATGGGGATGATGGTTCCGATTTTGTCTGCCTTTATTGCTGAAGGGATTGCTAAGAGACCCGGACTGGTTGTTGGTTTTGTCGGCGGTTTAGTTGCATCAAATGGCGGAACCGGATTTCTGGGTGGAATCATCTCTGGATTTCTAGCAGGATATATTGTATTAGGACTGATGAAATTATTCAGCTCATTGCCAAAATCACTGGATGGACTAAAAGCAATTTTCTTATATCCGGTTTTGGGCGTATTTATCACCGGGATAATTATGACGCTGGTTTCTGAACCGATGTCGGCAGTCAATCAGGCAATGATGGATTTTCTGTCAGGCTTCCAAGATTCAAACCCGCTGATTCTAGGTATTATTGTCGGCTGTATGAGTGCCTTTGATATGGGTGGTCCAGTAAATAAAGCAGCTTATGTGACAGGAACAGCCCTGCTGGCAGAAGGAAATACCACATTTATGGCAGGGGTATCAGCTGCGTGTATTGCACCACCGCTGATTACGGGTGTTGCTGTGATTCTGTTTAGAAAGTACTTTGACAGCAGTGACCGCAATGCCGGACTGGTAAATATTATTCTGGGAAGCACACATATCACAGAAGGAGCGATTCCTTTTGCTGCAAAAGATCCTCTGCGTGTTTTACCTACAATGATGCTGGGTTCTTCGATTGCAGCGGTGCTGACCTATATGTTCAAAGTACAGGTTCCTGCCCCACATGGCGGATTTCTTGTTCTGCCGGTAGTTACTCATGGACTGCTATGGGTAGTGGCTATCTTGATTGGTTCGATTGTCGGCGGAGTCATTTTAGGAATGATTCAAAAACGCAGAGTTGAAAAAGCAGCAGCCTAGGGGGCGAAACAAGCAATGATTAGTAAAGATCATATATTCTTGGAAAGAACGTTTGCAGATCAAGAAGAAGTCTTTCAATTTTTAGCGGATAAAACAGAAGAATTGGCGATTACCGATTCTTCAGCCGCTGTTCTGGAAGCATTAAAGATAAGGGAGTCAGAGGGAACAACCGGAATGATGGACGGTTTTGCTATTCCTCATGCAAAAAGTGCAGCAATTACAAAGCCGAGTATCATAATTACAACCTTTACAGAAGGAATCTATTGGGATAGTTTGGATGGAGAGCTGATATTTTATGCGATTGCACTGTTTATTCCTGATGGAGAAGCGGGCACCACTCACTTGCAGTTATTATCAAAAATTGCACGGATGCTGATGAAGCAGGAGTTTAAAGAAGCCTTTAAAGCTGCAAAAACGCCGGAAGACTTAAACGAACTATTAACGAATTATTTGGATGGAGAGTAGAGCATGAGAACAATTAGTCAGGAAAAATATAAAAAATTAAAGAACACAGGAAATGGTCAAGGTGTTATTGGCGCGTTGGCAATTGATCAGCGCGGTGCATTGAAGAAAATGTTTCAGGCACTGGGAAAAGAAGCAGGCCGGCAGGATATTGAAGTGTTTAAAGAATTAGTCTCAAAAGAACTGACACCATTTGCAACATCTATACTTTTAGATCCTGAATACGGCTTGCCGGCAGCACAGGCTCGTGCTGAAAACAGCGGCTTGCTGCTGGCCTATGAGAAAACCGGCTATGATACGACTGTTCCGGGACGTTTACCTGACAGTCTGAATGTCTGGTCTGTGAAACGGATGAAGGAAGCCGGAGCGGATGCCTGCAAGTTCTTACTGTATTATGACATTGATGAACCAGAAGAAATTAATAAACAAAAGCATGCGTACATGGAGCGGATTGGCTCAGAATGTGTTGCGGAAGGGCTGCCGTTTTTCCTGGAGTTAGTTTCGTATGATTCGACAATTTCAGACAGCAGCAGTTTGACATACGCAAAGGTTAAGCCTAAGAAGGTTATTCAAATGATGAAAGAATTTTCTGATCCACGCTATAATGTGGATGTTTTGAAAGTGGAGGTCCCTGTGAATATGAATTTTGTGGAAGGTTATGGAACAGAAAGCTGTTACACAAAAGAAGAAGCAATGGGATACTTTAAAGAACAAAGCAAAGCAACAGACCTGCCGTTTATTTTTCTAAGTGCCGGGGTCAGCTCACAGCTATTCCAGGAAACTCTGCGCTTTGCAAAAGAAGCTGGTTCAATGTTTAATGGAGTTCTTTGCGGTCGGGCAACCTGGGCAAAAGGTGTGGAGCAGTTTGCAACAGCCGATGAAGCAGAGACAATTGCATGGTTGAAAAAGGAAGGTCGGCAAAATATTGAAGAGCTGAATGAAGTCTTGGCAGAAACAGCCTCTTCGTGGTTTGATAAATTGGCGTGCAAATAAGAAGAGTGCTTGAGAAGGACAGACAGGAAAGTGAGGGCAAGCTTTTTTCAGATACTCCACATTCATAGCAGGACCGCCTTTTCTTTTCACAGAAGAGTTATTTAGGCGGTATATAAAAGAAAAAGCCGAGAATTCAGCTTTTTCTTTTATGTACCGGTTATGGGGATAAGTCTGTTATTGCTTTTCGTTTTCCAGTGATTGTTTAATAATAAATTTTTTTCCACTACCCGGATTATTTTCTGCATCAGAAAAATCAAAGAGCAGCTGTTCACCGTTCTCAGGATCTTCAACAATAACAAGACGACCTTTCATTTTTCGATTATCATGTTCAATCTGTGCCGTTCTAATTAGTTCCTTTTCATCTTTGCTTGAAGCGATAGCATTTCCCAAATTAAAAAAGATTGTTTCTTCCATGATGAATCCCTCCTATGCATATCTTGTATCTTTATTTTACCACGTCAGCTCAAAAGTACCAGGAAATTGGCGGAGAAAGGTCGAAGATGTTAGAATGTGATTTTATTTTAAGCTTGATTCAAATAATAGAATGAATTGTTTGTAAAGTAACTGGAAAAATGAGCGTCATGGATAAACATTCGAGCAAGGTTCATTATTAGACTATTTCCCAATGCAGTGATTCCTCCCCAAAAAGTAAAAAAGGAAACAAATCAACGATGAATTTCCAAATCATCGTTATTATTTTGTTAAATGTGGGAAGCTTCTATCAGTTATTCGTTGAATATTGATAATAAACTCCTATTTCCTCAAGTGATTTATTAAAATATTAACTTCTGGGGAATGAATCATATCCGTTAAACTTGAGAGCTTCTTGAAATCATTTTTAAGATAGAAGGCTTGGCAGGGACTTTTTTTGTATTCAATATCAGACTACATATTCCAAGAAGCTTTTCACCAGCATTCAAAAAAGGTACTTCCTAAACCAGCTCCCTATCATTCTGTAGAAATACACTACTCATAAATGTAGTATTCAAATCTTTTGATCCAAGACTTTTTTATTCCAAAACAGAGGTCGATAACCCTGTCATTTTCAAGTGCGATAAAACTGGATAGGCAACGATCCTTCGAAGCAGATAGGAGTAAGATCTTACATAAGCATAAGACAGGGGCCGACCATGCGACGAGTATTCGAAGAAGCGTAGGAGCAAGCTTTTAACACAGGAATGAGTTGCTAACTAATCTGATCGTCGGACACATACCGTCTCATTAGAGATTCTTACACAAATAGGACTGGCAGATACGAAGCTGCTCGTTCTTATCATTGAAGCATACAAGTTAAAATTCTCTATCATTGACTATCATTTACAGGCTATCTTTTAATATAAATTATAATTTGGTCAGAGTGCTGGGAAGTAATGATACGTTAAAATAAACGGGAACTAAAATCACTCATGGGAATCTATTCATGGGTGATTTTTTTTATGGTGAAACAACAAATTTTAGGAGGAAATGCAATGAAGAAATCCAAAGGTAAATAGTTCAGTAGTAAACTTGTGAATGTCTTTATGTTGATAACGACTATGATGAATTCAGTGAGTATTCTAATTTCTGCGACGGTGGAATCGTTGATATTTTTTATTTCTGATTATTTACAAGTAGATTGTATATCTAATTTATAAAACGAGACGATCATAAATAACATGGTGCAATGCACTTTTTGAGCTTGAAGAATGTTTTTTTTTCATAGATTATTGTTATATAAGATAATAATAATTAGAAAGTAGGGAGTCTATTGACATTAGGTATTTCAATTTATCCAGAAAAAACAACCCAAGAAAAGGATCAGGCATATATTGATTTGGCGTACCAGTTAGGTTATCGCAGGATTTTTACTAGCTTGTTGGAATTAGCAGGAGATGAAGAGCAAGTAATTAATAACTTTAAGGAAACAGTTCAATATGCTAGTAATTTAGGTATGGAGGTTATGGTTGATATTAATCCTAAAATTTTTAGCCAAATTGGAGTAAGCTATGAAGATTTGTCCTTCTTCTCAGAGCTAGGGGCGTATGGTATTCGTTTAGATATGGGTTTTACTGGAAGAGAAGAAGCAGAAATGACTCGTAATGCATATAATTTAAAAATTGAAGTAAATATGAGTATTGGCACAAAATATATTGACAATATTATGTCATTTTCACCAAATAAGAAGAATTTAGTTGGTTCGCACAATTTTTATCCAATGGAATATTCAGGGTTGGATGAAGGATTCTATAAAGCCTGTTGTCAACAATTTAAAAACTATAGTCTTGAAACAGCTGCTTTTATCACAAGTAAGAATGCAATACTAGGACCATGGCCTTTACAAGACGGGTTATGTACATTGGAACAACACCGAAATCAGACGATCAGAAATCAAGCTCAATATTATGTATTAGATGAAGCGATTGATACAATCATCATTGGCGATGCATATGCGAGTGAACAAGAGCTTGCCGAGGTTTCGGAAGTATATTTTGCCACACATCCTCAATTGCAAGTAGTACTGGAAAATAATATTCAGCCAATTGAAAAGAAAATAGTGTTGGAGGAAAAACATAGTTATCGTGGGGATCGTTCAGCATTTTTATTGCGTTCAAGTTTGCCGCGTTTTAAATATAGGGAAGAATCAATTGCCGCAACAAATTGTCCGCCGTTAAAAAGAGGTGATATTGTGATTGGAAATAATAATTTTGGACAATACAAAGCGGAACTGCATATTGTTTTACAAGATATTCCTAATAATAAGCAAAGATGTAACCTAGTTGGTCATTTGACAGAGGAATCGTTAGACTTGCTGCCCAAATTAAAAGCCTGGTCAAAATTTAAATTAGTACAGTAAGGAGAACAGTCATGAATAATAAAGAATTAGCTCAAAAAATTTTAGAAGGAGTTGGAGGAAAAGAGAATATTAATGACGTCTTTCATTGTGCGACAAGACTACGCTTTCGTTTGAAAAATGAAGATGTGGCCTCTACTTCAGAATTAAAAAAAATATCTGAAATAATTCAAATTGTTCGAAGCGGCGGACAATATCAGGTTGTAATCGGGAACGAGGTAAGTACTGTTTATGAAAGTTTATTAGATGTGATGGGCGGGAATGTTGCAGGCGATGAGACAACTGGTGAGAAACATGGGCTGGTTGCCAAATTTATTGATATTGTTTCTTCTATTTTTACTCCCTTTTTAACAGTATTAGCTGGTACTGGGGTATTAAAAGGATTATTAAGTCTGGCGGTGTTTTTATCACCTGAATTTGCTGAAACAGGAACTTATACATTATTAAACGCTGCTGGGGATGCTTTCTTTCGTTTCCTACCTATTGCAATTGCTTTTACAGCCGCTAAAAAGTTTAAAACAAATCAGTATATAGCAATGGCGTTAGCTATGGCTATGGTTTACCCAATTGAAAATACTGCCGATCTTACTTTTATAAGCTTACCGGTTATTTATGGCGCAGGCTATACATCAACGGTTTTTCCAATTATTTTAGCAGTTCTTGTTCAGCGTTATGTAGAAGGGCTCTTTAAAAAAATAGTACCGAAATTTTTAATTTTTGGTGTTACGTTATTGACGCTAATAATCATGGTTCCGCTTACGTATCTATTAATTGGTCCTTTAGGCACAGTAATTGGTTCTATTTTAAGTAAGGGGGTAAATGGTCTTTATGAATTTAGTCCGTTAATTACTGGGGGAATATTGGGAGGCTTCTGGCAAATATTAGTTGTATTCGGTATGCATTGGGGCTTTGTTCCATTAACGCTGCTTAATTTTTCAACATTAGGCTATGATAGTTTATTGCCAATGTCAATTGCCGGAGTAATTGCCCAATCAGGTGCAGCGTTCGGTGTCTTCTTAAAATCAAAAGATAAAAACATGAGAAGTCTTGCTGCATCAAGCTCATTAACTGCTTTGTTTGGGATTACGGAGCCTGCGGTATATGGTGTCACATTACCGTTGAAAAAACCGTTCATTGCTGCTTCAATTGGTGGAGCAATTGGAGGGGGAGTCATTGCATTTTTTGGAGTTAAATCATTTGCATTCAATGCTAGTATTCTTGCTATACCAAATATGATTGGACGAGACGGTATTGAATCAAGTGCTATGATGGGCATCATTGGTTTATCAGCTGCCTTCGTAATAGCTGCTATATTAGCATTTATTTTAGGCTTCGATGAAGGTCAAGAGGATAAACGTATTAAGAAAGAGATAGCTGCCAATGAAGAAAAGCCGTCAGTGGTTAGCGAAAAAATTACTGTTTTTTCTCCAATGAGTGGTAAACTGCTTTCTTTAGAAAAGGTAGATGACCCTGTATTTTCTTCTGGTTCTATGGGACAAGGGGTAGCCATTTTGCCGAGTGAAGGAAGAGTAATAGCACCGGTAAGCGGTACAGTAACTCTTCTATTTCCTACAAATCATGCTATTGGTATTGTCTCAGAAGAAGGAGCCGAAATTTTAATTCATATTGGAATGGATACGGTTGAATTAAATGGTGAAGGGTTTACACCCTTGGTTAAACAGGGCGACAAGGTAGTGCTTGGACAAGAATTACTTTTATTTGATGAACAGTTTATCAAAGCACATAAAAAAAGTACAGTTACACCAATAGTGATAACTAATTCTACAGACTATCACAATATTGAAATTGTTGTTAACGGAGAGGTTCTAGCTGGTCAAAAATTACTTGAGAACTAAGAAAGTAGTTAATCCTGAAAAGGGTTTGGGGTATAAATAATTTCCAGACCAATACTAT
The DNA here is from genome assembly GCF_020567625.1 of Enterococcus sp. BWT-B8. Taxonomy (NCBI): domain Bacteria; kingdom Bacillati; phylum Bacillota; class Bacilli; order Lactobacillales; family Enterococcaceae; genus Enterococcus; species Enterococcus sp. BWT-B8. Next base: position 63,741 of record NZ_JAJDJV010000003.1, on the reverse strand, counting down.
TTGGAAAATCCGAATAAATGGTGGAACAGAAGCAAAAAGCTCTTTTGTTTCCTGCTGTTATTGGTACGTAAGTGCTCTATGATAAATGGGACTTATGAAATTAGAAATAATTTCTCAGTCCCATTCTCATTTTATTATGAAATAACCTATCACTCTCTATTAAGATTAAGTCACTACTTGTTATTTTCGTGAATTCCTTCTTATTGTCAGAGTAGATGATGCATGATATCTATTTGGTGTTTGAAACTGAGCGCTTATGCCCCAGTCTCTTTTTCCATAGTGATTTTTCTTATCTGATTGTTTAAGTCGTACCAATTGCGATCACTAAAATAATCAGAAAAACAAATAACATTTTTTATAGTTTTTGGTGTAGCAGCTACAGAGGTAACTAAAATTGCTGTATCAGGGATGGTAATTGGCTCATCATCCATCATTAAATGGCATTTAATATTGTAGCGACAATGATTTTCTAATTCTTTTTTTATGAACAATGCATGTTCTAAGTCAGTATCAACAAAAATGTAAATATCGATACAGTGTTCAATTTTATGGAGACGATTGTAGAGCTCATACCAATGGGTAATTAGGATGTAGATTAATTCATTGACTTCAGATTGTGATGCATCAGGAGCCATAAGATTGACGACATAAGAAGAAAGATAATCTTTTATATGAGGGTACTTAGTTGATAAATGCTCTAGAAAAATCTCTCTGCGATTATAGAGAATGAAGGTTCGTGAGTTTCTAAATTGCAAGATATTCATGAAATCCAGTGTTAACATTTGTTTGGTAGAGTCTGGTAAATCAATTCTTAAATCAATTGATATATTATGTAAATTTGTTTTAATCGTTTGTACTTGGTGTTTTAATTCGCTTGATTGCGCTAACATTTTTTCTATCTGATTATAGGAATGGTAATAGTAATAATTATTTAGTTGATAAAACATGTCATTGATTATTTCTAAGGTTAGCGGAATACCAAATAGAGAGTGGAAGCTGTTTACAAATACTTCATCCGACAATAGTTTACTTGAGCTGAAGCGATAATTTTTAAGAGAAATTCGATGATTGTATTTAATACGTATGGAATTGAGATATATCCAGCGAATATATTTGTTCACTTGATTTTTATAAATTTTTATCCCTCTTTGATGAAATAAGTCATGAACTAATATATGTAAGTAGTGTTCTTGTTCCTTAGTCAAAAATTCCAGATTAAAATATTTTTCATCATAAAAATAATTTAAAAATTGTCTAATCTTCTCTTCGTCTCCTGTAATTGAGAGATTAGATCCGGAAATGATAATACCTTCCTTCTTTAAAACAGGTTTGATTCTTGAAATAGCTCGTTTAACTGTCGAAGTGCTGACAAAATTCTTTTCAGCTAATTCATCCAGAGACATGTTTTCAGCTAAAAATATTTGTTGAAGTACAGATAGTTCTAAACTATTTTTAAAAATTACGCTGTAGATATATCGAAAAGAATGTTCTTTTGGAATTATTAGGCGTACTCCTCGGTTATCAGAAGAAATGTATATGGGGAGATTATACCCATTAAATTCTTGAATATATGTTGAGATAGTACGGATAGGAATTGTTAGAGAGCTGCTGAGTTTCTTCAACGAATTCTTACCGCGATTTTTATTCAATTTTTCTAATAAGGTTAATAATTTTAAATCATGGTTAGACAGTAGCTGTCTCAAGGTCATCACTTCTTTTTTTACTTTATTGTTAGTACTCTAATTGAGTAAATTCAAATAGATAGGGAGATTATATCACACTATCTGATAACAAAAAAATATTGTTAATTGGAGGTAAACTTTTTGTGCTCTTACCAGCTGCATAATATTTTATTTGTCAAATTAAGTTGAGCAAACATCTTTATATACGTAATTCAAAAATACTCTTATTGGAATTTTTGAGTTCAATGATTTTTTCAGAGTATGTTTTTTTAAGACAACAGAATGAGTAAAGGATTCAACCTCAGTAATAAAATTTATGGATTTTGCAAGTTCACCTTGTAATAATATTTAGTTGGAGATAACGAAGTTATTAATCAAATAAAAGAAGATGTTTTACAGCAATTACCAACTCCGAATCCGAGAGCTAGACTTTCATGCAGAACTGTTATGATAGCTGTTGGGGTAATACATTCAGGTTCGTATTCTGTAGTTGCGTGGCTATCGGGAGTCACGGGCACTGCTGCTTTTGTTGTTTCATTATTAGTTTCTATAGCACACTACTTAGCATCACTATTGTCCTGGAAAAATGAATAGTTTGGGATTACTTAAGAACAATAATTATTTTCTTATCAACTTAAGTGTTAGTTTTTTGTTTGTACTCACTGTTTTTAAAGGCCAAAGTAATATATTGTTAACGGTTTTGTTTTATATTATTGTTAATTTGACCGGCTGGATTAATAGCTACCTTTCTTGTAAGTATTGTGAGAATACGCATAAACAGTTTAAACAAAAAATTTATGCTTTACTTCCAATTATTAGTTGTCTATACATTATTACTATTTTCTATATTTGAAGTTTGTATAGCTAATGTTTGAAAAAGGTCACCTTAATTGAATGACCTTTTTAGTATATGAAATTTATTAGAATTATAATAGTAGCTGTTAATAAAGCTATTAATAGACTGACAATTTTTTGATGTGATTATTTTTTATTTTGTAATTTGTTAATCACTTCATCAGTAGAATAGATCTTCAGTAATCGCTTTATTTCATTTTCAATATTAAGAGAGACTGTGACAAAAGTATGTCTGAGATCCCTAAAACCGAATAAACGGTGTTCCAGAAGTTGTCTCTTCGGAAATAAGTCGAACTATACTGAAAATATGAGTAGCTATTTTCGTATATTCCGACTTATTTCTTGAGACAGAACACTTCTGTCACAACCTCACTTCCTAAGTTTTTTAAAGCAAGTGTTAAATAATTAAAAAAATCTTGTTCTGACATAAAAATCTCTCCTGTCATTATTTTCATTTTTTGTAGTTAATTATTTTTATCAATAATTCATATGTTTCTATATCTAAAGTGTAAGCAATTTTTTTTATGTTGTCGATTGAAATGTTTCTTTTTCTCGTTCAATATCTGAAATGCATATACGATGTAAACTGCAAGCGAAAGTCAATTCTTCTTGTTCTTATGGTTTTTAGAAAAAAAAGTTGACAAATATTGAAAAAACGACAACTGAATGGCTACAAAATAGTCCTCGAAACTTGTTTAAATCCATTACCTTTGACTGTGGAAAGGAATTTTCAAACTGGAAAAGCATAAGTAATTCCAACGATATTTCTATTTATTTTGCAGACTCTGGGACACTGTCACAACGTAGGCTAAACGAGCATTCTAATGGACTACTATGTAAAGATGGGTTACCTAAAACGATGGATTTTAATCAAGTTGACCAAGCTTTTGTTGCGGCTGTTGTTTCCAAATGAAATCACATACCAAGAAAATCCTTAAATTACCGAACACCATTAGAAGTATTTTTGAGTTACGTAAATGAGAAACAATTATCCAGCTTAATTTAACAAATTAAATAAAAATTCAAAGCCGTTTAGAATTATGACTGGAAATAAGCTAGAAATACAAAACTTATGTCAACCTCTAGATGCGTTAGAGGCAAGATTATGTGATGAGAGGAGGTATTAATTTTACCTTGTCCCATGAATTATTTATCGGTATACTAAAATCTCAAAGATGGTAGAAAAGGAATGCTAACATGCAAATGAAACGGGTTATACAAAATGCGGTCATAGAACTGGTAAAAGAAAAGCAGATTGATAAGATCAGTACGACAGAGATTGCTAAGCGAGCTTTTATTAGTCGGATTACATTCTATAATTATTACGCAAACAAATATGAAGTGATTGAATCGTTATTAGAAGAAATTATCGAAGGATTTAAACAAATTCAAAAGAAGAATGCTACTTTTTTACTGACGATAGATATGGAATCAAAGTCAGAAATAACTGAGCGCTTATTGCCTAATGTATTAGAAATCACTGGTTATTTTTATGAACGGAAAGAGGTAATAGAAATGTTGATGAATAAAAATAGCGATGTGGAGTTAATGGATGAACTGTATGCTGTGTATTTTGATCATTTTATCCGAGTGTTACCGACTATTTTTTATGTAAAATTTTCTAAGCGAGATTTGGATTACTACGCTTCATATATGACAAAAGGAGTAGCCATAATTATAGAGAAGTGGTTTCAAGAAGGATTCCAACAATCTGTAACATTCATTTCGGAGAGCATCCTAAAAATGTTGAGTGATTCTTTAAATAGCTTGTACAAAAATTCAAAACAGATTTAGGATACTCACTAATTTGTGAGAATTAATCATAGTGTTTCTTGATAACAATAGACAAATGAGTGTTAAGTGTAAATGAATTTCACCTGCCAATAAAGTATCATTAATCTATAAAATAGTTGTTATTTATCAAGGTTAATCCAGCCTGTGAATAGCATCTTCATAATAGATAATGAATTAATCTGATGAAAAAGGGGAAATTAAAGTGAAGAAAAAATTATTTGTAGGATTTTTGTTAACACTGTTGACTATCGGAATGGTAGGTTGCGGAGCAAGTAATGATGTGAGTAAAGATGAAAGCAGCATGGCAGGTAGTGGTGAAACAAAAAAAGCATCAGCAGAAGATTTTGTTGCACTTACTGAGGTATATTTCGAGAAGCAACAGGCATTGATGATGAAGCAGTCAGAAGGGCAATCGGATGATTTTGAAGTGGTAAGTCAGCATGCCAAGGATGTTATTAATTCTGACGAGTACAAAGCTTGGGAAGCGGAAGCTAAAAAAATGGATGAGCTTCAATTGGACGCAGATGAAGAAAAAGTAAAAGAGCTTACTGAACTACAGGATGCGTTGAAAGAATATAATGAAATTCAAGCAGATTATTTTAACAAGTTAGCAGAGGCTGCGGATAAAGAGGCCTATAATCAAGTGAATACGGATTTAGCAGATAAATTAGATGCCTCACAAAATAAATTAATTGATTTGATGAATACGATTGATTTATAAGGGTTTTGCACCATTGAATTATTTCGGAAGAATACATTTACACAAATTTGGTTCTTTGCGTAACCACGTTTATAAGCATGAGGGCAGTTGCCTTTTTGAGTAATCTCGTACTTCAAATATAGAGGTGCTTGCCTGCAAGTTCTTTCTCTTTTGCCGTATTAGTGATGACCATTCTAGACAATGTTACTTTAAAATCAGAAGCGGTACTTTCGTAATTGTAAATCCTGATTATATACTCCTGTTCATCAAACCATGGCTCTGGATCGATTTTGGGGTTTGAACTATCATAAGGGCGAGGTAAAAAATAGAACTTTTTTTGATCCAGAGTACTAAATGGTAAGATATCCAAGAGCTTGCCTAATCACACAATATATAATGCTGATACTAGATAATGGGCAAAATGGGATTCCGGTGTATAAAAATGTATCAGGAATTATAAAGTAGGAGCTATACATTCTATAGTCAATTAAATTCTTGCCGTTTATCAACTAATTATGACCCTCCTTGAAATGTTGACATCTCAAGAGTTACAGGCAATATTAATAGTATGTTTTCAAAAAGTTACCTTGGCATTTGCCAGGCTTCCCGGACGTGAAGTCACGTTATAGGAGACTCACTATCTAATAAATTCACCACTAGTTAAACTTCTTGTTCGATAGTCTAACTGATATTAGCATAAAATTAGGACAAGGTGAGCTGCCTCATCTTTTTCAGTTCATAGAATTGTTTCATTACGCGATAAACTGAAGAAACCGAGACATTTTTCTGTCGCGCAATCTCTGTCATTGCCGTTTCTTCTGTTCGAATTGTTCACGTACGTTTGAAACTCGGATACTTTATTCATTAGAATGAGTGCAGGTTTTGATGTAAATCTCCAGCGGATAATCACAGAAGCCATAGAACATAAGCAATGCGGACAATTGCGAGGGGCGTCATCGAGGACACCAGAAAAAAACATACACACCTGTTCCTTGATTAGTTCTTTAGAAAAACAATTTTCTTCGAAATGAAGAGTTAAGTCTAGAGTATCGAGCATATCTTTGATAGAATCTGAATAGGACATCGTGCATTTTCCTTTAAAGTGGTTTTTGACGACTTTATTTTAAAGGATTGTAGGGTGCCTTTTCCATATATTTTTACTAAAAAAGATGCCAGTGATTTCTCACCAACATCATAAAGTATAGAGCCGTTTTATTATTCAGCAGTTTTATTTTTTCTCATTACTTTCATCACATCACTAGGAACTGAATCATCTATTATAAATGTTATTTTGTATACATAGCTTCCTTTATAATGAACCTTAACATAATTATGATCTTCTGGAGCTTGCCCACCTTTAAATGTTAATTTTTCAATTTTCATAGTAGTTAAATTTATTACTTCAATATTCTTATAATCATCTGGTATTTGACGCTTTCCATCATCAGCGTATTCTTTTCCACCATTGTATGTCACCTTTTCAGGTACAATTGCGTATCCAATTTGCATTTTTACTAGAGGATTAAATCTATTTAGCGAATCAAATCGTGATGTTACATAAAAAAAGGAAGAAATAACACCAACTACCAAAAGAATCAAAATCAATAGTTTCTTAAGTGTTTTTATTTCGTAATTTTATTTATAATCCTTTATTTTTAGATACCCAGTCTAATAATACGATGACAACTTTCAGCCACTTTATTATCATGTGTAACCATGATAATAGTTTTCCCATTCTTGTTTAACTGGTTCAATATTGCTAAAATTTCATCTCTATTTTTAGGGTCTAGTGATCCAGTTGGTTCATCCGCAAGAATTAATTTACTTGGTTTTAAGATGCTTCTAGCAACAGCTACTCTTTGTTGTTCACCACCAGAAATTTCAAATACTTTAAGATCTTGATATCCTTCAAGATTGACTTGCTGTAATGTATCGTGAATTAATTTCTCTTTCTCCGATTTTGATAACTTCACATATTTCAACGCCATTAGTAAATTATCACGAACAGTAAAACTATCTACTAAAGCAAAATTTTGAAATAAATACGAAATATTCTCTCTAATCAATTTATTCGCTTTTTTTGAGTTAATTTTAGGTGCGGATTCATTAAAAATTTGATAGGTTCCCTGTTCAATAGACTCAATTAATCCAATAGTATTGAGCAAAGTTGTTTTTCCACAACCACTAGGTCCGGTAATTGCAACCATATCTCCTTCGTCAACTTGCAAGCTAAAGTCATCAAAAATAATTTTAGGACCGAATTTTTTATGAAAGTTTTTCATCTCCACCATACTCATCCTGCTTCTCCACCTTTCAGAGCTGTGTTGAGAGCTCCTTTTTCATGTTTTTTGACCATTAAGAAAATAATTAAACTATCTGCAACGACAAGTAACAAGTACCCTGTTAATGATAGTATTTGTCTATTCAAAACGAGGATTTCGGCAAAACCAAATAGATAAATTGCAACGAAATAAAAAATTTCATTACGATAACGTTCGTAGAAGGTGTACCCTAAGAGTCGCTCGACAATCATTTCTTTTTTCTTAGAAGTTAAGATAATCAATATAATATAATAGGAAGCTAATATACTAACAGCAATTGATAAGCATAAAATGGTTACCCAAACAATCACGCTAGATTGCGAAATAAGTAGTTCTTGTGCGAATCCAGTTGAAAGGACGTTAGCAAATTGTAGATCATTTTTTTCAAGTTCATTATTTCTAATAGCTTTAGTAATAGCTTCTCTATTTTCTTTGGTGTCCTTAATTCGAAGTGGATTAGATATTGGAGAATTTTTTAAGAATGGACCAAAACTATCTTCTATATTTTTATTGTTTATGCAGAATATAATAGGATTTTTTATAAATATTTTGTCTTCACCAATCATGTCTATATTTTCAGAAAAAATCTCGGTATCATTGTTAGGATAAAAAATAAATTTGATAGGAATATTCTCTATTTGATTAAATGATTTGTCAGGGAAATATGCTGACGCCATAAATCGCATAATATATTCTGATTTGTCAAAATTATCTTTCAAGTATTCAGGTACCAAATAGGTGGGCTCTTTCCCAGAAAAAATTTCATTTAAAGAACTGGGTAAATTAATATTGATATTTTCTAGATAATTTTGATTGGCATACATTATGAAATAATGATCATTACTCTCATATCTGGTATTTTTGAATTTGATTGTGTTTAGTTTATCATCATTAAAGTCAACACCTTTATAACTGCTTACAGAAATATATTGTGCTTTTGCGGTCTTGTCTAATTCGTTAAATAAATTAGCTAATTTAGGTCCGACTATATCATTACCATTAAGTTCTGATTGAAACTCGTCTCCTATATAGGAAAATTTTGATAATGTTAGATACTCTTTTTGTTGTTCGTACATTTCTTTTGCTTGTAAATCTCTTTGTAGCGTATTCAATTCTTTCGTTAACAATGGAAGGACTGAAATAACTGATACAAAAACTAAAGACTTTAACAGGTAACTGAAGTAAAGAGAGAATTTAAAATTGAAAAAATTTTTTAACATATCTGAAAATTTATATCGTTGAATCACAACGAGCATTATCAGAGAAAACAGAAAAGCAAGAACTAGAATAACAAATTGAAATAGTGTAAGTTCTATAAAATAAGGAACTGTGCTATCTTTTATAAGAAAAAATTGAATTGGAAGTGTTAAAAAATAAAAAATGGTAGGGAGCAATAATACCTGATTATTCAGTGATTTCCATATATCAAAATTTTTAAATCCTAATAATTTCATCACACCAATTTCTTTTAATTTTGATATAGGATAGAAAGCGCTCATCAAACAAAAGATGGCCATTACAATGAGTGAAACGATTAAAGCTAACAAATAGATTGTACCTTGACCATAACCTTTTCCGTAGTTAGCGGTTAGCATATCTTCTTTAGAACTATTAAAGAATGATGCTAATTGGCTCATAATATCTTCAGTATCTTTTGTATCTGAGATAAGTGTATAGTTTCCATTAACACTCATCTCATTTTTTTTGTAAAAGTCCTCTAATGAGCCGAAAATTAATGATTTATCAGCAAATAAATTTAAAATACGCCCACTTTGTTTTTTATCCCCTGTATTAAAACTTGCTAGAAACTCGCTAGCTTTGGTTGGAACCTGTCCGTTAGCTAGCTTTAGGTCTAATTGTTTGAAATAATTCGTAGCGTATATACCAGACTTATAGAGAACTATGTTTCCATCCTCAGATATGCTATCAGAACGGATAAAAGTTGCTTCATATTTTTTAGACAACTCTGTAAATTTTGCTAATTCATCTTCATTAGATACATCAGAATCCTTAATAAAAAAATGTGTTGCATTACTACTCATTTCAATATTATCAAAATATTTGTCTTGCTCTGATTTTTTGTTTAAAGCAAAAGCGACACTAATTAAAATTGATATAACACATAAAAATGAAATCATCGTTTTTTTCAAAATTAATCCTCCTTATGATAAAAATATAAAAAACGTAACGTAAGTAGGTTACGTTACGTTTTAAACTATATCTCAGGTATAAGCTAGTTAAGATTACCAATAATTGTAATAGAAATTACATCCTGAATATATTGTAAGTCTTGCTTTAGCCCATTCACGAGGACCTTTTTGACTATGTGATTTTTCATTTCCTTTAGAAACTGTAGCGGTGTGGGTTTTGGTGTTGTGCAGATAATCGGAATAAGAACCTGTAGCCCCAACGCCATAATTCCATGTACCACCATCGGGGTATTCTGTTGCTGCTTGAACAACACTCGCTCCTCCTGAAGCTAAAACAATTAAAGACAATGCGCAAACAACTATTTTTTTCATAAATATCCTCCTCCTCATATTTAATATTGTCAAAAATATATTTAATAATAATTTTAAAATCGATGTAGTGTCCGAATGTTTATCCTCCTTCTGATTTTAAAATTAATAGTTCACTAGTATAATTACATAGAAAGTTTATCAAACAGAAATTCAGCAATAACAACAATTTTGAAACTAACTAAAATTGTCTAATTCGCATCAAGTGTATATTAGTAAACCTTTTGAACAGTTAAGGTTTGTGTCATTGGACTCATTTCAAGTAAGATTACTATCAACTTTAATTTCATTTTAAATGTCATTCAGCATGATTTAAATAGGTATTCTGTGCAAAGTCACTATTAATTATTAGAATATAAATAGTGACGGAAAAATGTGCCTAATTTACATTTTCCATCACTTTTTTTATGAAAGCCGATAGTAAAATTAAGCTAGACAACTAAATAAGTCATTTGTGCTACACTCAAAATAGTTCCGTCGAAAGAATTATAAGGAGTGAAGACAAATGACCTATACTCATCTTACTACAGACGAACTAGTTTTAATAGAATCTTATTTCAATACCCAGCAACCTGTTGCACAAGTTGCTAAACGCTTAGGACATGCTCGTCAAACCATCTATAAGGTGTATCATTTTCTAGCAGCTGGACATACTGCGCTCGAATACTACCAACAATACAAGGCGCACAAATCCCGTTGTGGTCGTCGGTCCATTGTTTTACCTGATGAACAAAAAGACTATATTCAGACAAAAGTAACTCAAGGGGACGCCAGATGTTCTGATTGGTCGTGGTGAGTTTCCGATTGACTGCTCGATTCGAACCCTCTATCGGATGTTTAGAAAAGGTCTCTTTGATTGTTCCTTCCTACCGTTGAAAGGAAAACGAAAGCCTAATGGTCAGAAGGAAAAACGTGGAAAACAAGCCTTTAGACGGACGATTGACGAAAGAGAACAGGAATAGCCTCATTTTTGTGAAGAATTTGGCCATTTAGAAGGCGATACGATTGTGGGTGCTCATCATAAAAGTGCTGTCATTACGCTAGTTGAACGCCAATCAAAAGCCATCGTCACACTCAAACCTAATGGACATAAAGCCAAAGATATCGAAACAACTTTGAACGAATAGTTTAGCACATTTCCTAAAAATCTCTTCAAATCAATTACGTTTGATTGTGGAAAAGAGTTTTCGAATTGGAAGAGTATTTCTAATAAGCAAGACATCAATATCTATTTTGCGGATCCAGGAACTCCTCTCAACGCGGCCTGAATGAGCACTCAAATGGGCTGCTTCGAAAGGATGGACTTCCTAAGCAAATGGATTTCAATGAAGTTGATGAGGCATTTGTCCAATCGGTTGCCTCAAAAAGGAATCATATTCCAAGGAAATCACTGAACTATCGAACCCCCATGGAAGTATTTTTGAGTTATATGGATGATGAGATGGTGTCTAGCTTAATTTGACAAATGAAAGAATTAAAAATTTTAGTTAATTATAGAGATAATGCCTAATTTTACTCCTTTGATTATGGCTTCTGAAGTTGAAGACACGTTAAATTTATCATGAATCGATTGAACATGTGTGTTTACTGTCCTTCTGCTAATTAGTAACTCCTTGGCTATTGTTGATTGTGTCCTCCCTTCACTCAAATAATTTAATATTTTTTTTTCCTTTTTAGTCAAAATTGATTCTTCTTGTTCAATAAAATTGGCGCCTTTTTCAACAATTTGATATAGATTACTCACTAACTCTTCGGGAGATATATTTTTACTGAAAAAGCCGCTAGCATTTAGTAATTCTGCTTGAAATCGATATTCCTCAAAATCAAAACCTGTCAAAAAAACTAGTGGAATAGTGGGGAATTGCTTTTTTATTTCTTTTCCAATAAGTAATCCATTATCTTTACCAAGATTTATATCCAACAAAATTAAATCAACCATATCTTTCAGTAGATAATCATTAATTAAGTGAGGCTTATCTAATGTAATGACATTCTCCACCACATCAAATTTTTCCATCACCAATTTTAAGCTTGAGGAAAATAATTGATGATCATCAATCAATAAAAGCTTCATATCTTCATTCCTCTCATTACTGGTATCTTAACTTCAATGTCTGTGCCAATTTCTTTCCCACTATAAATAACAAATTTTCCATTCTTGTAATCGACTTCTTGCTTGATTGAGAGTAACCCCAAATGATCATAATAAAATTCATTATCATTTAGTTGATTCCTGTTTATTCCCGTCCCATTATCAATTACGCGTAATATATTTTCGCTATCTCGCTGGGTTAACTCAACGTCTATTTTGTTTGCTTTCGAGTGTTTGTATGCATTTATTAATAGTTCTTTAAAAATTCGATAAAAAAATACTTTTTCTGTTTCAGTTAATAGCAAATTATTTTTAAAATGCCAGTCTATATCGATGCTTAATTGATAAATCATTTCTAAATTCTCAGCTACTTTTTTAAAGCTATTTTCTAATGGTAGCACACTCAAAAATGACGGATAAATCTGAGTCATGTGGTCCCTCATTGAGAGTGAAAGAGATTTTAGAGTTTGATCAATTAACTCAATTGTCTTTCGGTCGTTGGATTCAATTGATAAATTCAAATTTTTAACAGCTAAAATAGTTTGAAGAACATCATCATGTAAATAATTGGCTAATTTCTTTTTGTCTTCCTGTGCTAAATCGTGCTTTTTAATATACGCAGCACGCTCAAATTCTGAATAGTGTTGAGTAATTAGTATTTTTTCAAGTTTTAAACGTTGCTCCGTTGTATGCAAAAACAAGGTAATTTCTTCAGCAGATTTTGAAAGTTCATTCAATTCGTTTTTTGAGAAACGCTCACTTTTTTCTTTAGAAACCAAAATCAGACCTCTAACTTGATTCATTTTCAACATAGGAATTACTAACATTTGCTCGTTCTTGTAACTAACTAATTGTTTCTCTTCATCAGAAAACAGATGGTGATCATCAATAAATTTACGATCAATGTTTACCAAGTTCTTGTTCTTAAATAAAAAATATGGAGAGTTATCGTTTTCAGACCATACAAATGCCACACCAGAAAATTCATAAGCGCGTAATAATACCTCGCTAATAATTTTCGCTATTGACTCAAATTGTTCATTAGATAACAGTTGATACGATACATTTGTTTTTTGTTCATGAAATAAAGATATATCCTTTGCTAGCCTGTGTTCCCTTGTTTCAAATTTCCATTTAATAATATGATAAGTTAAATACACTAAAATTAAAGTGCAGTTGTTCAACCGTAACAAGTCAGTAAGTTTTTGGGAGACAATGATATATATTACAGTATCCATTACAACAAAAAAAGATAAGAAAATACCAATGTTAGAGAAGATGGTGTATACTAAATAATTTCTTGATGTTACCTCTAACTTTCTTAATAATACTAATACTGCGATAGGAAAAATTAATAAAAAGTATATAGTCCAGTAAAAATGATCAAAAATTTTTAAACCTAGAAGATTCAATGGAATTATATGAAATAACAGAAATGGACCAAAACCGCCAATAAAGCTTAATAGTAACAATCTTCCTGTCTTTCTGAATTTTAAATCTTTAAAGTTTTGATGATAAATAGTAGAACAAATAAGAAAACAGCAAATATAACATGAAAGAAAAGAGAGTGTATAATACTCAGTAATGGGAAGAAAAAAATAAATAAAAATATTATTTATGCTCATACAGATTTGTAGAAGAAAGAAAATTCGATATTTTGATAGATATTTTTGCTCAAATAGGCTAAGAAAGAAAAATATGATGAATAGTGGAAATATTGACATCAATATCGTGGAAACAACGAGTCCAATTTGTTCTTTGGCTAATAACAGCATCAGAATCCATGCAATAATATAAATACTAATTGAAAAATACAATAATGAAATATTTCCATTAGCAACAATACTGCCATATGTCGCTATCGCCTGCAATGCAAAAACAAAAAACAGCATAACTAAAATTTCATTAGAAATATCCATCATTTGACTGAAAAAAAAATTCATATAAAAGGTGTAGCATAATAAATTTAGTAGCACAGAAAAGCTAGTTATATATTGTGTCATATGTCCCTCCTTAACCTGAGATATTGGAACAAGGCATTTATTTCTTTATGTGAATTAGGAAAACAATTAAACAAGCTATCATATGCCTTTTGGTAATGTTTTCTTACTAAGAAATTAGAGTATTCTAAACTGCCAGACTCAATTATTAGTAGTCTGATTTCTTCATACAGATTATCATTTTTTTCAAAAAAATAGGCATTTATTTTATTGTTGTTTTCTTTGTTTTTATACTTTGTATAAGCCTCAATACCTTTTATAATTGGCAGAGTTGCCTTTCGATTAATTAAGTCATAGGAATCATCTTTCATTACATCTTTGATATCATTGCTTATTTGACTAGCTATAGCAAAATATTTTGAGAAAGTTTTGATTGATAATTCCTCTTCTTGAAAAGCCAATTGTTCCACAGCATTCACCAAATAAATTGATTTTTTTACACTTAAATTGAAGTAAGCCTCTTCATTTTGTCCGAAGCAAACGGTATTGCTCATATCAGAATACTGATGAAACAAACTTTCTTTTATATTGTTAATAAATGTTTTCTTTACATCTTCTCCTTTTATCTCGTGAGTTAGAGTAAAAAGTGTTTCAAAGATCATTGTTATTCCAAAATGAACTGGTTCATTCAGTCTATTAAAATTGAAATTATCCTTATCCATTAAATCATCAATTATATCGGAAGCTATCATAAATAGTTCTAAATTAGATGCAAGTACATGTTCTTGTTCTATGTTTCTTTGTTTTGAGGAAATCTGAGATAAAAATAGATACAGCTTACCCCAAAGAAATTCCGATTTCGCTTTTTCATTTAAACTACTAATCAAGTAGTCTGAATGACTATTGGAAATATCTAGCTCTTTTATGCTTCTCAATGTACCCTCAAGTACTTCCATCACGAATTCCAAACAATAGGGTTGTCATCAAGGATAAAACTTTTTTCAAGTCCATTGTATGCTTCTCTAGGTAATTGCTTTTTCAATTCCTCAAAAGAAATCTCGTCATTTTTTAAAGCCAAAATATACTCCCATACTTGCTTTTCTGATAATGCAGTATCCATTAATACGACTTCCTTTCTAGTTTACCCTCTAAATATCATTAATTTTTGATTTTAATCTAATAGATTATGTCTTATTTTATTATACTTTGAGTATAGATTTGTTACTAACGTAAATAAAGAAAATATATACTGCTCATTCAAGAATATACATGATAAATTTTATCTATTTATATCATGTACATTGATAAAATCTATATCTAATACCCTTAGTGCCAGTTAAAATAGTTTAAACATGCAAAAAAAGAAAGTTCTTGCTACACTAGCCTCAAATCGGCTAAGAAACGAGGTAAGAAAGCATGCAAGAACCTTCCAACTTCATTTTACTATAACTTTCGAAAATTTACTGCTTCGAGTATCACGGTTGTATGAAGAATATACTCCTGATACAGTCAAAAACCGAAAAAACAAACAGTTAGCGAAACAATCGGATGTCGTTATTCTAACTTGTTATCTTTTTGGCATTCTTCATTCATGTACAACGCTCATTGGCATTTATCGTTTAGCTTGCTCTATTTATGGAAATGATTTTCCTAGCAGAACTCATTTTATTCGAACCCGCAATAATCTTCAACCGACTCTCGCATTAATCAATCAAGCATTTATGAAAGGGAATTCAAGTGAAGTGGATGCAGTTGGGCTAGTATAGTCTCCCAATGCCTTTGTGTCAGCCAATTCGTAATAGAAGAGCCCATTCTGCTCAACCACTTGCCAATATTGGTTATAATGCAACGAAGAAACGCTGGTTTTACGGGCTAAAATTTCATGCGATTGTCAGTAGAAACGATCTGATTTTAAACTTTTTACTGAGTTCTGCTACGTTACATGATGCGAAAGTAGTAGAAGATTTAACAGAATCCTTTTTCATTCCAACTATTCTAGGTGATGCAGGGTATGTTGGAAAGGAACGAGCAAATCGTCTATCTAAACAAGGGATTACCTTGCTTGCGATTCCTAGAAAATCTATGAAAGAAGCGAATAAAATAGATTATTCTCCCTTCAAAAAACAAAGAAAAGCAATTGAAACCGTCTTTTCTTCTTTAGAAATCCTTGGAATAGAGGGGATTCACGCACATTGTATTCAACGTATTATGACAAGAGTACAACTAACGGTTCTGCTTTATAATCTTTTGTTGGCTGAAGCACATAAAGAAGATAGTGAAACATTAAAATTTTCAATTGGACTTGAGAAATTAAGTGCTTAATTAACCAGCACTGTGGGTATCTAATATAAAAATCTTGTTTTTGATATGGTGAATTTAATCCCCTCTAAAAATAACAGATATTAACTATATTTAAAATACGTACATTGTGCACTATACGTTTTGAATTATCATTTAACTAATAAAATAAGATAATTTAAATAAATGAACATTTTGAAAATAGAAAACTTTATTCAAAAGAATTGGACGATGTCAAAATTGAAAATTGTCTAGACAAAAGATTACCTAATATCAAATCTAACATGAATGATTCTTTGTAATAATCATAACGCTTTGAGTATGGTTAGGATAGTTGATATACTAATAAAAGGATAGAATATTTATGGTGACTATATAAATTAGTGTTTAATTAGAGGGGGACGTTAAAATGGGGAAAAAGATTTTTATAAAAAAATACATCCCAATGCATTCTCGGATTCAAAAGTTGTAAAAAAAGGTAAACTATCAAAAGACTATTTTTCTTATTTTCTTGAATCGCTAACAAGTCAAAGTAAAGAAAAAGAATTTGTAGACTATTGCTGGGAAATAATTGGAGTAACTATTTGCCCTAATTTATTGCCACAAACTGGTCCGACTGGTGGTGGAGACAGCAAGGTTGATTCAGAGATCTTCTCTGTTTCTGAAAGCTTTGCAGAATCATTGCTGAGCGGCTACGGAGATTTAGCTCATAGTGAAAGATGGGCGTTTGTATTAGTGCAAAAAAGATTGGAAACCAAGATTTAAGTCTGGTGTAAAGAAAATAGTTGGAACGAATACAGATCATGATCGGAACTATACAAATTTTTTTTTATCACCAACCAATTTGTATCCGATAAAAAATAGTTTAGGAGAATATATGGATTATCCTGATGAGGTTATTCGAGCGATTGCAGAGCATCAAGGCGAGAATCCAATCATTTATGAGTTGTATGAGGGCTTAACGGACGAGGAAAAACTAGGCTATTTGCTAGTTGACGAAGGGTTGATAATGGTTCCAGAACACTTGCGTAATTATGTTGACTATGAAGCTATTGGTCGAGATCATGTACTTAACAAGAATGGTGATTTTGCTGAAGAATATTTTATTGAGTTTTTATAAGAGATATAGGGCTGACTTAAGAGTCGGCTCTTTTTTATGTATTTCCCTGCTATTTTGTTCTCACTAAATGTCTTATAATATGATTAAGAGTATTAAAGAGTAAAGGTGGTGACAGAATGCTAAATTACAATGCTTATTTGAAAAAAAGCGACTCTATGGCTTTTGAAGAAGCGGTCGATATTTACAATTCGATTTTTAAAATGTTGGAATGCAAGGATGACTATTTACATGAATTATGGAAAGAAGTTATAGATTCTGCTTTAGTTTATGCGAATATGAGAATTAACTGGAATTACTTTTCTCACGAAGAAAAACATGAAAAAGATAATTTAAGAACTAGCTATCATAATACCTTTATGATTAATTTAAAGGCATTTCATAAGTTAGGCGAACAACTAGAATTAGACACTAATTGGATAGAAAAGCTCGGTTCATCAGAAGATAGAAAACGTTGGGGCGATTTTGCTGGATATCTCTTGTGTCTTGAAAATATTAGAGCGAGATAAAGTGTAAAAAGTAGATATAGCAACAACTCTGATGGTTAAGACAGTTTTAGATGAAATATAAAATGAAAAGATTTTTTGTTGATGATATATTAAATAGTATTAAAGTATCTAAAAAATATTGAGTAACTGGTTTGGAGGGAATGAAACAAAAATGAAAGATTATAGTAGCTTTTCTGAGAATATAGAAGTTGATATAGATGATGAAATGCTTGCGTCTCTTTTTGAAAAACTATCATCTAATCCTTTAGAGGAAATTAAAGCCGCAGACAATATTAAAATTCAAGGAATAGTCGAGGACATAAGTAAGTATGATAAAAGAGAATTGTTACAAAGACTTGCTGCACTGAGACTTTCATTTGAAAATAGAGATAAAGCTGTATTGTTAGATGCGATAACCACTGCAACTCTGAATTGGTTATCAGAGAATAATTGGAATTTTGAAGGTTTTTCAATGAGTTATGGTAAGTTCAAAAAAGTTATACAACAAATTAATCAATTAGACTCTAAAAGTGCTATCGATCCATTGGATAATCCGTACATAGATGATATTCAATTCTATGGGAATCATAAAGTAATGCCTGGTATAAATTTAACAAGCTCGTATAATTTGAATATGGTAATTCGTTCCATATTTTTATCAAGCCGGATGGAACTATCTGAAGAAGAAAAAAGTTATATTTCTATTTTATTGGATGATAATCTTACCATATCTACTAATATTTGTGAAAAATGTCAGACTCCAAAAGAGTTGTCATCAATTACTAGAGAAATATTTATTCCTAATAAAATACAACTTGATAAATATATGGAGGAAATTTGTCTAGATAAAGCTCTTATTGGTGTAAGTGAAATATCAATAAAGAAAGAAGATGCTGATTTAGTAAAACAAAAACCGTTTTCTCAGAATCAACATCTTTTTTTAACACATCCTTATTTAGATACAGGAAAAGGAGTACTCATACTAGATGTCACATCTATTGCAAACGCATTATATACTAAAGTAATGAGCTTAATACCAGAAGAATATGTGTTTGAAGAAATTTGGAATGATGTCAGAAAGTCATTTAAAGCTCTGAAACATGAGAAAATTGCTGATGCTAGTTTTGATTTAGATTTATTGAATGAGAAAAGTTATAAGGAGAGGATTTTCAATGTTACAAATGATAAATTGCTTATAGCTTTTGGTGTTTTTAGTGGCGTAAATGAAAACGTAGATCATTCAGAAAAAATAACAAGTAGGTTAGAATCAATAGTAAAAAAATTAAATGAACATGATATTAAGAATGATCAATTATTTATAGTTATGGTGGTTCATACTTTAGGTGGGAGTCTATCTGCTTCGATAAAATCTAATAATCTATATAAAAATATTCCAGTTGCTCAATTTAGAGCGATGGAGCTTAAAGCAATCTCAAAAGTGGAAACAGATGATATATTTTTACCTAGATTTATGCGAGCTAAGATGCAATTGCTTGAACCGCAATTGATAGGAGCATTTGGGGAAGGAGATTTTATACCTGCCATCATGTTTTCCGAAAACAATTTATCATTTTATGTAAGTGATGATATAGATTACAAAAAAATGAGTATTCACATGGGGATAGAAGAAACCTCAGACTACTATTTAAAGGCTCAACAAAAATCTAAGGAACGATTGTTTTATTCTATGTTTGACGGAAATTGTTATACTGCTATAAAAGAAGAATTTAGTAATAGGTATTTATATAATAGTTCAGTAGAACAAGGTTTTGGATGTTTTATTGAAACAAAAAATAGAAAAGTTATTGAAATTGTTACTGAGAAATTCGATTCTGGTGAAGAAGTAGATATATTATTTAATAGTTTTGATTCGGTTTCATATTGGTTAGAGCAATACTATTCAATAAATGAACTTCCAGAAAATCATGTGATATATTTGCGCATAGAAGAAGATTTAGAAAAATATTATTTAGCGGATGAAGTTAATAATGAAGAACAAGAACCTGTAATAAATGTAAGAAAGACAGAAAATGTTATTATATGGAATATTACTTCACAAATTTATCAAAAAATGGGAATGGCAAAAACAAGTAGCTATGAACGAAAGCTCATTAGTGAACTCATTGATACTCTCGAAACTTCTGATTTGGATGTTTTAGATCGAATATTTTATCCTGAATATAAGAAAAAAATGACTGGGTTGCTTCTTGATGATAATGGAAAACTTAGAGTTCCTACTCATGGATTTCAACTTTTAAAAATTAGTGAGTACGAGACGAATCAGTTGTTGGATGAATTGGGAGAATACTTGAAGGAACAAGGCTATTCTTATGGTGCGATTCCTAAAAAGGACAATCCACAATTTTGTAATAAAATAGTTGGTTTTTTGTATTCTATTTTAGAAAAAGAAGCAAATATATTCAATAAAAATCAATTGTTAAAATTTTTGATAGCTCAAATTGAAACACTTCTTCCTGTACAATTAAGAGGAGAATCCTCCTACAATAACGATATAGCTCTTTCAGTTCAAGAAAAAGATCGTTTTTTTGAGCAATTAAATGAAAATAATAGAAATTCAATAGCAACAAAATTTTTGTTAGAATATGTAGTTGCATCACCAATTACTGGAAAGAAAAATATAGGAATGTGGGAGATTGAGCGACTTTTAGCAATATGCTCATTAATAATCGAATGGGCACATCGGAGCGACTATTTTAAATATAACTTTGTAGATACAACAATAAATTTTCTACAATCAAATAGGATCGGTATTAAGAAGAAAGACTTTAAAAATGTAAATTCAGCAATGTTAGCTTCTAGAAATCTTCAGTTGGAAAACTCTAATCTATCTATTTCGGAGAACAGAAGATATGTTGAAAGAGTGGAGCAGCTTTTTGAGTCTAAGCTAGATGGTGCATTTATTGAAGCATTTGGATATTCTTATGAAGAGTTCAATTTGGTGATAGGAGGTTTAATAGATACACATAATAATCTAGAGAAAATAGTATGGATTGAAGAGGAAGATGAGTTAGTTCACAAAATATTTAACGATTTAGACAAAAAAATTAGTGAGATTAAAATAGTGTCAGTATTAGATTCTATTACTCTTTTAGAAAGAGAAAAATATTTAACTCCACCAAAAGGATTTGAAAAACTGGATATTTTTCCTTGGAGATTTAATCGACGACTATCATTTATTAGGCGACCTTTGATAAAATATAGTAATAGGTATATATTCGGGGTTAGGAATGTCATATATGCTCAAAAATATTTAATGCGGCTAATTTGGGGCGGGCGTTTAAAAACCAATAGTCAAAAAATGAAAGATGTTATGTCTAAGTTACGAAATATACTAGGAGATGAATTTAATGATCAAGTAAAAAATATACTCGGAACTTACTCTGATTTACAAGTAATAAAAGGTGTATCTAAGATTGGGAAGCAACGTATTTCTGATGAAAAGAACAATACTTTGGGTGATATAGATGTTCTTGCTATTAATCAAAATCATAAAAAACTATTTGTTATTGAAACAAAAGACTTCAGTTTTTCAAGAAATCCATATGAACTAGCAATGGAACAAGAAAAAGTTTTTACAGGAGATAAGGCATTCTTAACTAAGCATTTAAAAAGAAGCGACTGGATTCGTAAAAATTTAGGATGTGTGATTGATAGCTATGGATTAGAAGCTGGGGATTGGAAAGTTGTTACTATATTTGTTGTTTCCGAGCAATTGATGACAAAAGATTTGCTAGATACCAAAGGAGTCAAATTCATTTCATTAAAAGAATTAAATTGTAACTTGTTTAAATAAATACTGATTTTGGTTCATATATTTTTTAGTATTTTAGCTTTAAAAGTTTCAAACACTTTCAAAATGACTGTTTTGAAATGAAGTCAAGAAAAATAAGAACAAAAAAATTCCCTGCCAAGTATTATCTTAGCAGGGTTTTATTTTGGTAGGGAAAATGGTAGGGAACCATATCATTTTTAATGAAAATCAAGCATTTCATAAGTTGAAAAACGTTGATTTATCGGCATTCCCCATCCTTATTATGTTGGCTCTTTATTCCCACTCAAAAATAAACAAGTTTCGCATAGTAGGAAATAGCTGATTTAACAGCATTTCAAACAGTTTGAAGCATTTTAAAGTGAGTACGTTTTTCTAGGACTGTTATCAAAGTGTTATCACAGATTTAAAGTTTTTTTCGTTTGTTAACTATGAGTGAGATTATCGTTAATAATAATAGACTGGCGATAGAAAAATAGAGAACGGCATTACTCCATAATATATGTTCTGATTGCCAACGATTACTTTCTAGTAGTACATCTTGAATATTAAAATACCCGACTGGCAAGTATTGAATTATACTGTCTGGAATAGCAGACCCTAACATATTGTAGTCTGAAAAGGCTAACAAGACACCAAAAATGAGAATGATAAAGATAAAATTTGTTGAAAATAGATTAACTAAGTATATTGTTAATGAGATAAAGAAGGTTAGCAATAACATTAAGATAAAGAATTTCATTAAAAATTCTATTGCTGGCATATGGGTATAAATATTTTGAAAGCTAGTATAAAAAATAGGATATTCTAGATTTCCTAACGTATTAATTGTAGTTACCACACCTATTGATATTGCTAAAGATACTATTAGCGAAACAATTACGTAACTTGAATTTGCGAAAATAGAGTTGAAACTAACTTTCCAAACTTTTATGGGTAGGATATTCAGTATATCAATAGAACCTTTCTTTTTATTGCTTGTATAGATATATGCAAAGATTATCACAATAAAAATTAGGAATATTGTTGATGGAATAATTTCTATTAATCTCAAAAATCGATTAACAGCTGGGATAGTCGATTGGAAACTATCAATTCTGGTAATATTTTGAGTCTGAAAAGTTTCTAGCTGATATATCCGTTTTGTTTGTTCACCGATATCAAGACCGGATAGCGTTCCACTCAAAATGCGATCTTTCATCAATTGTTCATATTCTAATTCGGATTCTATTAATAAAGAATACGAGTTCTTATCGTAGGCATTCAGAATATTTTCTAAAGCTTTGTTACTTCTTAGTACAGCTTCATAAGTATGGTTTGCTTCGGGGATATCTTTCAAATCTAATGCTGAATTTTCCCCAGCAATCAACTGATTTTTCAATTCTTGATACATATGTTCCTTACTAAAAGAGTTGCTAGGAGAAATCATGGTAGGAAAGATAAATAATATGAAGAACCCGATAAGTACTATTAATAATCGAGGATTATTAAATAAACGCTTAAATTCAAATTTCATAAGAGCCTCCGTTGAATAGAGTATGGTATGTTTCTGAAATGTCTGAGTCAGCTGTTGAGATACATAGTTCTTTTTTTTCGTGGAGAAACACCACTTTATTACATATAGCTTCAATGTTAAACAGGTTATGAGAAGAAAAAAATATGATCTTTCCTTTTTTACTTTGCTCAATGAAAAAAGTATTTATGATAGAAATACTTGTAGGGTCTAGCCCGTTTAAAGGTTCATCTAAAAGAAGAATGTCACAATTACTAATCAAGTACATTGAAAGAATGACATGTTGCTTCATACCCAAGGAAAGTTCATTTATCTTTTTGTCTAAATAATTTTCTGTTTCGAATAATTTGACTGCTTCGTTCAAAGTGATGGGAGATTTCCAGTACTCTTTTATTAAGAGTAAATGATCTTTTACAGTTAAGTCATCAAATAAATTTGAGGTACTTTCTACATAGAAAATTTTTTTTAGAAACTGCTCTCTATTATCCAAAATAGAGTTTTTTTCTATTTCTATAGTTCCACTACGTAAAGGTTTAAGTCCTGCTATAGCCCTCAAAAGAGTAGTTTTTCCAGAACCATTAGGAGCAACAAAACCAACAATATCTCCAGCAAATAATTGAAGATTAAAGTTGTTAATAACAATTTTTTTTGAGTAATTTATCGATACATTATTTAGATTTATCATATTTTATCTTCTTTCTGTTTACATAATAAGTTTTATAATATAATATTATATACTAGGAAGTTAAAAAAATGAATAAGGAGTTGGTTTTTTTGAAGAAAATTTTAGCAATGAGTTTCATTTTGGTATCTTTATTTATAGGTAATTCAAGTGTTGAAGCTTCAGAAACTGAAGGTTTTGGTTCTGAACAAAAAGCTATTGAGTCTAGTGTAGTTGATAATCCATATCTAAATCAATATGATAAGGAGATGTTATCTCAAGGAGCGATTCTAAATAGAGCGAGAGCTATTAGCGTTAGAGTGGAGGACTTCTTTTTTCAGGACAATGCAATTTTTGGTGGATGGAGTCCACTATACGGGTTCACTTATAGAAGTTTGATTTGTAGAAATGGATATAGCTATAGTCATTGGTATGTATACAATTCATGGTGGACTTGGTCTGGTGGCGGAAAAGATGTGTATCAATTCAAAAAAGTATATAACGTTTGGTAATAAATTATCTCTTTAAGACTTCCTAAACAGAAAAGTGGCCTTTACTAATAAAGTAGGGTGACTTTTCTATTTTTATAGAATTTTATTGCTTTTTCTCAATATATTTCAAGTCTTGAACAAGTTTGTGGATTTCACTAATCTTTTCACTAGAAGGAAGAATACTCTCAATTTTTGGTGCATAAGTAATATAAGGTAATTTATCCTCATAAATGTCTTCTTGGTCTATATATCCCTTACTATAATCTTCCTCGAATTTCTTTTGATCCAATACCTTTGTTTCAGTAAAAATAGTTTCCAAGTATTTAAGAGAAGAGGCTAGAGTATTGAGTTCATCCCTCATTTGAGGGGGAGGTAGTACAGACGAAAGATTCGAATATACTTCATTTTCATCAAGTTCAAATACCCACTCTAATCTTTTTACACTATTTGACAGGGGAATGATTTCTTCAAATGACTCATTAGGATTTCCGTACGAATCGTGCAAGTCAGTAAAGAAGATAAAAAGCTTGCATATGAACTATTGATAAATAAAAACTATTATTATCAGTATGATTATGTAATTATTTCTAATATGATCCATCATTTCTCTTTAAAGGAGGCTGATTTGATTATATTGAAATCATTCCCATTAAAAGATGAGATAAATAGAGATGAAAAAAACTAAAAAGTTTGCTTACAATGTAATGATAAACATCATTACAAAACGAATTTATGACAATAATTTAGATTATGCGGAAAAATATTTAGAATTAGCGAAAAAACAGGATGGCTTTTCTAACAACTATAGTTATAGGCTAGATATTGAATAGTTGACGAACTTATTAAAACTCGTTGTAACTGGCGAACCTGAATATTATAATAGTGTACTGAAATTTATAGAGATTTTTAAATTGATTGGCGATCATAAATATGCAGAACGATTGAACAAAGAATTGAAATCATTAACTTATGATAAGGGAAGTTTGAATGAAGGTTTTCCTGTAGGTTTGATAAAAGAGAGATAGAGAGGAGGAAATATTATTCAGTTATTAGAAATTAAGCCGTTACTATCTGACATGAGAAAAAATGGAGAAACACTTGATAAATTCCGATTTGTCTATAACAAAGTAACTTTTGAGGTTATTTTCTTTATTGATAGTACCCCGTTTGAATTATTGTTTGGAGTAATTGACGAAAACTATAGTTTTATTTTGGAGTTGAAACCTGGCTTTCAATTAGAATCACTTCCTGATGACGTATTTTACAAATTATGTGATATTTTGAAATTAAGACCAAGTAAGGAAGGATTAACTTCTTACAAATTTTTGCAATATTTTGCGAAAAAAATACCATCTAGTTATAGTGGAGCAAGAGTACAACCTCATGAAGTAGCCCAATATAAAAAAAGTGATGTGCCAGAAGCGGACAAAAAATATTTTTGTGGATGGAAAATATTTAGAAGTAGTAGTCCAAAGAATGCTAGAAATTTTGAGAAAACTAGAGAGCATTTAGGAGAATCAATTTATAAGTTTTGTAAAGAACATAGTATAAGTTCTTGTTGGACTAATCTTCCAGAAAAAAGAAAAGATTACTATTCTCCCCAAAGTTATTTAGCGAAAAAAGTGAATCACTAGTAATCGTTTTGTAGACCATTTGGTAGCACGGTAGTTTGTAGTTATTAATATAAAAAAGTTACTTAAATAAATCTTTTCTCAAAACATCTATCATTAAACTGAAGGATGTTTCATCTTTTTGTTCAATAAAGATCATCGTTTGTTTGATAACTTTGGGATTATTAGTAATGAGCTGTAATTTTGGAATAGACATCTTTAAGTCGTTCACTGCGTTCTTAATACGTTCTTGTTCTGAAAGTTCTGCTATATTGTATCTTGCTACACCTAAAGAAAATTTAGCTTCTTTTGGATAAAGTGCAATCTGAGCGAAAGTAATAATTGATTCATAAACCCTCTGTTTTTCTTCAAATATATATTTTTTTCTATCTTTGAAGGGGTCAAAAAATAAAGTTGATAAAATAAGGGTAAATATAGATGAACTCAAAATGCTAATTAATATAGTGAATATGCTAGTACTGTCCAAATTGAGTACCTCCTTTTTGAGTTTATAAAATATGTTTTAAAAGTACACGATTACATTATACCAGAATAGTGAACAATAAATTGTATAAATTCGGCAAGCTAATTATTCATAAGTACCCTCTGGAAAATCCTTTTATCATTATAGTATAATGGTATTTAATTTATATTTTTTAATGGGAGTTAAAATAATGGATGAGAGAACAAATAATGAAAAAATAGCAACGCAGGAAACTGTAAATATTAAGTTGAGTTTTTCAAAGGATACAAAAATAATCAATCAAAGATGGTATAAAAAAATGGATATTAGAAAATTTTTAAAATCAATTTTCTCACGATTACTTACAATTATTTTGACTTTAGTATTTGCAGTACCTGCTACATATCATATTCAAGAGTTGTTAAAAATAAACAAAGAAGAGATTACTTATAAAGTAGACTTTGATGCAAAACATATATCTGAGAATGAAATTGAACTTGAAAGAGGGTATGGAGAAGAGTATAAATATTCGTTTGGTACGACATTAAATTTAAATATTAGTTCTGGATCATTACAATATGCGTATTTAGTTTATACAAAACACGATAATGAAGAAATATCTAGGACAGATTTCCATAAACTAGATTTTGATCTTCAATCAAATTTGAATGCATGTTCTCTTCTGGATATAACGATTAGGGGAGTTAGTGACGAAAAGATATTAGCAAATGCTGAAATATCTACAGAGCTTTCCTATGGTTCAATGGAACAAAATAAAGTAAAAGATATCTATTTACTTACTATAGACAATCAAAATAATTCTAGTGTTGTATTATTTACTGTGCAAGGTACCCATGTTTCACAGCAGCTATCAGGAAATGGACATAGCATTTTAAGCACAATTAATCCAACTCCTTGTCAATCTCCTGTAAAATTTGAACAAATAAACTCTTTTGATTTCTTAGATGTGGAAGTTCCAAATAATATTTCAGAATCTTTTGTTAAAAATAAAAAACAGATAGTATCTATTTGTTCTGATTTTACATCTTTTAAGTAATTGATATTTAGTTTTGAGTATTATGAAGTCCGATAAGAATAATATAAACTGTTATCAAAGTGTTATCACAAGAAAAGAAAAAGCCCTGAGAATCCCTATAAATAAGGACTTTCAAGGCTTTTTGTCTCACTCCCACTCCACCGTTGCCGGCGGTTTGCTCGTAATATCATACACGATTCGGTTTACGTGGTCGACTTCGTTTACGATACGTACAGAGATCTTTTGCAGTACATCCCATGGAATACGGGCAAAGTCTGCGGTCATTCCATCGATTGAGGTTACTGCACGAATACCGACTGTGTAATCGTAGGTTCTTCCGTCACCCATTACACCGACGCTGCGGATGCCCGGCAGAACAGTAAAGTATTGCCAAATGTCTCGGTCTAAGCCGGCACTGGCGATTTCTTCACGAAGGATTGCATCCGATTCGCGAATAATTTCCAGTTTTTCTTCAGTAATTTCCCCCAGCACACGGATACCAAGTCCTGGTCCTGGGAATGGCTGCCGCCAAACGATATTGTCAGGCATTCCAAGCTCTGTTCCAAGTGCGCGTACTTCATCTTTAAATAATGTATTTAATGGTTCAATTAATTCAAATTGCATGTCTTCTGGCAGACCGCCCACATTGTGGTGGGATTTAATGGTTTGAGCTGTTTCAGTGCCGCTTTCAATCACATCTGTATAAAGTGTTCCTTGTGCAAGGAAGTCAATGCCTTTCAGTTTGGTTGCTTCATCATCAAAGACATAGACAAATTCGTTTCCGATAATTTTACGTTTTTCTTCCGGATCGGCAACGCCTGCCAGCTTATCCAGAAAGCGTTTCTGTGCGTTAACACGGATGATGTTTAAGCCGAATTTTCCTCCCAGCATATCCATGACCTGATCACCTTCGCCTTTACGAAGCAGTCCGTGATCTACAAAGATACAAGTTAGCTGATCACCGATTGCTTTTTGCAGAAGCACGCCGACAACGCTTGAATCCACGCCTCCGGAAAGTGCTAGCAATACTTTGCGGTTACCGACTTTTTCACGAACCTTTGCAATCTCCATTTCAATGAAGTTTTCCATTGACCAGTCGCCCGAACAGTGACATACATCAAATGCAAAGCGGCGAAGCAGATCATTTCCATATTCAGAATGACGGACTTCCGGGTGAAACTGTACACCGTAAAAATTCCGGCTTGTATCCTGAATGGAAGCAATTGGACAGTCTTTACTTGTGGCAACCAGTTCAAAACCAGTTGGCAGCTCAGTCACTAAATCGCCATGACTCATCCAAACCGTCTGTGGTGAAGGCAGGCCGTTAAATAATACAGCGTCTTTTGCAGTCACTTCTAATTCAGCTTTTCCGTACTCACGATTTTTTGCTGATTCAACTTTTCCGTCCAGACAATAAGTCATCAGCTGCATGCCGTAACAAATTCCTAAAACGGGAATGCCCAGTTCAAGAATTTCCGGATCAATGCGGAATGCATCCTCATCATACACACTGTTGGGACCGCCTGATAGAATAATTCCTTTTGGTGCAATTTCTTTAACCTCTGCAGCAGTTACACGATGGCTCAATAATTCTGAAAACACACCGAATTCACGGATTCGGCGGGTGATTAACTGATTATACTGGCTGCCATAGTCCAATACAATAATTTTTTCAACGTCTGTCATTTCGGCAACGTTTGTCACATTTATTACCCCTATCTATTAGAATTTTATATAAAGAGAAGTGATATAGAGGAAGCCGGCAATTCTGCTGCTAAACTGCCAGCGAAGAGCCTGCACCAGTAAATCAGGAAGTCTGAGGCCTATAGTTGCCGCAGTTGCTTCATTCTCTCTAAATGCAAAGTGTTGTTCATTGTTCTAGAAGAAAACTGGAGTGTTACATCCTCAGTATTTTCTCAAATAGATCTCATCAATGATATGCTTCTCTTTTTTATGGAGTATGATATCAGCTCTTCCTCTGGTAGGCAAGATGTATTCTTCAAGGTTTTTCAAGTTGACACTTTTCCAGACACCTCGAGCCATCTCAAAAGCATCTTTTCGATCGCCGATTGCATACTGATAGTAATAGTTGTTCGGATCTAGAAAAGCTGTATCCAGCAAGGCGCCAAAGCGTTCCAGATACCATTGCTCAATCAGTCTGGGTTCTGCATCCACAAAAACAGAAAAGTCAAAAAAGTCACTGACATAGATCTGTTGGTTCGCGGGAAGCTGCAAGGTATTGATTCCTTCCACAATCAAAATATCCGGCTGACAGATGATTTCATATTCCCCTTCGATAATATCATAAACACTGTGAGAATAGATAGGAACATGAATATCGTCTTCGCCATTTTTTATTTGATTTAGAAATGTAATTAGTTTTTCCATGTCATAGCTCTCAGGAAATCCTTTTCGATCCATGATTCCGCGTTCTTCCAATACCCTGTTTGGATAAAGAAAACCGTCAGTTGTAATCAGCTGAACATTTCGCCGCTTAAAAATACGTGTTAAAATCGTCTGCAGCAGCCGGGCAGTTGTGCTTTTTCCAACAGCGACACTTCCTGCAATTCCAATAATAAAAGGAGGCACAGGAACATATCTATGCAAAAATAATCCCTTACTCAGCGTCAGAGATTCAAATTCTTTCATGTGAAGGTGGATCAGATGGGTTAGAGGGACGTAAATATCTTCAACATCTTTTAATGAAATCTGATCATTAAACCCTTTAATGTTATCCAATTCTTCTTCAGTCAGCGGGGCTTCTCCATTTCGGTAGAATCCCTGCCATTCCTCGCGGGGAATACGATAGTAATTCATTTTTTCATCCATTAGATCCTCCAACGATAGTGACATGCTTTACTTTGCCTATTTTAACATAATTCTATAGCTGCTACACAGTAATTACGGAAAAGAAATGTTTGTTGGGCAAAAGTTTTTTCAAATGGTATGATTAAGGAACGGACAGGAAAAAGCAAAGAAATGAAAGAGCTTTTGAAAGCTACTTTTTCGCAATGCCTAAATAAGGAAATCAGCAAGAAAACCATCGAGTTTCAATCCTCGAAAACGATTGAAAAAAATCCGACAGATACAGAAGAGGTGGACATTTTATGGCAAAACTTGTATTGTTTGGTGACAGTATCACAGCTGGCTTCTTTGATGAACCCGCTTCGCCGATCTTGACTAATTTGGTGAAAGAAGGACTGGAGGCCCAGAAGATTACGGATATAGCAATTATTAACGCCGGGATTCCGGGAGATACGACAAGCGGCGGCTTGAAACGCATGGAAAAAGATGTGCTCAGTAAAGAGCCGGATATGGTTACTATTTTCTTCGGAGCAAATGATTGTTCTGATAGTCGTCCGATTGATGTACAGGAGTATGGCGAAAATTTGTCTCAGATGATCAACAGTATTGGAAAGGAAAAAGTGGTTTTATTTACACCGCCATTTGTTGATTCAGCAAGACAGCCGGACAGACAGGCTGAGGAAATTCGCCGGTTTGTGGCGAAAGCAAAGGAAATTGGTGAGCAGCAGGAAGTACCTGTAGTTGATATATACCATGCGATGACGGTTTATCCCGGAACAGATGAATTTTTACAACCGGATGGATTGCACTTTTCAGAGGTGGGCTATGAATTTCTGGCTGCTTTAATTGTTCGTGAAATAAAAGGAAAACGGGTAAAATAATTTAGAGAAATCAGCGCCATTTTCTATCTTACTTATGCAGATTGCATTTTAAGGGAGAAGATTGCTTCAGATTAAATAATATCAGGCGGGACGGTAGTTGTTGTCTCGACTTTTCAGTAAAGGAACGAAGTGAAATGACAAATCATTATTATACAGAAAATCCAGATAGTGCACATGAATTAGACGAATGGTCTTTTGAGCTGGCAGGACGAAATTTTCATTTTATCACTGACAGCGGTGTATTTTCCCGCAAAGGTGTGGATTATGGTTCACGAGTACTGATTGACTCTTTTAACTGGCAGGAACTCCCGGAAGGGAAAATCTTGGATGTTGGCTGCGGCTATGGTCCGATTGGTCTGGCTTTAGCTTATGCCTCGGGGCGATTTGTTGAAATGGTTGATATCAATCAGCGTGCGGTTTCGCTGGCTGTTGAAAATGCAGCAAAGAATCAGATTGAGACAGTTGATATTCATCCTTCAAATATTTATGAAACGCTTCATGACAAGCAGTATGCAGCGATTGTCAGCAATCCCCCCATCCGAGCCGGAAAGCAGGTGGTTCATACAATCTTAAGTGAAGCAGAGCCATTATTGACTCCAGGCGGTACATTAACTGTGGTGATTCAAAAGAAACAAGGAGCACCGAGTGCTCAGAAGAAAATGAATGAAATTTTTGGTAATGTAGAGATCGTTTCGAAGGATAAAGGGTATTACATTTTAAAGAGTGTGAAGGAACAGTAAAACTGGGGCAGCAGGGGGTGTGACATATTTATTTTACACTCCCTAAAATTGAATAAACGGAGCTTCAGTCTTTATATGCTCTGAGATTAGCTATCTCCTGCTAGGTTCTGAATACTTCCACATTCATCCAGCAACCTCTTAGCGATGAACACAATTGTTTGCCCCTGTATTTCCCTCAGAGCGTTGCATATCATCCTGTCAGCTTGTTTTCTACTATAGAAAAGTCTTGTATCTACGAGTCTCACTACACAACACCACACTACACAACACTACACTTCGTTTCGATCTCATCAATTTCTAAATAGCAAAGCCATTAAGAATTGAAGGACTTCGTTTCGATCGCATCAATTTCTAAATGGCAGAGCCACTAAGAATTGAAGGACCTTGTTTGATTCTCGATACAAACACGTCTATTTGAAAAAGCATTGCCAACCTGAGACAAGTAATAACCTTCTATTTCCTCCGATTAGTCAAGGAGAAAATAATAAATACTTGAAAAAACTTGGCAGTTCCATTATGTCACTCGTCTATCAAATAAAGGACACCTCAAATAAGCCAGATATAAGACTCATTTTTTTATCTGGTCTGTGGTATAATCTAGCTATAAGGATTCGTCCTTATTGGTCGTTGGAGGCCGTATACGCATAAGCGTATCTTGTATGATTCCTAGTCATGGAATGCATACATTTCAGAAGCTTGTTCATGCAGGCAACTGTGGCAACCTTTTCCTTTTTAGGAATAGGTTGCTTTTTTAGTTTGTAATAATAATCAACGAAGTGGTTGAAGGCAGCGTGTTGTTGGCGAATTATATTTCAAATGGTAAAATAGAGGATTTTCCACCCCTTTGGATTCCCTCTTTTACTTATGTGATCTATATATGCTGAAAACCATTGGAAATAAATGCTAAGTTAAAATTTATTATTCTTTTCTCACAAAAGTATTCATTTAGAAAAAAATTCGAGATATTCCTATATTTCAACTATGCTATACTTTTTAAAGGAAGAAGGTGTAAAAAGACGATCAAATTTTTTTATTGTTGGTGGAATATTTGAGGGTTTACCTTTTTTCAAAAAAATAAAAAAGGAAAGATGTAGAATGAAAAAAATTATTTTGGCACTCTTGTTGTCTGCTGTTGTTTTAGGGGCATGCGACAATGGGAAAAAAGAAACGAAAGAGTCGTCCTCGCAGGCGTCAACTGAAGAGGTGTCCAATTCAAGTTCAATTGAAGAATCAACGACAGAATCAAGCAGCATTAAAAAGAATAGTTCAAGTACATCTAAATTGTCAGAACGGGCAGAAATGATGGAGGAATATTTGGGAGCAGATACTGCCGAGTTATTGTATTCTCAGACCAAGCCTGTGACAGTTGAGATAGAAGACTTGACTCTTTCCATTGATGAATATGATTTGGTTGAATTTACTGATTTTGATTCGGACTTTGAAATTCCATTTGGAGGTCAGACAGTAAGAGGAGCAGTTATGCTGGCGACGATATCTATTACAAATAACAGTGATAAAACATTATATTATCCAACTGTACCAGATCTGACATTTACAGGTGCAACAAAAGCTTATACTAATAATCGGACAGTTGTCGAAGATTCTGATGATAACTATGGCGCAATGTCTGTGAAAAGTAAAGGAGAGGTTGGTGCCGGCGAAACAGTGACCGCCACATTAAACTACATTTTTGATGAAAACGCTTTGGACACTATTAGTGATTTAGGTATAGTCACAATGAATGTGCCAAGAGGTTTTACAAAGGCCGAGTCATTCTCTGCTGAGGATAGTGTCGGAACGAATCAGAAAATTCAATTAACAGTAACTGCAGATGGAGAAGATACAGCTAGTGCGAATGCATCTTTCTTGCAGGATAAAGCAAGTACAGATGACATGGGAACAAAAACTTTGGATAAAGAGAAGAAAGCTATCGGTAAAACTGAAAGTGTTGACGGGATTGATGCAACGCTGTCAGAATACCAGTTTACATTCTTTGAGCCAAATGAAATGGAAGCGGCTCGTTTCAGTAATTTTGAAAATGGAGTTGTACTGCTGACAGTGAAATTTGATGTAGACAATCAGGGAGAGAAGCCTATTTCTATGAGCAGCACTTCAGCTGTACTGACAGTGAATAACGGTTCTCAGAGAATTCTCAGTGAAGGCATGCTGCTAAGCTATACTACTCAAACAATAGAACCAGGAAAGCAAAAAGAACTTTTACAGGTGTTTGCCATGGACCAGGAGCAGTATGAAAAGATTTGGCGTGAGAAGGATTTTGGTCTTAAACTAAATCTGGTGAACAGTGAAGATTTCAAACGATCCTCTGTTGAGTTTGATCTTCCAAAATAAGCAATAAATTTTTAAAAATCAAATACAAAAAGAAATGACTGAGTTTTAGTAAAAGTTAGGATGAGTAAGTGATCATCTGCTTTTCAGAAATTCAGTTGTTTTTTTGTTTAAATCTCCAACTTTCCTTTGGTAAAAGCAGAAGCAATCCCTCTAACATAAATATCATAAATCTGTCCGCTATTCTGAGTAATCAATGTTCTAATTTCAGAAGACATTCTCATTGAGCAGCCCTGCTCAAAAATTATATTTTTCGATGAATGGCTGTTCAGGGAGTCAAATAGTATTACAAATAACAAACTAATGCAACATTTCCAGTAACACTCTTCCCGGGAATATTGAACAGTGGCACACAGTTTCGACAATGAACGGTAGAAGATTATAGGGAAAACACATGATAACTCGTAGCCTGATACTTTCTACTTATCTCAGCAACTTTATCACAATCTGGATTAAACGGGTCTAAATCCACCAATGTTTTGACAGGAAGACCAACGTCCCTCGAGTTTGTAGACTGGAAGATACGGCGAGAAAATGTTGGAAGATGCATTTTTTGCAATTCAGAGTGTCTAAAAAAGCTGAGAAGGAAAAGGAATAAAAAAAGCAGTTAGAGGAGTGTATATTCTTTTATCGAATAGTAAATATACTTAGATCTTGAATGTCTGGATTCTGTTTTCAGAACTTGATGAAATAACTGGTTAACGTTCTACTATATAATAGAAGGAA
Organism: Enterococcus sp. BWT-B8; assembly: GCF_020567625.1. Classification (NCBI taxonomy): domain Bacteria; kingdom Bacillati; phylum Bacillota; class Bacilli; order Lactobacillales; family Enterococcaceae; genus Enterococcus; species Enterococcus sp. BWT-B8. Next base: position 28,873 of record NZ_JAJDJV010000003.1, on the reverse strand, counting down.
AAAATACGAACCTTAGCTAGTGAATTAGGCATAAATTTTTTCAGTAATACTGGCAGCAGCAGGAACTTAAAGAAGAAAAAATAGTTTAGAAGAAAAAATATAAAGAATGGTCTTATATTTATATCGTTTATTTGTTATATTTATATAATAAATGAATGAAAAACATGAAGTGAGTAGAAAAAGGAAAAGAATATTCGAGATAATTTATCTTTACTATTTCAAAAACATGTGAAAAAGAGACATCGATTGATGTCTTGGTAGGCTTGCTTATTGTTGATATAAATAACTGTTAGAAAGGAACCGGATTTTTCGTCATTTTATAGAAATGAGGAATTTTATCTTAAAAATCTAAAAATTATTTCGTTTTTTTTGCTTCTTTACATATTCTAGCGGAGTGAATCGTTAGAGTCAATATTTTATCTATCGTTTTTTTATCATTTTTTTCTGTTTTTTTAACAAAAGACGTAGAGATAAAAAAAGAACGGAATTTAATTTCAGGAATGAACCAAATGATGGTGTAAAAAAGTATGGAAATAACAAAATACATACGTTTAAGACGTTCATTCTTTAGCCGTCAAAAAATCCGTCAAAAAAGGAATAGCGAAGGAGAAATTTAGATGCCTAAAAAAGGTGAAAATATTTATAAAAGAAAAGATGGTCGTTGGGAGGGACGTTATATTAAGGCTCGTGTTGATAATAAGGCTAAGTATGGCTATGTTTACGGAAGAAAATACTCTGATGTTAAGGAAAAGTTAACCATACTAAAGGCAAATCACTTGCATGTTAGAAAAAGTTTCAACCTTTATTATGTGACTTTTGGTGATTGGATCTGCCAGTGGATGAATGAGGAAGTAAAGAAGAGCGTAAAACCGACGACCTATTCCAAATATCTTCATTTAGTTCATCGCTTTATCTTGCCTGAATTAGGTGATTTACGACTACACAAAATAGATAAAAATACGCTGCAAAATTTTATTTATGTTCTCCAAAGCAAACCACTTGCGGCGAGTTCTATCAAAAATATTTTTATTCTTGTCAAAAAAGCACTAATACAAGCAGAAGCAGCAGGAAATATTTCTAAAAATCCTGCAACTGCAGTTGTCTTGCCAAAGGGTCAAGCTAAGCGTGTACGGTCTTTATCTGTAAAAGAGCAACGGGCATTGGAAATGCAGGCTTTTCAAGAGAAAGGGTGTTCAGCAGTAATACTGGCTCTTTATACAGGAATGCGGATTGGTGAAATCAGTGGATTGACATGGTCAGACATTGATTTTGAAGAAAATTTAGTTTACGTGAATCGAACAATTTCTCGAATTACGGATATGGATTCAAGTGAGAAAAGAACTAAATTATTTGTCGGAACCCCCAAGACAAGCCAGTCTTCAAGAATAATTCCTCTTCCAGCGAATTTAAGAAGATATCTTTTAGAAAAAAGAATGGAAGAGCAGGGTGAGTATTTAATTTCTTGTCGAGGAAAACTGGCAGAACCGAGAGTCATTGGTTATCGCTTCAGTAAGCTTTTGAAAGAAGCGAAATTACCTGCCATTCCGTTTCATGCACTTAGGCATACCTTTGCAACAAGGTGTTTGGAGCAGGGAGTTGATATTGCTAGTTTAAGTCGTCTTTTAGGGCATGCCTCAATAAAAATGACCCTGGATACTTACACAGATTCTATGATGGAAAAGCGCATTTCAGCTATGGATGAACTGGATCGTACCTTACACTATCAATGTAAATAAATGCTTATAAAAAAGAGGGGATAACAAAAGTGTTTATCGCTGAGAACCAAGTAGATAACATGAATCATCTGCTCCTGCGGTTACTCGTCGCAATTAAGTTCGTACAAGTGCTCCTGCGGTTACTCGTCGCAATTAAGTTCGTACAAGTGCTCCTGCGGTTACTCGTCGCATATCTTAGGTGGGCATAAAAGACATGTCAACCCTTTTTCAAATAGACGCATTTGTATTGAGAATCGAACAAAGTTCTTCAATTCTTAGTGGCTTTGCCATTTAGAAATTGATGAGATCAAAACGAAGTCCTTCAATTCTTAATGGCTTTGCCGTTTAGAAATTGATGAGATCGAAACGAAGTGTAGTGTTGTGTTGTGAGACTCGTAGATACAAGACTTTTCTGTATTAGAAAATAATCTTAAAGAATGTTATACAATGCTCTGAAGGGAATAAGTTTGTCAGAATTTATTTCATGTACAAAGAGATAGCCATATATGAAATGATGTTCTCATGAATACTTTTAAATAGGAGAGAGCTAACCACAGAAGTATACAAGGACTGGGACACCGTTTATCCGGTTTTAGGAGGCTGCGACATACTAATGTCACGCCCTCTTTTTTTATTCTTTATACGCCGTCAGTGCTTTAGTACAGGTTCTGCCGAAAGAGAGACACAGCAATAAAAAAAGACCTTCTTTCGTCATTTCTATAAAATGACGAAAACAAATGGACACTCTATCAGATGTTTCATTGAATTATTTTTTAATACTATGCAAAAAGAAGAATCTATAAAAAATTAGAAAGGAGTACGAATTGATACTATGACTACAATCGGAATAATGAGCGAGACATATGAGACAAACAGCAAATACATAGAAAAACTGGAAGAGCAGAATTTTCAAATCATTTACCTGAATGAGAGCAATTATAAAAAATACATGAATTCTTTGGGGATCGTTCTTATGGAAGAAAAGGGGTACGATACGATCGGCAAAGTCTGCGAATGGATCGTGACCTTTCGTGATTTTTCTACAGCTATGATTTATGTCATGTCGAATCAGGAGTCGGATATTGGAAAAATGATTTATATGCAATTAGGTATCAATGCATATGTTGACAAAAACTGCTCTGTAGAAGAATTTTCGTTAATGATTAAAAATGCACTTCAAAGACGAGACTGCTGTATAAAAAGCTTACAAAACAATCATGAAAAGCAAGCTAAAATGATTGAACTTTACCCACAAAATTTTAGCATATCTATAGAAAATGGAGAAGAAATAACCCTTACCAGACTGGAATTTGCAGCAGTGAATTTGCTGAAATCGAAATCTGGAACGACGTTGACTTATGATGAGATTTATAGACAGATTTGGGGAGAAGAAGATGGAAATAAAAAATACAAGGTAACGAACTTGTTTTTCCATCTGAGAAAAAAAATTGAGAGGGATGTTAAAAATCCTCAGTACATTAAAACAGTGCGTTCAAAGGGGTACCGCCTTGATGAGTGGGCACTGGCTAAATAATGGTTTCACTTTCTATTTCCTTTAATAGATGAGCTGAACTATTTCAGTTCATTTTAGTTTAGGGGAAATAGGAGTTGAAATAAACGTGTCATAAGCGACATACCAATTTTGTGGAAAGGAGGAAACTAATGCATAGCAAAAAACTAAAGGTTTTGTTACTCGTTGCAGGCTTACTTGGTCTGGGAGGGATTGTCGGGAGTATAAATGGAGCAACATCCATCTCTGCAAAAGAGCAGTCAAAAACAGCTCTTGAGGTCACACTTCCTGAAAATAACAAATATGAAGTAAATAGTATCTTTGAAATAACTATTTATGATTTAGATACACACTCATTATCTGTAGAAACGTATAAAAAAGTGCAGAACGAAGCGGAGATAACTGAAAACAGTGTTTCCTATCTATTGGTTCATATTCCCAAAGGACTGCATCTGGTTGGAGAAGAGATTGGGATAAGAAATAAACGCGGGGTGTTTTCTGTCAGCAATACAATGTCAGAAAATATCTATCGTATCCAGTGGAACGGTAAAGCATCAAAAGAAGAGAAGCTGGTTTTGCCGATTATGGCAGAAAAAGCCGGAGAGTATAAGATTACTGCTTCAAAAAATGTGAACAACTTTTCGGTTACTGAGTTGACGCAAAACATCACTGTTCTACAAGGTACGGTATCTGCTGCAGTAGAGGCAAATGCTGAAATTCAGCTAATGGCTGCGCCAATTGGTGAACCAATCAATAACATTGATGATTGGAATGCTGCTATGACCAATACGACAGATATTGAGTACTATTTGGCTGCTGATCTTACGTTGACAACAACAGCTACTGTATCGACAAACAAGAATCTTGATTTGAATGGTCACACGCTGACGTTTTCTGGAAATGCAGGAAAGCTTCTATTGAAAGGTTATGAGGACTTTACAGATTTTACTATCTATAACTCAATAATCGGTCAAGGCGGAATTGCTTCAACCGGGCATACAACGGGCAACTATAGAGGTCCGATCTATGACGGTCGTGCAGATAATAGGATAGCATCAAATGTCGGACCAAGTAACCAGAATGCTGAATTGACAGTGACATTTAAAGATATAGACGTTAATTCAGCCGATGAATTTGCCTATCTATATTATGCAAAACAAGTGATGCTTAAAGGGAATGTAACAATCCGCACTGAAGGAAAAGGGATCGTTGCAACAAACATTACCGTTTACGGTAATGAGACAAATCCTGATGATCCTGAAAATGCCTATGTTATTTCGACAACCGGAACTGCAAATAGCAATCCGACATACTATGGTGATTTGTATGGCCCATTAAACTTCGTTTTGGGAACAAATTATGGAGCAACTGGTGGCTGGAATAATCGACCGACCGAGTTAAAGTTCTGGGTACAGAGAAATGCTGCTGTATATGGGCAAAATAATGGAACATCAGGACAAGCTTATCAGAATGTCATTGCCAATTATCAGGTGGTTCAAAATGACGGAACATTGCGTGCGATCGCTCAAAATAATGGATCTGCATTGAGAACAATAACCAGTAATGGAAGTGATGCTCAGTCACCTCATGCTCAGATTATTATCAATTCAGGTTCAGTGACTGAAATATCAACACTGGGAACAGGGGCAACTAACGGTGCTATTTATAGTTACAAGATGAATTTAATTGTAGATACCCCGGAAATCTTCGATATTCGCTATTTCGGAAGAAATCAGTTCTTCTATGCCTATAATTCAGGTTCTAGAAGTAGTATCAGCGTGAAGAATATGAATCATGCAGTTTGGTCAACAACACAAGCAGGTATAGGAAACCCGATTGAGATTTGGCCGAATGTCGCAACCTTTGATATTACGGGACTTTATACAAATGTTAGAGGAACCATTACTTCATCAGAACCAGCTATGGCTGAAATCTTTAATTTCAATAATTACAGTCGCTGGTCAAATGATATCCTGCTGCCAAGCATTAATCTGGAAGAGGAACAAGCGACGTTAGTTGATGATATATATGAAATTCCCAATAATCAAGTTGGATTATCGGGATCAACTGATTACGTTGTGCCTGACGGATCAAATGTTGCTAAGTCGGCGGATGCTGCAACTCTGACAATGACATTGGGAGCTAAGACCTTTACAACTACAACTGATGTGGATGGAAACTGGAGTTTTGATGATGCTGATTTCGCCCAGTTTGCTGGAGGAACAACGGGAACAATTAAGCTAGTTGATAAGGATCAGAGAACGCATGAAATTTCCATTAAAATACTTGATAAACAAGCACCAAAAGTAACAACAAAACTGATTTCTGTACAACAGAATCAGGCGGCTGCAATTCCTACAGATCCGAAACAGGCACTTTCTTCTTATACAGATGAAACTACACCAACTGCTAATTTGACAGTTGGTTGGGTGACAACACAAGAAGAAAGGGATGCTTTGGTTGAAACTGTAGGGCTGAAAATTGCTAAAGTCAATGTGAAAGATGCAGCTGGAAACGAAACAATTGCTGAAGTACAAATTTATGTCAGTGATGACGAAACTGTGACAACCAGTGACGGTTCTGTACGGGGAATTGATAGTTCTATAAGTCTGACTTCCTGGAAAAATGCTTCTGATGAAGAAAAGCGTGTAATTATCACAACAGCTGGAAAAGCAAAAGGATATACAATATCTGGAACAATCATGACTGATGTGACAGAAGATCCCGACTTATTCTTAATTGATTACAGTAGTGTCGGTGAAGATACAGCACAATCTTATCCAGTCATACTATCTGTAGGAACGGCGAAAAAGACAATTTACGTTACCTTTGAAGATGACGGTACACTGTTTATTTATTCAGCGCCGTCAACAATTGGCTTTGGTGTACAAAATGCTGGAGTATTCGGTGTTCGGGTAGAACAGCCTGAATATGATAAAGAGCTGGTTATTTGGGATAGTCGTACAATGATGACTGAGTGGACATTAAAAGCCAGACTGGAAACGTCTCTGACGAGCAGTGGAGGCAGCGGCAGCAATGTTCTTCCGGATGCCATCCGCTATCGTACGGGTGACGGGAAAGATTCAGAGATTGTTCTGAATAATTCTGACCAGCCAATTGTGGTAGATACGCACTCAGAAAATGGTCAGTATAATGTCAGTGACAGGTGGGCGAATGGGGAAAGAGGATTTAAGCTGGATATTCCTGCCGGAAAAGTCCGTGAACTTGGAAAATACAGTGCAACGATTGTCTGGACCGTAGGAGAAACACCATAAAGCAATGGAGGAAAAATAAATGAAACAGATTAGAAATATTTCATCGCTCTGTGTTTCTGCTTTATTTGTAGTACTCTTTCTTTTCTATTTACCAATTAGTGGAAACGCAGTTGAAAATGGTGGGGCGGTACAAACAAAAGGCGTTATTTCTTTTTATGATGAAGTAACAAGTCCCAGCAGTTCAACTGTTCCATCTGGGTCAGAACCAATAAGCAGCTCAGAGCCAGCTAGTTCTGAATCCGGTACGGTCAAGCCAACGGGAAAATATCCGTCTACAGGCGAAATGGTGAAAGTAAGTTTGGGAATCAGTGGAGCTGTAATGGTTTTAATTGCTCTTATCCTTTTCTACTTCAAACGAAAAAAAGATCAGGAATCAAATGGAGGAAAGGGTGCGTAACAGAGTGAAAAGAAGCAAAAGCTTTCTTTCTGGTAATGTTGCCTGCAACCTCAATTTTGTTCCTGAATGCTGAATCAGTTCAGGCGGAAAGTATTGTAACTGGTGAAGAGCATATTCAGTTTGAAGGGAAATATGAGCAGCAGATAAAAGATCCTGAAAATTCGGGAATTCAGCTGATCCTGATGACAGCCCTCAATAAGCGGGAATTTGGGTATCAATTTTGTACCGCAATTTAATTTTGGGTCAAATGTACGTATGTCCGATAAGACAAGAAATGCGTTTTAAAAATGACTCAACTGAAAACAAAGAACTAGATGGAGCAGTGATCTCTTTGGGCAATTTCTGGGTGAATTCACCCAGAAATTTTCAAAAGCACCCGTTATTCAAAAAGATGTGATTTGGATTGAAAATATTAGACATATCTATTAATAAATCCAGATTCTAACGGTAGGCCCATCTATCAAAATGAAGCACTTAGCTTAACAATACCGGCAGCTGCACAAAAAGATCCGGTAGCATATGAAACGGTGATAACTCGGATAGTATCTGAGTTGCCATAAATAAAAACATGTAATATATAGGAGGAAATACACACATGAAAACTTCACACAAATTAGTAGGCGCTGCTTTATTGGCAGCAGTAGGAGCAGGGCTTGCGATCCCTTCAGCAACAAAAGCAGATTTTGACGGAACAGATGCATCTGGGAAAGGTACAGTTGAATTTACAACTGATACATCGACTAACCCAACAAACCTGCCTCCAGGTGAATCAACTGGTGACCCATTGACGGCACCTTCTCAAAACCCAAATCCAGGGACTTTGAAAGTTGTTTCTGTAACTGACATTGATTTTGATTCACATGCGATTGTTGCAAATGATTCAGAAAAGACTTACGATGCATTGCCATTTACTGACGGTAACCAGACAACTGCACACTTTGTACGGTTCCAGGATGTTCGATCTGATGTAGCCAGCAACTACTATACAGTTAAAGCAGCGTTGACTTCTCAATTCACTAATACGGCAATGAGTTCTACATTAGATGGAGCTACACTGACTTACAAAAATATTTCATTGGTAACAGGTACAAACGCTGCAACACTTCCAACAGATGCTGTACAAGAGGTAACTTCATTAGAGTTTGCAGATGACGGATCAAAAGCACAAGTATTTGTTGAAAGCAATGAAGATGGAAAAGGCTTTGGTGTATTTGAAATTATGTTCGATACAACTGCGAATGCACAAGCCGATACGTACGATGGTGTTACATTGACTGTACCTGGGGATAACGTATTGAAAGCAGGTCAGTACCAAGCTGAAATCACTTGGACAATTGCTGATGCAAACTAATTAAACCTATTGTTCGAAAAGATCACCGATTCTTCGGAATCGGTGTCTTATTTTCAGGATAAGAAAGGACCAGGACCCTAACATGAAAAAAAATATTTTTAGAATACTTACTTTTTTATACATAACAACTGTTGCATTTCTATTTTCTATACCTGTAGAAGCAGAGGAAGCGGGTGGAACTCAGGAAGAGCTGAAAGGCTTTTTTTATAAGGTGATTCTGCCAGAAAACCAACATAATCCAGAAGTCGGCTATTTTGATCTTAGAATGACTCCCGGACAGCAGCAAACAATCCAAATTCAATTAAATAATTCATCAGACAAGGAAATAACTATTGTAGTTGAATTGAATGGCGCGAAAACCAACAGTAATGGTGTAATCGAGTATGGACCCAATCAGATTGAGAAGGATGCATCTTTAAAATATGATTTCGCTGATATTGTAAAAGGTCCGGAAGAAGTTGTTCTGCCTCCGAACAGTCAGGAAATATTGAATCTGGATATTGCTATGCCGGAAGCCTCTTTTGAAGGCTATATTTCTGGAGCTGTCGGATTGAGAGAAAAAGATACAGAAGGTCTGGATACTGAAACAGACGGAGGAATGATCAAAAATAAATTTGTCTATCAAACAGGGATTCTACTGAGTGAGGCAGATACAGAGGCTATAGAGCCGGAATTAAAACTGAATAAAGTCTATCCTGAATTGAATAATTTTCGAAATTCTGTGTATATTAATTTTTCCAACATTCAACCGGTTTATGTTAATGATATGACTGTAAATGTCCAGATTATGAAAAAGAATTCAGATGAAGTACTTTATGATATGGAAAAAATGAATATGCGAATGGCCCCTAACTCTTTAATTAATTTCCCTGTCTCAATGAATGGGGAAAGGATGGTTGGAGGAGATTATCTTGCAAAAATACTGGTTACTACTCAAGCCGGAGGACGTTGGCAGTGGGAACAGGAGTTTACTATTTCTAACGAAGAAGCGAAAAAATTTAACGAACAGGACTTGACACTGGTTCAGGAGGCAGGTATCAACTGGATGCTGATTCTGATTGTTGCGGGAATTCTGCTGGTTGTCATCATTCTTATTTTTTTGATTGTACGGAAAATAAATAAGAAACCTAAGAGAAATCAGAAACCTAGGAAAAAGCAGCCTCCAAAAAGAAATAGAGAAATGGAGAAACCAAGGTACAGGAACAGATAACTGCTGATTCTATAAATTGAACGATTCTGCCAAACGTATGAATATACTTCAGTGTTTTTTCTCCCCTCTGTTAATCTGCACGATCTCTTTATTTACATTTACTCTGTCGAAAGTTAGCAGGGGGGATGTCACTGGAGCTGGAAGAGGGGGATTGGGTCTTTGTCAGTAAAGTAAGTAAAATCAATCGCTTCCCACTGATATATTTTAAGGTACCGAATCATAAGGAAGCAATTTCTATAAGCAGTGTAATTGGTCTTCCAGAAGAAAGAAACAGTTTCGTTCAGAGTGAACTGCTGGGGAATAGTAAATTAAAACCAGAATGATTTTTGACTGAATCATTGGTGGAAGCAAGAGATGGGAACTGTCATCTGACTGAAAACATTTCAATGAAAGGTATTCCGGGCAGCAGCTCAAATAGAATACCAGAAGAAAAATATTTTGTTTTAGGGAATAATTGATTTTTTGGGGCAGACAGCTGTTACTGCAGATTGGTAGATGCGAAAGATATTATTGGAGTGGGGAAGATGAAGCTATTTCTTCTTCATGAGATGAGAGGACTATAAATTAAGGAGTTTTTTATGGAGACATCACAAAGAAAAAAAGCTGGGGCTTCTGATCGATTTCATAGAAAACGGGTAAAAAAAGAGATATCTGTAAAAAATCAGCTGATTAGAAAAAAACGTAAAATGAGGACTCAAAAAGAAACTGCAAAGCAAAAAGAATATCGAATATGGAGACAGTGGTTAAGTAAGGGGTATGGCATACTTGAAAATATTCTTTTTATTTTGTTTGTATGTCTGTGTCTCTATTCTCTGATGAATTTTCGTTCTCATTTTGTCAGCGGACAATCTATGGAGCCGACGCTTCAAAATGGCGACAGGCTTCTGACACATAAAGGGAAAGCAATACACCGTTATGATATTGTCACTTTTGATCAGGAGACAGAAGACAGCTCTTATGTGAAACGAGTAATCGGTATGCCGGGAGATAAAGTCTGCTTGAATAAGGGCCGTTTATATCTGGTCGAAAACCTGTTTTCTGCTGTAGATCTGGAAGAATTAATACATAGCGGTCAATTGCCGGACAGCACAATTGTACTGCAGATAGATTCAGAAGCACTGTGCGAGCAACTGAAGGAAATAAAAGAAATTCCTCAGGATCATTATTTTGTTTTAGGGGATAATCGGAACCGTTCAACAGATAGCCGGACGCTTGGTTTTATAAAAGCAGAGCAGATTGAGGGAGTAGTGGATATTCGCTACTTTCCATTTAATAAGGCTGGCTTTATTCATTAATAAAAGAAATGAGGCTGAAGATGAAAAAAAATATACATACATTTTTTAAAAATGAAGGGTGCTTTTTTTCGTTAAGTATTGTGCTCCCAATTCTTGTTATGATCATTGTCTACGCGAAAATCGGTGTTTATCCCGGCAGTGAGCATCGAACCATTCTTGCCAGTGATTCATTTTCGCAATATGCCAATTTTTTTGCCAGCTTAAATAATACGTTAAGAGGCGAGCAAAGTATCTTTTACACGTGGAACAGCTCGTTGGGTCTGAATTACTGGTCTTTTATCTCCTATTATCTGGGAGGGATATTTAGTCCGCTGGTCATCTTTTTTAATAATTTACAGATGCCGGATTTTTTGTATTATCTAACTCTGTTAAAAATCGGCTGTATCGGCGGTGCTTTCTGGCTTTATGCTTATCGTACATTTAAGATTCCTCGCTGGGGACAACTGATAATGAGTTTTTCCTATGCACTGATGTCTTTTACTGTTGCATATTCGGAAATAGTTATGTGGCAGGATTCCCTGATGTATCTTCCGCTGATTATTTTAGGCATTAATCGACTGATGGATCGAAAACAACCGATTCTTTTATTTATCAGTTATTTTCTACTGTTTGTTTCTAATTTTTACATGGCTTTTATTGTAGGCGTTTTTTCTTTCCTCTATTATTGGGTACGTCTTTTTACAGAAAAAAAACAATATTTATCAAGTATTCCAATGTATTTGATTACCTCATTGCTGGCTGGCGGAGCTTCAATGATTATCATTTTGCCTACCATTGCAGATTTAAGCAATAATGGAGAATCATTTAGTGAAATCGCTCAATTAAAAACAAAATATACTGGATTATTTGATGTGGTTATTAAGAATATGGTAGGGGTTTATGACAGTACGAAACTAGTTTCCACTCCCTATATTTACGTCGGCTTGATTGCATTGGTGTTCAGTTTGTTCTTCTTTCTGACAAAAAAAATAAACTGGCAAAAGAAGCTGAGCTATGGTCTGCTTCTACTGTTTATTTTCACTAGTTTCTATCTTGAACCACTTAATTTGATGTGGCAGGGAATGCATACGCCGAATATGTTTAATTTCCGATTCAGCTTTGTTTTCTCTTTTTTATTGCTGACATTGGCAGGCTATGGCTGGGAAAAGTTTGAAAAGGAAGAGTTTGATCTGCTGGCAACTATTGTTGTCGGGCTGATTACTGCGTATATAATAACAAAGCTTGTAACAGATCGAGGGGACTACGATTATATCAATCCTTGGAGTCTCCTTTTTACTTTAGGATTATTGCTGATTTATTTATTCTTGTTCTTCTTTATGAAAAAGCAAAGCAAAGTAAAAAAGTGGTTAAGTATTTTATTTGTCCTTTTTGCTTGCAGTGAAGCCATGTTTAACAGCTATGTGCTGATCAGCGGTATTCTTTACGAATGGCATTACCCCAGCAGAAAATATTATGCGGAACCTTACGAAGATATTAAAACACTGGTAGATAAGACAAAAGAAGAAGCAGAAGGCTTTTATCGTATGGAAAACCTTAATCCTGTTTCTGCGAATGATGCCTTTAACTATGGATACAGTGGTGTGAATATGTTTTCTTCTATTAGAAACAGACATTCTTCTTATTTTCTGAATGCATTGGGCTACCGGTCAACTGGTACCAATTTGAACATAAGGTATGCAAATAACACGCTGATTATGGATGCACTGGTTGGCATTAAGTATAATTTAGCTCAAGAAGATAATTTGAAGTTTGGTTACTCAAAGATTGCGGAACAAGGTGAATTTAGTTTATATGAAAATAATTATGCATTGCCTTTGGGGATGTTGACGGATGCAGGGATTTACGAAAAAGGAGCTGTTGAAACCCAGGTATCCTTATTGAATCATTTGGCAGCTTTAGATGAAGTCTATTTTTCCTTTGATGAAATAAACTTGACAGATTCAGAAAATGTTACGATTGAAACAAACAAAATCAACAAAACGGATATAGTGACCTATACTCCGAACGATATTGAAGAGCCTGTAGTATTGGAATGGGAAGTGGACGTACCGGCGGGAAAACAGGGCTACGTAAGTATTTATCCAGTAGATTATAAGACGTTTGCCGCACCGGTTATTGAGTTTGATGTTGAGGGAACAGCTTATCAAAGTTCTGTAGTTGAAACCGGACAATACTATTCTCTGGGCTATTATGAAGAAGCAAAAACGGTTAAAGTAAAAATGACTATTACAAATTTGGAAAAAAATGAAGTCTATGTAAATGACAGCAAATTTACTATTGTTAAGCCAGAGGCGGCGTTTTTAGATGTAAATAAGTTTGTAAGTGCTGTTGAAAATATTCAGAAAAAAGCTGTCGATTTTGAAGTTTCCGGCAGAAAAGCAACAGCTGAAGTTGACTTATCGGAAAATCAGGTGATTTTTACTACTATTCCCTATGATAAAGGCTGGAAAGCATATATCGATGGTGAGGAGGCTGAAATTCCAATTTTCAAACAGGCATTGCTGACTTTACCGGTAGAGGCAGGAAAGCATACAATTGAATTTGTCTTCCTTCCGCAGGGATTTGTAGCAGGTACTGTGTTGTTTATTCTGTGTACGGGGAGCTTCATTTTTTATATCTGGCTGCTTCGAAAAAATTCTAATGATCCTTTTTACACTATGACAAAATAATGAAGCAGAAAAAACAGGGTGTATCTGAAAATTATGGAGGAAACCGAATTTTTCAGATACGCCCTAGTAGTTGGTAAACGGTTAAGGTTTGATAGTTACCAGTTAGAAAAAATGAGGTTGTGATAGAAGTGTTCTGTCTCAAGAACCAAGTAGGTAACATCGTCAACTTAAGAGAAACTCCGAAAAAAAGTTGGAGTTTCTCTTTTCTTTTCTCCCAAAATCTTTTACAGTAAAAGAAAAGGGGTGATTTGCATGGCTGTTCCCTATCACAAGCGATTTGATCTGACTGCCCGCTTACTCGGTTTTTCTCAGTTCCATTCCATTGTACTATTCCCTGATTCGCCGAACAGTTTTACCGGAATCGAAAATTCCCTTTAAAAGAGGTCATTTATTCATTTCTTTTCAAACGTGACCTTACCGCAACGATGGAAGTTTACCACTATTTAAAACGAAAGGGGGCCTCTGACATGACACTATCTAAACAAGCCTTTCTTTCACAACGAAAGAAAGTGAATCCCGAAGCATTTCCATTCCAGATAAACCAGACCATTCTTGTGGAGAATCTTCAGTAGCTAGAACCGTCCCCCTGGTAACAAAGCTGCTAAAATTGTTGTTAAACTCACCAACCCAATTGTCTTCCTAAAAAACTTGTTCATAATAACACCCTACCTTTCAAATTATTGAATTTACAATACTACATAACTGTTGTTTCGCAAACGTTTTCTTTTGTTTTTTTACTTAAGTCTGTAAAGTCCTTTTTTTAGTCTTGAATATACATGTTAAGTGCAACAGTTGATCATAAAAAAAGCCCCATAGCTAAAATCCAGTTAAAATAGGCTTGTCTAGAACACTTTCAGAATCAGTTTTAAGTATGTTGGGACTTCGAGTCCGTGTAAAGGGAAGTAGAATCGAACTGTTTTAGTGAAGGTCTTTCAATAAAAATAGAATATTCGTCTTTTGACTTAAATATGTTTCCAGGATTCTGAAAATTTTCAGTAAATTTCACAAATGTTGAGAGGTATCTAACGGTCGATTACTAAGGTGTTGTTTGCTTTTTTTCAGAAAATGAAATGAAAAAATGCTGTTATTTTTATTATGATAAATTTTTTATTTTTCTGTATTTATCCGAACATTTTTGGTAAAATGACTTTGTTCAATTCAGTATTTTTGAAAATGTATGGGATTTTATAGGGAGCTAATCGAGGATGAAATTAACCATTAGGGAAGTAGCTGAACTGGCAGGTGTTTCAGTCACCACAGTTTCTCAGATACTTAATAATAAAGGCAGCCGATTTAGCAAAGAAACAAGAGAAAAAGTCCTGGAAATTGTTGAAAAGCATCAATACAAACCAGATTTTTTTGCATCGAACATCATTACACGCCATTCCAAAACAATCGGAATGATTGTACCTGATGTGACTGATTTTTTCTTTTCGAAAATTATTGAAGGAGTTGAAACCTATCTCAACTCACTTGGTTATATGATTCTTCTTTGTAACTCCAAGCACAGTGAGGAAGAGGAAACGAAATATGTAAGCGAACTGCTTCATCGGTCGGTAGATGGTATTATTTTGGCAACACCAAATATTTTACCGGAAGACCATGTTCTGCATCGTCACCTGCAGTCTTCATTTCCGGTGGTGCTTATAGATAGGGGAATCAACACACGGGATCAGGGGCAGCTTCTGATTGAGGAGTACGAAGGTGCCTGCCAGGCAATGGAATCATTAATAGCAAAAGGGCACCGTCATATTGGGATGCTGAAGGAAAGCCAGGGCTACTACAAGCTGACAGAACGAGTGACAGCATATAGAGACACCTTGGAAAAGCATGAGATTGCAATCACGGAGGCCTACATTCAAAGCGGGGAACTCACCTTGAAGGGCGGCTATCAGGCAGCTAAAGAAGTGTTAAAAAACAAAGAGATTACAGCAATTTTTTGTGGTAACGATGAGATGGCTATCGGTGCGTATCAGGCTGTATTTGAAAAGGGACTGCGAATTCCGGAAGATATTTCGATCATTGGATTTGACGGACTGGAAATATCCAAATATCTGACACCGACTTTGACAACTGTCTATCAGCCCGCATTTGATATTGGTTATTTTGCTGCGAAATTTTTGGTTGATGCCATCCATGGCGAAGGGGAAAAGATGCCCAATAAGATATTTGAAGCCACCTTTATTGAAAGAAACAGTACAAAAGAAATTGACAATGCGTAGAAAAAAAGGTAAAGTTCGTTTTAGAAGCGCTTTCTTTTTCTGCTGATTGGATTTAGTAAACTGGTTTACCAAACATCCATCAGCAGAGTTTTTTAGTGCATAATACAACATTGGGGATTCGGAGGAAATAATCATGAGAATGGTCGATTTGATCGAAAAGAAGCGTGATGGAGGAAAGCTGAATAAAGAAGAAATTCAGTTTATTATTGACGGATATACAAAAGGAGATATTCCCGATTATCAGATCAGTGCATTTTTGATGACGGTTTTTTATCAGGACATGACAGATGAAGAAATAACAGAGATGACTCTGGCAATGGCGCATTCAGGTGAAACCATTGATCTGTCCGGCATAAAGGGAATTAAAGTGGATAAGCATTCAACAGGCGGTGTGGGAGATACCACCACACTGATTTTAGCTCCTTTAGTAGCAAGTGTCGGTGTCAGTGTAGCTAAAATGTCCGGCAGAGGACTGGGCTATACCGGCGGAACGATCGATAAGCTGGAAGCTATACCGGGGTTTCAGGTGGAATTACCGGATGAACGTTTTATTCAGCTGGTGAATGAAAGTCATGTAGCAGTAATTGGTCAATCAGGAGAATTGGCTCCGGCGGATAAAAAGCTCTATGCTTTACGTGATGTGACTGCCACAGTCAGCTCCATTCCATTGATTGCCAGCTCCATTATGAGCAAGAAAATTGCTGCGGGGGCAGATGCTATTGTGCTGGATGTCACGACTGGTGAGGGCGCATTCATGAAAAATCTGGATGAAGCGCGTCGTCTTGCTGAAACAATGGTTCGCATTGGCAAACTGGCCAACAGAAATACGATGGCAGTGATTTCAGATATGTCTCAGCCATTAGGCGAAGCGATTGGAAACAGTCTGGAAATTGTTGAAGCGATTGAAACACTGCAAGGGAACGGTCCGGAAGATTTAGTGGAAATGTGCTATGCATTAGGCAGTCAAATGGTCGTACTTGCTGAAAAAGCAGCGACATTGGAAGAAGCACGCGGGCTTTTGGAAGAAGCCTTGAAATCTGGTGCTGCGTTGGCTAAATTCAAAGAAATGATTCGCAATCAGGGCGGCGACGAGACAATCGTTGATGATCCTGAATGCTTGCTTACAGCAAAATACCAGATTGATTTACCTGCAAAAAAAACAGGCGTTGTCCAGCGAATTGTTGCAAATGAGATCGGGATTGCGGCCATGCTTTTGGGTGCAGGAAGGGCAACAAAGGAAGATGCGATTGATTATGCAGTAGGAATTAAGCTGCATAAGAAAGTTGGTATGCCGGTTTCTGAAGGAGAATCCTTACTGACGATTTATTCAAATAAAGAAGAAATCGGGAATATCAAAGAAATGCTTTATAAAAATATTGAAATCGGGGATTCAGGCGAGGAACCTGTTCTGATTCATGATATAATTACTCTGTAAAATATTAAAGAAAAGGGAAGTGTCAAATGTGGGAATAAATCGAATGATCGATCACACAATCTTGAAAGCCAATGCTTCAGAAGAAGATGTGTTGAGAATAATTGAAGAAGCAAAAAAATATGAGTTTTTCTCTGTCTGTGTGAATCCTTTCTGGGCAGCTTTGGCGAATGAAAAGCTGGCAGGGACAAACGTTTCTACTTGTACAGTGATCGGATTTCCTTTAGGAGCTAATACTTCGGAAGTGAAAGCATATGAAACAAGAGATGCGATTGCCAATGGTGCAGATGAAGTGGATATGGTGATAAATGTTGGTGCACTGAAATCGAAGCATTATAAAAAAGTGTTGAAGGATATTCAGGCAGTTGTTCAGGCGGCAGCCGATAAAGCACTGGTAAAAGTAATTATCGAAACAGCACTGCTTACAGATGAAGAAAAAGTAAAGGCCTGTGAGCTGGCAAAAGAAGCAGGTGCAGATTTTGTTAAAACATCTACAGGATTTTCAACAGGCGGAGCAACAGTAGAAGATGTGAAGCTGATGCGGGAAACTGTGGGACCGGACATGGGAGTGAAAGCGTCAGGCGGTATCCACAATAAAGAAGAAGCTCAGGCAATGATTGATGCAGGTGCAACAAGAATCGGAACGAGTGCCGGCGTATCTATTATGGAAGGTGCTACAGGGACTGGTTACTGATATATTGACTGATTTTAAAACAAATGAAATGAACAGGAAAGTGGGAAACTCATGACTGTGAAACCAGAATGGCTTGCTGTTGCAGAAGATGCATTGGATAAGGCTTATGTTCCTTATTCACATTTTCCGGTCGGCGCCTGTCTTGTAACTGAAGACGACGAGATCTATCAAGGTGTTAATATTGAGAACGCATCTTATGGCTTGACGAATTGTGCAGAACGTACAGCTATATTTAAAGCTGTTTCAGAAGGAAAGCGCAAATTTAAACATTTGGTTGTGGCAGGACATACGCCAAGACCTATTTCTCCCTGCGGTGCTTGTCGTCAAGTTATTGCAGAGTTTTGTGATCCTGATATGCCGGTAACTCTGGTCGGTGATAAGGGTGTATCAAAAGAAACAACGGTAGCTGAAC
The DNA here is from genome assembly GCF_020567625.1 of Enterococcus sp. BWT-B8. Classification (NCBI taxonomy): domain Bacteria; kingdom Bacillati; phylum Bacillota; class Bacilli; order Lactobacillales; family Enterococcaceae; genus Enterococcus; species Enterococcus sp. BWT-B8. The sequence goes on along the minus strand of NZ_JAJDJV010000003.1, from coordinate 10,691 downwards.
TGCTGCCATATGCATTTACAGAAGACGACATGTAGAATTTCTAGCGTTATTACATCAGTTTCATTCAGTCATCCTGGCTGTTGGAAATATAAAACTATTTTATTTAGGGGGCTTTACAGAAATGAAAAAAGCAAAATTATTTGGTCTAGGTGTAGTTGCGGCTGCTTTAACAGTTGCGTTAGCGGCATGCGGCGGAAACGGCGGAACTACGGATTCAACAGACGGCGGCTCAGCAGGCGGTTCGACAGATGCTGAACACAGTGTAGTCATTGTAACAGATATCGGCGGCGTGGATGACAGATCCTTTAACCAATCTGCGTGGGAAGGATTGCAGGAATGGGGTAAAGAAAATGGCTTGTCAAAAGGCGCAGGTGGTTATGATTACATCCAGTCAAATGATGCTTCTGAGTATGTAACAAATATTGATACAGCTGTATCCAATGGTTTCAATACAATATTTGGTATTGGTTATCTGCTTGCTGATTCTATCAGTGCTGCTGCAGATCAAAATCCTGATACTCAATTCGGTATTATTGACAGTGTAATTGAAGGAAAAGACAATGTTGTTTCTGCAACATTTAAAGATCACGAAGCCTCTTATCTAGCAGGTGTTGCTGCAGCGAATACAACATTAACAGATAAAGTTGGATTTATCGGCGGTGAAGAAGGGGTTGTAATTGATCGCTTTGAAGCTGGTTTCCGTCAGGGCGTTGCAGATGCGGCAGAGGAATTAGGCAAAGACATCACAGTAGATGTTAAATATGCTGCTTCATTTGGCGACCCTGCAAAAGGTAAATCACTTGCAGCTGCAATGTACCAAAGTGGTGTCGACATCATCTTCCACGCTTCAGGCGGTACAGGTGCCGGAGTCTTCCAGGAAGCAAAAGATTTAAACGAAACGGGCGACCAGGACAAAGTATGGGTTATCGGTGTTGATAGTGATCAGGAAGCTGAAGGGAAATTCACAACTAAAGATGGAAAAGAAGACAACTTTACATTGACTTCTACTCTTAAAGGAGTGGGTACGGCAGTGAAAGATATTTCTAATCTTGCTTTAGAAGACAAATTCCCTGGCGGCGAACATAAAGTATATGGTTTGAAAGACGGCGGAGTTGATTTGACAGAGGGCTTCTTAAGTGAAGATGCTCTAAAAGCTGTTGATACTGCGAAAGAAAAAATCATTGCTGAAGAAGTCACTGTTCCGGAAGTTCCAGAAGATGTAAAAGACTAAACAACTAGTTGAACTGGAAGGCTGAGATATTAATTACAAACAGCAGTATCTCAGTCTCTGCTTTTGAAACAAAGAAGAAGCGGGAGAACTTCCTGTTTTGGACAGAAAGAATCTTTCGCTTTGACTTTGTTCAATAAATGTTCCGGTTTCTAAGAAAGCAGGATAGATAAACTAGTTTACCTGGGAAGCTTCGAGAGCTTCTTTACTGGTACTATAAGGCATAAACTAACCTGTTTTCTTAAAAGTCACACAACAGATTTTGTCTCTCGGCTTTTAAGCATGATTCCCCGGGCTTTGCGTTACATGACTGTTATGAATTGGCAGTTAATTTGAAATTTAGTATATTACTGCTTGGTACAAGTGAAAAAAATATTAGGATGTGAAAAACGTGGCTGAAAACTATGTCATTGAGATGCGCAACATTACAAAACAATTCGGCACATTCAAAGCGAATGACAACATCAATCTGCAGGTGAAACCCGGAGAAATCCACGCATTACTGGGAGAAAACGGAGCAGGTAAATCGACACTGATGAATGTTTTATCAGGACTTTTGGAACCGACATCAGGTGAAATCTACATAGACGGGAAAAAAGTAGATATTAATGGTCCTACAGCAGCAAACCGGTTGGGAATAGGAATGGTCCATCAGCATTTTATGCTGGTTGACGCCTTTACAGTTACCGAGAATATCATACTCGGTAATGAACCGGCTAAAGGCGGCGTTCTTGATCGTAAAAAAGCGGTTGAAGAGATCAAAAAAGTATCAGAAAGATATGGTCTGGATGTGAATCCCAATGCCTATATCAGAGATGTTTCTGTTGGTATGCAGCAAAGAGTGGAAATTCTGAAAACTCTTTACCGCGGAGCGAATATTTTAATTTTTGATGAACCGACAGCTGTACTGACACCTCAGGAAATTGATGAGCTGATTGATATTATGCACGGATTGGTAAAAGAAGGTAAATCAATCATTTTGATTACGCATAAACTGGATGAAATCAAAAAGGTAGCCGATCGCTGTACCGTTATTCGCAGAGGGAAAAGTATTGATACTGTAGATATTAAAGATGTTTCCTCTCAACAGCTGGCTGACATGATGGTAGGTCGTTCTGTGTCATTTAAGACAGAAAAAGAACCGGCAAAGCCTTCGGAAACAGTACTTTTAATTAATAATCTGGTAGTAAAAGAAAGTCGCGGACTTGAAGCTGTGAAGGGATTGAGTCTGGATGTTCGTGCCGGTGAAGTGGTCGGGATTGCTGGAATTGACGGAAACGGACAGTCTGAATTGATTCAGGCTCTGACAGGACTGAGAAAGATTGAAAGCGGCACGATTGAATTAAATGGAAAATCCATTGTAAATCAAAAGCCTCGCCAGATCACAGAAGCGGGTGTTGGGCATGTGCCTGAAGACCGTCATAAATATGGATTGGTTCTGGAAATGACACTGGCAGAGAATATTGCACTGCAGACGTACTATCAAAAACCTTTAAGTAAAAATGGCGTGCTGAATTACAATAAGATTGATGAGTATGCGCGTAAGCTGATTGAAGAATATGACGTACGGACAACGAACGAACTGGTTCCGGCAAAAGCTTTATCTGGTGGAAATCAGCAAAAAGCAATTATTGCCAGAGAAGTGGATCGCAATCCGGATCTGCTGATTGTTTCACAGCCGACACGGGGTCTGGATGTCGGAGCAATTGAGTACATTCATAAACGTTTGATTGAACAACGCAACCAGAATAAGGCTGTTTTAGTTGTCAGCTTTGAGCTGGATGAAATTCTTAATGTTTCAGACCGTATTGCTGTTATTCATGCCGGCAAGATTGTGGGAATTGTTGATCCGAAAGAGACTTCGGAAAATGAACTGGGACTTTTGATGGCAGGCTATTCACTGGAAGAAGCCCGTCGAGAGCTAAACACTGTGGAAGCAGGTGATTCTGTTGAATGATAAATCAGAAAAATTAAGAAATATTATGGTTCCCATCCTCTCAGTTGTTATGGGGTTTGTACTTGGAGCAATTATTATGTTGATTTTCGGCTATTCTCCTGTTAAAGGATATGCTGCAATGTTTACAACTGTTTTTGGACAGGGACCTAAAAATATCGGGGAAATCTTTGTAACAGCCGGTCCGCTTATCTTTACGGCGTTAGGATTTTCTGTTGCCAATTCAGCCGGTTTCTTTAATATCGGACTTTCCGGACAGGCACTTTGCGGCTGGGTTGCAAGTATTTGGGTGGCTTTGTCTATGCCGGATACATCAAGAATCATCGTATTGCCGCTGGCTATTTTAGCCGGAGCACTGGCGGGAGCTGCAGCTGCAGCTATTCCTGGGATTCTCCGGGCCTATTTTGGAACGAGTGAGGTCATCGTAACAATTATGATGAACTATGTCTTGCTTTACGCAAGTACGCATATTGTGAACAATGTGATGTCATCGGACGTGATGAGTAATAAAGGCGTAACGAAGATGGTTGGAGCGAATGCAACTCTTAGAAATTCGTTTTTGACTGAAATGAGTAATGGCTCACGGTTGAATTTAGGGATTCTTCTGGCTCTGATTTTCCTTGTCCTTGTTTGGTTCTTAATGAAGAAAACAACGGCTGGCTTTGAAATCCGTTCAGTTGGGTTGAATCCATTTGCTTCTGAATATGCTGGGATGAGCAGTAAACGGACGATTATTCTTTCCATGATTATTTCCGGGACACTGGCTGGTCTTGGTGGTGTGGTTCAGGGGCTGGGGACATTCCAAAATTTCTTTGTCCAAGGCTCTTCTCTGAGTATTGGATTTGATGGGATGGCGGTGTCTCTGCTGGGAGCCGGCAGTTCGATCGGAATTCTGTTGTCTGCCTTGCTGTTTAGTATTCTGAAGCTCGGCGGACAGGGAATGCCGCTTAGAGCCGGAGTACCTACTGAATTAGTAGATGTAGTTATTGCGTCAATTATATTCTTTGTGGGAATCAATTATCTGATTCGTTTCTTTATGGCGAAAACAACCGGAGGGAAAAAAGAACTGGCTGTTGTTCAGGAGATAGAAACAACAGGGAATAATGAGAGTCAAGAAGGAGGAGAAATCTAATGGATGCAGCGTTAATGTCAACAATTCAAACGATTATCAATCAGACATTATTTTATTCCACTCCTTTGATTTTAACTGCATTGGGCGGAACTTTCTCAGAACGAAGCGGGATTGTAAATGTGGGTTTGGAAGGTATTATGGTTATGGGGGCATTTAGTTCAGTGGTGTTCAACTTAACTTTTGCTGAAACATTTGGAAGCCTTACGCCTTGGCTGGCCTGTCTGGTCGGCGGAGCTGTGGGTCTGCTGTTCTCGCTGCTTCATGCTGTGGCGACTGTCAATTTGCGTGCGGATCACATTATTAGCGGAACGGTTATTAATTTGATGGCACCTGCACTGGCGATTTTCCTTGTTAAAGTTATTTATGGAAAAGGTCAGACAGACACAATTGCTAAATCATTTGGTTATTTTGCATTTCCAATTTTAAAAGATATTCCGATTATCGGAGATCTATTCTTTAAACGAACATTTCTACCTGCCTACTTTGCGGTCGGCATTGCAGTGATTGCCTGGTTTGTTATCTTTAAAACACGCTTCGGTCTGCGACTGCGTTCTGTTGGTGAAAATCCTCAGGCAGCAGATACACTGGGAATTAATGTATATATGATGCGCTATTCCGGTGTAATGCTTTCCGGCTTTTTAGGCGGTATGGGCGGAGCAATTTTTGCACAGTCTATCGCCGGACGTTTTGCGGCAACAACGATTGCCGGTCAGGGCTTCATCGCCATGGCTGCCATGATTTTCGGTAAATGGAATCCGCTTGGTGCGATGGGAGCAGCTTTATTCTTTGGCTTTGCTCAGAATCTGAGTATCGCCGGAGCCAGCATTCCTTTGATTTCCAAAATACCGGATGTTTATTTGCAGTCAGCGCCATACGTACTGACAGTGATTGTACTGGTACTTTTCTTAGGAAAAGCATCAGGACCGAAAGCGAACGGACAGAATTATATTAAATCAAAATAACAGAGACGATTGTACAACAGGGCGGGACTATGGGAACATTTCTTTAGTCTTGCCTTTTTTTGTAGAAATGAGTACTGTAAAAGAAAGATCGGAAGCAGGAAAAACAGCAGCTTCTTAACAGAGTATCAGTTTAAGTGCTTCTGCCGCTGAGGTCTGGACAAAAGCGATCAGCTCCAAGAATTAAGAAGGACTATCCGAAAATTGTCAAGGAACACGATTCATAAAATGAAGAGCTGTGAATGGATACACTACTCTACGCTGTGCTTCGATCACGTCAACTTCTAGATATAAAACATACGAGAGTTGGCAGGCTTCACTAGGATTGCTTCAGCAGAGTAGATGAAGTCCTGTTACCTGCTCGGTGAAGGACCTGAAGCTCTTCATATTTTCAGGATCGTTCGGTTTAATTCTAAAGGAGTTGCTCCTGCGGTTACTCGTCGCAAAAAGAATTTTTGCTTTTATACCGCTGTTTATTCGGGGTTAGATACGAAGAGAGTTTGGAACTTTGTTCTGTCCCACTCTCCTTGTTAAATGAGTGAAACCAAGAGTCAGTTATTTTTTTATTGGGACAAAGGGCATGGCGAAAGCAGGCGATATATTTCGTCATCCTTTTATATATCTAAACAAAACTGGAAGAAAGAAGGATGGTTATGTTTAAACGTGTACATTTAGTAGTAATGGATTCTGTAGGCATCGGAGAAGCACCTGATGCGGATAAATTTGGTGATGTCGGCAGCAACACCCTAGGTCATATTGCAAAAGAAGCTGGGCTGACAATTCCTAATCTGGAGAAGCTGGGCTTGGGGACTATTGCCCCGCTTCATAATGTAGCTGCTGAGAAAAATCATCTTGGCTATGCAACAAAACTGGAAGAAGTCTCTGTCGGCAAAGACACGATGACCGGTCACTGGGAAATTATGGGACTGAACATACAAAAGCCGTTTCGTGTTTTTCCGGAAGGCTTTCCGGAGGAATTACTGAAGCAGATTGAAGAATTTTCCGGCAGAAAAATTGTCTGTAACAAACCTTACAGCGGGACTGCTGTTATTGATGATTACGGTGAGCATCAAATGAAAACAGGTGATTTGATCGTTTATACATCTGCTGACCCTGTTCTCCAGATTGCAGCCCATGAAGAAATTATTCCGCTGGATGAACTGTATCGAATTTGTCAGTATGTTCGGGATATTACGAAAGATGAACCGTATATGATTGGTCGTATTATCGCTCGTCCTTATCTCGGAAGGCCCGGTAACTTTACACGTACAAGCAATCGCCATGATTATGCACTGGATTCATTTGGGCATACAGTGCTGGATTCGCTGAAGGAAGCTGGCAAAGATGTGATTGCAGTTGGGAAAATTAATGATATTTTTAACGGACAGGGGATCACAGAAGCTGTTCGTACGAAGAGCAACATGGATGGTGTGGATCAGCTGTTGAACGTTATGAAAAAGGAGTTTACCGGGTTAAGCTTTACGAATCTTGTCGATTTTGATGCACTGTTTGGTCATCGCAGAGATGTTGTGGGCTATGCACATGCTATTGAAGAGTTCGATCTGCGTATTCCAGAGATTATCGATACTATGCAGGAGGATGATTTACTGATGATTACAGCGGATCATGGAAACGACCCGACATTCCCGGGAACAGATCATACAAGAGAGTATGTACCGTTATTGGTCTACAGTAAAAATATGCAGGGACAGGGAAGTTTGGCTCAAGGACACTATGCAGATATTTCAGCAACTATTGCAGAAAATTTTGATGTTGCACCAACAGAAAACGGCATAAGCTTTTTAAAGGACCTAAAATAGGAGGGAAACTATGACAAAGTTGAACGAGCAATTACAGGAAACAACAGCATTTTTAAAAGAAAAAGGAATTGAGCAAGTTGATTTCGGACTGATTCTTGGTTCCGGCTTGGGAGAACTGGCTGAGGAAATTGAAGAAGCGATTGCAATCCCTTTTTCAGAAGTCCCTCATTTTTCTGTTTCAACAGTAGTCGGTCATGCTGGAAAGCTGGTCTATGGCACACTTTCGGGTAAAAAAGTCTTGGCAATGCAGGGGCGGTTCCACTACTACGAAGGACATTCAATGCAGACTGTCACCTATCCTGTTCGAATGATGGCAGCACTGGGTATCCATTCAATGGTTGTGACGAATGCGGCTGGCGGAGTCAACACAAGCTTTGAACCGGGCAACTTAATGCTGATTACGGATCACATTAACTTCACCGGGGATAATCCGTTAATTGGAGAAAATGAAGAGGAAATGGGACCTCGCTTCCCGGATATGAGTCAGGCGTATACAAAAGAGTATCAGGAAAAAGCGGAGAAAGTTGCTGTTGATCAAGGCTTGGCGCTTAAGAAAGGTGTTTACATGGGTTTCTCTGGACCTACGTATGAAACACCGGCTGAAATTTGCATGGCTCGGACAATTGGAGCAGATGCGGTTGGAATGTCAACAGTTGCTGAAGTGATTGTCGCAGTACACAGTGGTATGAAAGTTTTAGGTATTTCTTGTATTACAAATCTGGCGGCAGGAATGCAAAGTAGTCTGAACCATGCAGAAGTAGTTGAAACAACGGAAAGAGTAAAAGAGCAATTTAAGCAGCTGATTAAAGCAACATTGGAAGAACTGTAAAAAATCTTGGATCACCTGTACTTTATCAAAAGCAGTACAGAGGTGATAGGATTGAAAGAAAGTTAATATGAGGAGGAAACAAATGAGCATCCATATTGAAGCAAAACAGGGAGAAATTGCTGATAAAATTTTACTGCCGGGAGATCCTTTAAGAGCAAAGTATATTGCTGAAACATTTTTGGACAATCCGGTTTGTTACAATCAGGTTCGGGGAATGCTGGGCTATACAGGAACTTATAAGGGAGAGCGTATTTCTGTTCAGGGAACTGGCATGGGGATGCCTTCTGCAACAATCTATGCCCATGAACTGATCAACTCTTATGATGTGAAGAAACTGATTCGTGTTGGAACCTGCGGGGCTCTTTCAACAGATGTTCACGTTCGTGACCTGATTATTGCGCAGGGAGCAGCTACAAGTTCATCCATGATTGCCAAACATTTTCAGCAGTTTCACTTTCCGCCAATCGGCGACTTCGATTTACTGTTGAAAGCCTATAATTTCGCAACTGAAAAAGGCTATAGAACACATGTCGGCAACGTACTTTCTGAGGATTCTTTCTATAAGGATGATACAGCAGAAACGATGAAGCTGGCTGAACTTGGGGTTCTGGGAGTTGAGATGGAAGCAGCTGCACTGTATTATCTGGGTGTGAAATACAAGGTACAGACACTGGCGATCTGTACGGTCAGCGACCATATCATTACTGGTGAAGAAACAACTGCAGAAGAACGTCAGACAACCTTCAATGAGATGATGGAAGTAGGTCTGGAAACGGCGATTGCAGAATAGATTTTTCGAAGCATACAATAAAAGAGCTGAAACAGAATTGCCCGTTTTCTGAGCATTTGTTTCAGCTTTTTCTTTATTCGCCTAATAGTGATGTTTTTACGTCTTCAATGATTTTGGTGTTGGCAATTGGTCCATTATACAACCAGCTGGAATCGCCGCCAAAAGAGAATACTTTATCATTTTTCACTGCATCTAGATTTTTCCAGACACTTTCCTCAAAAAAAGGATCAGATTCGTCACTGTTTATAAGGAAAATATTATCTGCATCCAGTTCTGCCATTTTTTCCAGAGAAACAGCACTCCAGTCTGCTGTTGCATCCTTGGATATTTCTGTTACCAGCTCAGGAACTTTCAAACCAAGATCGCCATAAAGAACAGTACCGCTTGATTTTGTCTCAGCAACCATGAATACCTGATTGTTTGTTACCCATAAAACCGCAGCTGACTGATTATTTGCATTGGCTTGAGTCAATTCTTCTTTTGTATCTGCAGCCAGTGTGTCGTACGTCTCTAAAACTTCTTCCGCCTGCTTTTCTTTATTCAGCACATTGGCAACATCTGTTAACTGGTCCCGCCATGTAACACCCTCACCGTTTTTCACAACATAGGTAGGAGCTGCTTTGTTGTATTCGTCATACTTTCCGCCTTCAACCAGTGGTGAAGAGCTGACCAAGATCAGATCTGGTTCGTATTTTAATATTTCTTCATAAGGCAAATCATAGGAAATTGTCGGAATGCCGTCTAATTCCTCCTGCAGGTAATCCTGAATACTGGCGTTGTTCACTGTCCATTGGGCTACAGGCGTCTCGTCTAAAGCGATAAGATAGTCTTCCAGATAGCTGGCGATAATTCTTTTTGGATTGGCTGGAATCGTTACTTCATTTCCCAAGGTATCCGTCAGAACCCGTTCTTTCGCAGTATTCTCGATTGTCGAGTTGCTTGTTCCGGCATTCTGTGTACCGCATGCGGCTAATAAACCTCCGCTTATCAGTAACGTTAAGCCAAATAGAGCAGATTTATTCAATAAGTTCATTTATTACTCTCCTTAAACATTGTCAATGATGATAACGATTCTCATTATCATTTATATTAAGAAGTTTGCCAATCATTATATTGAAACTTGTCTGAAAATTCTAGTGGCGAATACTTTCGTGGCAGTCATTGTCATAAAGCCTCGCTTATGCACCATACTGTTAACGCTTTTCCAAGTAAACGCGTTTGTATGGAGAATCGAACAAGGTTCTTCAATTCTTAATGGCTCTGACATTTAGAAATTGATGAGATCGAAACGAAGTGTAGTGTAGTGTTGTGTAGTAAGACTCGTAGATACAAGGGTTTTCTACTGATGCAGGAATAGCTAGTAGAATGGCATGCGAACCGACAATCTGATGGATTAGCAATAATTCATTCCAGTATTAAAAGCTTGCTTCTACGCTTCTACGAATGCTCGTCGCATGTCTTTTGATCATATAAGACGGGCTATATGCGGAGTCCTTGAATGGAGGCTAGCTTATCTAGGGGCACTAGCAGGGTGGCATGCAATACTCTGATTGAAATAAATAGCCAAATACTTATGGTTATCACTAAGAGATCGCTAGTATGCGGATGAGAATAGGTCCTATTTTTCCAACCATTGTTTATAGAAAAATGAATATGCCAAAATGAGCTGGCTTTTTTATTTGGTAAATTTAGACCTTCACTAAAATTCTTAAAAAAACCATTTCCCCAATAGTTTTCAGACATGGTCTGGATGTAAAAAAGAAAGAGTCTGGGACAATAGTCCGTCCTCAAAAAGAAAACACGCTCGATTTTGGCAATAATCATCAAAATCGAGCGTGTTCTTTCTTTTTTACGTATCTTCCTCTCCATATATTTTCCCAATTTCCTCAAATTTAGTGCCATTAGTGCCAAGCCAATGTCAATCTTCGCCCCTTGTTTCCCTCGTAAGTGGAAACGATGGAACGCCAATTGAGCCTTTA
>NZ_JAJDJV010000029.1:1963-5056 GCF_020567625.1 Enterococcus sp. BWT-B8 | reverse complement strand
ATTCTTTGGTTAAGTCCTCGACCGATTAGTATTGGTCCGCTCCAACTATCACTAGCCTTCCACTTCCAACCTATCTACCTGATCTTCTCTCAGGGGTCTTACTTTCTTAAAGAAATGGGAAATCTCATCTTGAGGTGGGCTTCACACTTAGATGCTTTCAGCGTTTATCCCTTCCCTACATAGCTACCCAGCGATGCGCCTGGCGGCACAACTGGTACACCAGCGGTAAGTCCATCCCGGTCCTCTCGTACTAAGGACAGCTCCTCTCAAATTTCCAACGCCCGCGACGGATAGGGACCGAACTGTCTCACGACGTTCTGAACCCAGCTCGCGTGCCGCTTTAATGGGCGAACAGCCCAACCCTTGGGACCGACTACAGCCCCAGGATGCGACGAGCCGACATCGAGGTGCCAAACCTCCCCGTCGATGTGGACTCTTGGGGGAGATAAGCCTGTTATCCCCAGGGTAGCTTTTATCCGTTGAGCGATGGCCCTTCCATGCGGAACCACCGGATCACTAAGCCCGACTTTCGTCCCTGCTCGACTTGTAGGTCTCGCAGTCAAGCTCCCTTCTGCCTTTACACTCTGCGAATGATTTCCAACCATTCTGAGGGAACCTTTGGGCGCCTCCGTTACCTTTTAGGAGGCGACCGCCCCAGTCAAACTGCCCATCTGACACTGTCTCCCACCCCGATCAGGGGTGCGGGTTAGAGGGTTCATAACACAGGGGTAGTATCCCACCAGCGCCTCCGTCGAAACTTGCGTCCCGACCTCTTCGGCTCCTACCTATCCTGTACATGTGGTACAAACACTCAATATCAAATTGCAGTAAAGCTCCATGGGGTCTTTCCGTCCTGTCGCGGGTAACCTGCATCTTCACAGGTACTAAAATTTCACCGAGTCTCTCGTTGAGACAGTGCCCAAATCGTTACGCCTTTCGTGCGGGTCGGAACTTACCCGACAAGGAATTTCGCTACCTTAGGACCGTTATAGTTACGGCCGCCGTTTACTGGGGCTTCAATTCTGAGCTTCGCCGAAGCTAACCCATCCTCTTAACCTTCCAGCACCGGGCAGGCGTCAGCCCCTATACTTCATCTTTCGATTTTGCAGAGACCTGTGTTTTTGATAAACAGTCGCTTGGGCCTATTCACTGCGGCTGACCGAAGTCAGCACCCCTTCTCCCGAAGTTACGGGGTCATTTTGCCGAGTTCCTTAACGAGAGTTCGCTCGCTCACCTTAGGATGCTCTCCTCGACTACCTGTGTCGGTTTACGGTACGGGCAGATGCTTTCTCACTAGAAGCTTTTCTTGGCAGTGTGACATCAGGAACTTCGGTACTATTATTTCCCTCCCCATCACAACTTGTCCTTAAAGAAGTAAGCATTTGACTCACCTCAAGACTCGTTGCTTGGACGTGCTCTTCCATTCGCACATTTCCTTAGCCTGCTGCGTCCCTCCATTGTTCAAACAAAATCATCTGGTACAGGAATATCAACCTGTTGTCCATCGCCTACGCCTTTCGGCCTCGGCTTAGGTCCCGACTAACCCTGGGCGGACGAGCCTTCCCCAGGAAACCTTAGTCATACGGTGGACGGGATTCTCACCCGTCTTTCGCTACTCATACCGGCATTCTCACTTCTAAGCGCTCCAGCAGTCCTCACGATCTGCCTTCTACGCCCTTAGAACGCTCTCCTACCATTACACCTAATGGTGTAATCCACAGCTTCGGTAATATGTTTAGCCCCGGTACATTTTCGGCGCAGGGTCACTCGACTAGTGAGCTATTACGCACTCTTTAAATGGTGGCTGCTTCTAAGCCAACATCCTAGTTGTCTGTGCAACCCCACATCCTTTTCCACTTAACATATATTTTGGGACCTTAGCTGGTGGTCTGGGCTGTTTCCCTTTCGACTACGGATCTTATCACTCGCAGTCTGACTCCCGGATATAAATGTATGGCATTCGGAGTTTATCTGAATTCGGTAACCCGAGATGGGCCCCTAGTCCAAACAGTGCTCTACCTCCATCATTCTTAATTCCGAGGCTAGCCCTAAAGCTATTTCGGAGAGAACCAGCTATCTCCAAGTTCGTTTGGAATTTCTCCGCTACCCACACCTCATCCCCGCACTTTTCAACGTACGTGGGTTCGGTCCTCCAGTGCGTTTTACCGCACCTTCAACCTGGACATGGGTAGATCACATGGTTTCGGGTCTACGACTGCTTACTCATTCGCCCTATTCAGACTCGCTTTCGCTGCGGCTCCGGCTCTTCACCTTAACCTCGCAAACAATCGTAACTCGCCGGTTCATTCTACAAAAGGCACGCCATCACCCATTAACGGGCTTTGACTTGTTGTAGGCACACGGTTTCAGGGTCTATTTCACTCCCCTTCCGGGGTGCTTTTCACCTTTCCCTCACGGTACTGGTTCACTATCGGTCACTAGGGAGTATTTAGCCTTGCGGGATGGTCCCCGCGGATTCCGACGGAATTTCACGTGTTCCGCCGTACTCAGGATCCTCCTAGGTGCTGTCAACATTTCGTCTACGGGGCTTTCACCCTCTTTGGCGGACCTTTCCAGGTCCTTTGACTATCCTGACAGACTCCCATATTGGAGTCCTACAACCCCAACAAGCAAGCTTGTTGGTTTGGGCTCTTCCCGTTTCGCTCGCCGCTACTCAGGGAATCGAATTTTCTTTCTCTTCCTGCAGGTACTTAGATGTTTCAGTTCTCTGCGTCTACCTCGATTACGCTATGTATTCACGTAATCGTAACATCCTATAAAAGATGCTGGGTTCCCCCATTCGGAAATCTCTGGATCATAGCTTACTTACAGCTCCCCAAAGCATATCGGTGTTAGTCCCGTCCTTCATCGGCTCCTAGTGCCAAGGCATCCACCGTGCGCCCTTATTCACTTAACCTTATCAACCTTACGGTTGGGTTTTGATCCGTTTCTCTAGCGATAGAGGCGTAATCAAGAAAAATAAGCTATCGAACAATTTTAAAAAACTCTAAATTCAGTTTCATTATTCAACGCGGTGTTCTCGGTTTGTTTTGTGTTGTTGATTTTCTTTCTATCCAGTTTTCAATGAACAAA
>NZ_JAJDJV010000029.1:0-1863 GCF_020567625.1 Enterococcus sp. BWT-B8 | reverse complement strand
GTAAACCTCTCAAAACTGAACAAAGTAATGCAAACCTGTGTAAGTCTCCGTAATATTCCTTAGAAAGGAGGTGATCCAGCCGCACCTTCCGATACGGCTACCTTGTTACGACTTCACCCCAATCATCTATCCCACCTTAGGCGGCTGGCTCCATAAAGGTTACCTCACCGACTTCGGGTGTTACAAACTCTCGTGGTGTGACGGGCGGTGTGTACAAGGCCCGGGAACGTATTCACCGCGGCGTGCTGATCCGCGATTACTAGCGATTCCGGCTTCATGCAGGCGAGTTGCAGCCTGCAATCCGAACTGAGAGAAGCTTTAAGAGATTTGCTTAGCCTCGCGACTTCGCGTCTCGTTGTACTTCCCATTGTAGCACGTGTGTAGCCCAGGTCATAAGGGGCATGATGATTTGACGTCATCCCCACCTTCCTCCGGTTTGTCACCGGCAGTCTCGCTAGAGTGCCCAACTGAATGATGGCAACTAACAATAAGGGTTGCGCTCGTTGCGGGACTTAACCCAACATCTCACGACACGAGCTGACGACAACCATGCACCACCTGTCACTTTGCCCCCGAAGGGGAAGCTCTATCTCTAGAGTGGTCAAAGGATGTCAAGACCTGGTAAGGTTCTTCGCGTTGCTTCGAATTAAACCACATGCTCCACCGCTTGTGCGGGCCCCCGTCAATTCCTTTGAGTTTCAACCTTGCGGTCGTACTCCCCAGGCGGAGTGCTTAATGCGTTTGCTGCAGCACTGAAGGGCGGAAACCCTCCAACACTTAGCACTCATCGTTTACGGCGTGGACTACCAGGGTATCTAATCCTGTTTGCTCCCCACGCTTTCGAGCCTCAGCGTCAGTTACAGACCAGAGAGCCGCCTTCGCCACTGGTGTTCCTCCATATATCTACGCATTTCACCGCTACACATGGAATTCCACTCTCCTCTTCTGCACTCAAGTCTCCCAGTTTCCAATGACCCTCCCCGGTTGAGCCGGGGGCTTTCACATCAGACTTAAGAAACCGCCTGCGCTCGCTTTACGCCCAATAAATCCGGACAACGCTTGCCACCTACGTATTACCGCGGCTGCTGGCACGTAGTTAGCCGTGGCTTTCTGGTTAGATACCGTCAAGGTGAGAGCAGTTACTCTCCCACTTGTTCTTCTCTAACAACAGAGTTTTACGATCCGAAAACCTTCTTCACTCACGCGGCGTTGCTCGGTCAGACTTTCGTCCATTGCCGAAGATTCCCTACTGCTGCCTCCCGTAGGAGTCTGGGCCGTGTCTCAGTCCCAGTGTGGCCGATCACCCTCTCAGGTCGGCTATGCATCGTGGCCTTGGTGAGCCCTTACCTCACCAACTAGCTAATGCACCGCGGGTCCATCCATCAGCGACACCCGAAAGCGTCTTTCAAATAAGAACCATGCGGTTCCTATTGTTATACGGTATTAGCACCTGTTTCCAAGTGTTATCCCCTTCTGATGGGCAGGTTACCCACGTGTTACTCACCCGTCCGCCACTCTTCTTTTCAATTGAGTGCAAGCACTCGGCAGAAAAGAAGCGTTCGACTTGCATGTATTAGGCACGCCGCCAGCGTTCGTCCTGAGCCAGGATCAAACTCTCATAATAAAAGTTAGAACAATCTTACGATTGTTAAGCTCATTGTTGTTGCGCTAGCTTTCGCTTGCTTGTTAAAAATGTTTGTTGTTTTGAATTGATCAAAACGCCCTACACATTTGGTTTGTCTTACTTTGTTCAGTTTTCAAAGGTCTACTTTGTCGCCTTGCAGCAACTTTTATATCTTATCAAATCGAGAAGCGCTTGTCAACTCTTTTAATAAAATTTTGAAAAGTTTTTTCTGCCTGCAA
>NZ_JAJDJV010000028.1:0-6172 GCF_020567625.1 Enterococcus sp. BWT-B8 | reverse complement strand
AAATATGCGTACCCGAATTTTCTTACTCAACGGCCTTATTCAATACAAATAAAAAACACCGGAGAAGGAGTTCGATTCCTTCTTCCGATGTTCATTGGTGATACTATCAGTCCGATTTGACAATGAGCCTAGAATACGCCGATTAAGTATTTTCTTTTTTATTTTTTGTCAGGCTTTTTGAATCCAGCCTTCCGGAGCCTCGATTTTGCCAAACTGAATTCCTGTCAGTTCATCATACAATTTTTGCGTAACAGGACCTACTTCTGTTTCGCTGTAAAAAACATGGAACGAATCACCATTTTGAATGCCTCCGATCGGAGAGATAGCTGCCGCAGTTCCACAAGCACCTGCTTCTGAAAACTGATCCAGCCCATCCAGATAAACATCCCCTTCAACAACTTCCATCCCCAAATGATGTTCAGCTAAATATAAAAGTGAGTACTTCGTAATACTTGGCAGAATAGACGGGGATATCGGTGTAACAAAACGATTATCCTTTGTAATTCCAAAGAAATTGGCAGAACCAACCTCTTCTATTTTTGTATGTGTTGCCGGATCCAGATAGATGCAATCCGAAAAATGTCTGTCATGAGCCACCTTTCCAGGATACAAACTGGCGGCATAATTTCCACCGACTTTCACAGCTCCTGTTCCATGCGGTGCTGCCCGATCACTGTCAGATACAATAAAGTTTGTAGGTGTCAGACCGCCCTTGAAATAGGCGCCAACCGGCATACAAAAAACTGTAAACAGATATTCCGGAGCTGGACTGACACCAATCCCTTCTCCAACCCCTATAAGCAAAGGCCGAATATATAAAGTAGCGCCCGAACCATATGGCGGTACGAAATCTCTATTTGCATTCACTACCTCTTTAACTGCATTTACAAACTTTTCCTCCGGAACCTGAGGCATCAATAGACGTTCAGCACTGCGGTTCATTCGTTTTGCATTTTCTTCCACCCGAAACAAATTAACTGAACCATCTTCACAGCCATATGCTTTCAATCCTTCAAAACATTGCTGTCCATAATGAAGAGAAGCTGAACCCTCGTGTATATGCAGCGTATTATCCTCTGTTAACAGCCCATCATCCCATTTTCCATCTTTCCATTTAGAAAGATAACGAAATGGTGTTTTGATATATTTAAACCCTAAATTTTCCCAATCGATCATCCTGTGTTCCCCTTCCATTTTCAGAATATTGTATCATATTATCTTCTGAATTGTTAGATTTTTCTCATAATTCACTTTCAAAATCATAAAAAGGAAATTTTAACAGAATATTTCAGTCGAGGTTCAGATCAGATTGCTGTTCAACACTGGAAACTGATTTTATACCAAGATTCTTTCTGATAAGAAACCTGATGATTTTCTTTTTTTGAAAAATAATAAAGCAGACTGTACTGGAATGATTTCCCTTTTTTAGGTAAAATAGAAGAAATGCTTTATAAAGGTGGTTCATTATGTTTCTCTTGCAGCAGTCAACATCAAGTATTGAAAGTACAGTAGATTCCTCTTCAGTTACTTTGACAGAAGAAACAGTGAAAAAAGTCAGTGCGCTTCAACGCTACTGGCAGTCAATCAACTGGGATCAGATTACCGCAGTACTTATTGAAAAGACTATCTATCTTTTATTTCTTATATTGTTATTTGTTTTAATCAATAAAATTGGAAAAGTGCTGATCAATCATTTATATAAAAATCAGATTTCCAAAAAA
Organism: Enterococcus sp. BWT-B8; assembly: GCF_020567625.1. NCBI lineage: Bacteria > Bacillati > Bacillota > Bacilli > Lactobacillales > Enterococcaceae > Enterococcus > Enterococcus sp. BWT-B8. Next base: position 4,451 of record NZ_JAJDJV010000028.1, on the reverse strand, counting down.
CAGTCACTCAGCAACAGCAGAGTAAACACGCTTCATCTGCTTACCAGTAATGCTTTTCAATACACTCTGTTTTTTTTCTTTTTATACTCCGTATTAAGTGTTTTGGGGGTTCCTATTGGCTCGCTGCTTGCAGGTGCAGGGATTGCGGGGGTTGCCATTGGTCTTGGTGCTCAGGGCTTCATGAACGATATCATTACAGGCTTCTTTATTATTCTGGAGCAGCAGATGGATGTAGGTGACTATATACGTTTGCTCAGTCTTGATATTGAAGGAACAGTCACCTCAATCGGACTGCGAACAACACAGCTGAAATCACTTGATGGAACCGTTCATTTTATCCCTAATCGAAATATTACCACGATCAGCAATCTGTCTCGTTCCAACATTCAGGTCGTCATAGACATCCGAATAGTGCCAGAGGAAGGTATTGAAAAGATTCAGGAGCTGATTTCCGGGGTGAACGAACGTCTGGCAGAAAAGCATGATGAAGACATCCAAAACGGCCCTACTCTTTTCGGCATGGTCGATTTAGGCAATGGTAATTTCGCAATTCGTACCACGATGTATGTCTTAAACGGAAAACAATCTGGAATCAGGGAAGAATTTCTGGCGCAGTATGTTTCAGCACTTTCAACCGAAGGATTCACTATTCCAAATACACCCATTAATATGCAATAAAGTAAAAGAAGATCGGGACAAAAGCGATCAGCTCTGAGAATTAAGAAGGAATATCCGAAAATTGTCAAGGAACACTATTCATAGAATGAATAGCTGTGAATTGATACCTTCCTGGAGCTCCTCATATTTTCAGGATAGTTCGGCTTAATTCCGAAGGAGTTGCTCCTGCGGTTACTCGTCGCATGAAGACCTTTGCTCCTGCGGTTACTCGTCGCAAAAAGAATTTTTGCTTTTGTACCGCCGTTTATTCGGGTGTAGATATGAAGAGAGTTTGGAACTTTATTTCTGTCCCAAACTCGTTTTTTATTTCTTCAAATCCAAAGACTGCAGAAAATCACCTACATGTTCTACTGCAAAAGTCAGGGCGTCTTCATTTGGATTAAATTTTTCAGAATGCAACCCAAATGGGCTTTCAACTCCAAGCCAAAACATAGTTCCCGGAACTTTGGAAAGCAAATAACCAAAATCCTCACCTGTCATTGCTGCCGGTGCTTTTTCAAAAGCAACACCTTGCTTATTTTTCATAAATTCAATGAACTGCTCTGTTGTATTCTGGTCATTGACAACAGGCACATAGCCTTTCTGATCCAAAGTCACCTCCACTTCACAGTTAAATGACTGGCTGATTCCCTGTGCAAGTTCGCGGATTCTCCTTTGTGTCAGCTGGTTGCTCGCTTCTGATAAAGTCCGAATCGTCCCTGAAATTTTTGCTTCACCTGTAATCACATTATTTGTTGTGCCTGCATTAAATGTACCAAATGTGATTACTCCACCATCTACAGGATTAACATTTCTGCTGATAATTGTCTGTGCCTGCTGAATAAAGCTGGTGGCAGCAATAATCATATCATTTGATTCATGAGGAAATGCAGCATGACCACCCTTTCCTTTAAAATGAACACGAACTTCACAGGTAGCCGCAAATAATGTGCCTTTTCTAGTTGTAATTTTTCCCACTGGTAAATCCGGATTTACATGCAGGGCATAAAATTCATCCGGCAGCCAGTCGCCAAATGCCCCCTGCTCATACATCAGCATTCCTCCAGCTTCATTTTCCTCAGCCGGTTGAAACAGAAAAAGATAATTATTTTTTGGTTGATTGGAACTTATCTTTTCCAGCAGCCCCAAACCAATCGTCATATGAAAATCATGACCGCATGCATGCATTTTCCCTTCATGAGTAGAACGAAAATCTGAATAAACTTCCTCAGTAATGGGAAGTCCGTCAATATCCGCACGCCAGCCTATAGTCTTTTCAGGGTCGCTGCCATAAACAAAAACCAGAATTCCTGTCTGCCAGCTTTTGATTTCAATATATTCCTTTTTTATTCCTTCTATTTCTTCCAGCAGACAACGCTGCGTTTTAACTTCTTCCAGACCAATTTCCGGTATCCGGTGAAGCGCTCTTCTAATTTCACTTAACCTTTCTTGTATCACGGACCAATCTCCTATTCAAAAAAACTTCTATATACAGAAAAGAAAGCATGGAACAAATAAAGTTCACACGCTTGTCTTTGTCCTTTCTTAACCTCTCAGTGTTCGATATACTGTTCTCCTGCTCAAGCTGTAACATTCGGCAACCGCAGACCACAGTTCATCTCTTGACAGATCATCGAAACAATCAAAAAATTTCTCCATCCTCTATAACTGGATTTAAAGATTTCTCAATTCTTTCATTATCGTTGTTTTATCTTTGGTTTTTTCGTCAAAATCCTTGATTTTTATTGCTGGAATTCCTGCAACAACAGTATTCGGTGCCACATCATTTATAACAACTGCTCCGGCAGCAACAACCGCACCTTTACCTACACGAACACCTTCAAGAACTACTGCATTCGCACCAATCATCACATTGTCTTCGATCACAACCGGCTCTGCACTTGGCGGTTCAATCACTCCGGCCAGTACAGTTCCTGCACCAATATGACAATGTTTGCCGATGATTGCTCTTCCACCGAGAATGGCGCCCATATCAATCATCGAACCTTCACCAATCACTGCTCCGATATTGATTATGGCACCCATCATAATAACTGCCTGATTACCTATTTCAACCTGATCACGGATAATTGCACCAGGCTCAATTCTTGCATTTATTTCTTTCGTATCCAATAAAGGAATCGCAGAATTCCGACCATCATTTTCTACAACATAATCATCAATAACTGCCTGATTTTCTTCTAAAAATTCTTTAATATCAGCCCATTCGCCAAATAAAGTTCCCGTTTTACAGTTTGCAAAAGCCTTTATTTCTTCCGGATAAACCACTTCTTTCAGCTTTCCTTTAAGTGTGACTTTCACTGTTGTTTTCTTTTTAGCGCTCCCGATATAATTGATTATTTCATGGGCATCCATTTACACAACTCCCTTCAGTTTCTAACAAACAGCATAACAGAAATAAAAAGAAATGTGAATTTTAAAAAATCAAATTGCCTGATTTTCCTGGTCCTCCTCGACTTTCGGCAGCACAATATTATGCCTTTCCAGTTCGTGTGCCATATGATTAATCGCTTTCAGCAATTCCTTTCTTGTAATAATACCTTTGAAGCACTGGTTATTATCGACAACCGGCAGAAACGGTGAATCCACCAGCAAGTGCAGCACATCTTCCAAATCCCATTCTTCGCCGATTACAGGAACCCCTACTTCCATCACATCAGCGACTGTGAACTCCTGCAGCTTTTCCAAATCAATCGAGGTAAGGTCAAACATTTTATCTACCACATCTGAGAGACTGATCAAGCCGACAAAGCGGTCTCCTTTATCCAATACGGGAATTTTTGAATATCTTACTTGAGATAAAACAAGCAGCGCATGATTTAAAGGGTTCAAACACATAACATTGGCAACATTCTCACCAGGTATCATAAATGTATCTTGTTTCTCTAACAATAATTCTTTAACAGCATTTCCAATCATTGGAGTGCCTCCATTCGTTTTTCACTACATTCTTTATTGTACAAAAAACGACAGGGAATGTCTCTAAATTCGCAGTTTTTTCATAGATCATTTAAAGTTTTTTACAATTCAGTTCGTACTGCCGGATTTTAAAAAGAGAGTGGGGCAGAATAAAGTTCCAAACTCTACTTCGTATCTAGCCTCGAATAATCGGCGGAACAAAAGCAAAAATTCTTTTTGCGACGAGTAACCGCAGGAGCAGCTTCTTCACCGAGTAGGTAACAGGACTTCATCTACTCTGCTAAAGCAATCCTAGTGAAGCCTGTCAACTCTCGTATGTTTCATACATAGAAGTTGATGGGATCGAAGCGAAGTATATCAATTCTCAGCTATTCATTCTATAAATAGTATTCCTTGACAAATTTCGGAGCTGATTGCTTTTGTCCCGATCTCACCTTTTACAACAAGAAAAAACTCTAAATCATCATCTAGACTCCTGTCGGAACAAACGATTTAGAGCTGTTTTAAAAATGATTGATTAGGTTTTCTGTACATAGCCATCAAGCTAAGAAATAACTATTTTTTCGAAAGAGACCTCTATCAAAAATCTCAAAAAACAAAGTAAAATAAGGTGAGGATAGAAATTTTTGATAGGAGGACTCATTATGAAAACGTCAAAAGAGAGACAATTCCAACACTTTTGCGAGACACTCCATCAACTGTTTGATACAAAGAAACTTCAATCACTTGCCCGCGATACTCATTTTTCCGTTAGAAACAGTAAATTCAGCGGCAATGAATTACTTGCCTGTGCTTTTTTCTCTCAGTCAATTGCGACAGAAAGTTTGGTAGAATTATCTGCTCATTTAGCGCGA
>NZ_JAJDJV010000027.1:0-9529 GCF_020567625.1 Enterococcus sp. BWT-B8 | reverse complement strand
TTATTAGCTTCTGCCGGTATTCCTCATATCCGAGGAGGCTCATTGTCAAGGACAATCGGACAATAACGCGAATTGAAATCGGACACCTTATAAAAACTGTCAAGAAAAGGGTTGCCATTCCATAGAGGCTTACAGCCGCAGAGCAAACCTCCAGTTCACACTGGAGGTTTTGATTGTCTACTTAAAAAGAAGTATTCAACTAGCAATGCTTCTATAGTTCCCCCGATTTGGGTAAGGATTTATCGAATGAAAGTAAGGCAGAATTCGCCTAATTAAGAAACAAAAAAACTTGAAGAGTAACCGAAGCAGGGCATCTTCATTTTTTGAGAAAGCGTGCATTATTTACCTATAAAAGACTGCATGAACTACTCATACGGAAACAGGGTGTGCTGACTATAATAAATGTATCAAGTAAACAAAGAATATCAACGACAACGTTAGGAGAGAAAAATATGAAAGTAAAGAATAGTAAAAAATTGTCACTTATTATTGGGGTATTTCTAATGGTTATTGGAATTATTGCCTATTCAATAAATACGCAACTTAAGAAAAATGATGAGGAATTGTATCAAGCTAAAATAGCTTATCCAGAGATTTATGACTCTATTAATTCACTAAGTTTTCATTCCTTCGAAACAGAAGTGAAGGATGGTGAGCTGTTGGTTTATATTGGGCGTCCTGATTGTGGAGACTGTAATGAGTTTGAACCGGCTTTTCTTTCAATGGTTGAAGAAAGAAATTTAGAACAAGAGATTAGTTATCTTAATGTTTCTAAGCTGAGAAAAGATGAGGGGAAATGGGAAGACTTTAAAGAAACCTATGGCGTGATGTACACGCCAACAATTGCATATTTTAAAGATGGACAATTAGTTAGCAAGGTTGAATGGACACCGGAAAAAGGAAGTGTTTTATCGGAATTTGAAGCTTGGCTGGATGCGTACACATACAGTTAAAATGGTTAAAATACAGGAGGTGGAATAATGAGTAATTTATTACTAAAAACAACAAACTTAACTAAGAAATATAAAAATTTTACAGCATTGGATGAAGTGAATATGTCTATTTATGAAGGCGATATCTATGGATTTATTGGCAAGAATGGTGCTGGAAAAACAACGCTGATTCGAACGATTACCGGCTTGATTTTTCAGACATCAGGTAGCTATGACTATCTAAAAAAAGGGATAACAGTTAGTGCAGTTATCGAGGCACCCGCAATATATCCAGATTTGAGTGCTTTTGAAAATTTAAACTATGCAGCAACTCAGAAAAATGTTAAGGACCCAGATTGTGTGAATAAGACCTTAGATTTTGTTGGTCTAAATACAACAGGAAAAAAGAAGGTTCGAGATTTTTCTCTAGGGATGCGTCAAAGACTGAGTATCGGAATGGCCATCATAAATAACCCGGATTTACTAATATTGGATGAACCAATCAATGGCTTGGATCCAGCTGGGATTATTGAAATGCGAAAAATGATTCAGAGAATTAATAAAGAATTAAAAACAACGATTCTAATCTCAAGTCATATCTTATCTGAGTTGGCAATGGTAGCAACTAGATATGGGATTATTCAAGATGGACGGTTGGTAAAAGAGTTTTCCAGCGAAGAGTTAGCAACGGAGCTGAGCTGCAAATATATTTTGGATGTATCAGATAAGGAAGCTGCACTGCAGCTAATTGAGGAGAAAAATATAAACGTAGTGGGTATGGAAAACAATAAAATTATTTTCCATACGGACAATGAAACACTGAACATTTTCTGTGAAAAATTATCTGATCGTCAAATCAGTGTTTATCAGCTTCAACATGTAAAAAAAGAATTGGAAGATGTATTTTTGGAAATTGTAGGAGGAGATTATCATGTATCAGTTAATTAAGGCAGACTTGTACCATGTCTCAAGAACTAAGGCCTTTTATATCACCCTGTTGTGTGCGTTGTCAGTCACGTTGTTTTTTACTCTGACAACAGCAATAGATGATCGGATGATGTTCATTCAGAGCTTGATGATTAACGGAACTGTGCTTCTCCCAATGCTGTTTATTCCGATATTTATGTTGGTGTGGCAAAAGGATTTTGTTAGTAGGACAGTTAACTCAGTCCTTATCTCTGGTATCTCAAGAGAAAAATATTATTTTAGTAAATTAGCAACAACCTATCTGTTGGGAACCTTGCTGGTTGTTGTATACAATGTATCAACACTTATTTTTAGTCTGGGCATTCAAGGTAGTATTCATTTTCTGGAAATTCTAGGAATCCTGGGACTTCAAACGATATTATACCTTGTGGTTCTGGCAATTGGGTTGTTTTTATATAGTCTAGAGAATTCAGCAGCGTTGTCAACAGCAGTATATGTCTTAATTATTCTACTGGGGGAGAATGTTGTGACCATCTTCTTAGAACAGTTAGGAGCAGATGCACAAAAGATATCACAATACTTTCTATTTAAAAATCTGGGTGCAGTTGTTCAGTTGAACGAGATGAGTCAAGACCAATTGGTGAAAGTTTTTGTAGGAGCACTGCTGCTTCTGATTGTTGCTATGACGTGTACTGTTACGATGCTTCAAAGAAAAGAATTGAAATAGCGAGGAGGGAAAATGAGATGAAAAAGAAAATGCTGTTAATAGTAATTTGTGTCGCAGTTCTGGGTGTATTCATCTTTAACTATGTTAGTGAAGATAAAATTTCTGTAAATAAGGAATGGGACTTAACCTCTGAGCAGGTCAAAAATATCACGTTAAAAGGAATCAGCCAGGATATTGACATTTATATAGAAAAGAGTGACAGGAATCATCTGTCTATAGAAGGTCAAATGCCAGTCTCATTTGCAGAAAAGTTGTCTACACTGAATCCGAATGAACAAGAGATATGTCTTGATTTTTCCACATCGATTGGCTTGAGTGTTGCTAAACTAAGTGGTGATAAATTAAGAATGACGATTTATGTGACTGACGAAAAAAATCTGGAACAACTATTAGTTCAGATGAATAAAGGCAATGTCAATGTGAATGTACCTGAAACCTTTGCTAAGGCCTATAAACTGAAAACTAATCAAGGCAAAGTCAATCAGCCGGATCAGCAGAAAGCCACGCAGGGACTAATCAAAGTTGAACTTGGCTTTGGAGACATAACGGTTAAGGAGATTTAGGAGGGATAACGAATGTTTGCACATACGATGCAGAATATGACCAATGACTGCGGCTTGGCGGCGTTGGAGACCATCTTTAAGCAATTGAAAGTAAAGAATGTAGAATTAACATTAAGTGAATCCATGGATTCAAATCAGCAAGGGCTGTCACTACTTCAGCTGCAGGAAATTATGAACAGTAACGGTGTATATAGTGAAGCATACAGAGTCACTGATTTTCATGAACTGAGCGGTCAAAGATTTCCTATCGTTTGTATGATTAAAAGAGATGATTTACCCCATTATGTTGTTGTACACCAATTGAACCAGCAACAGATCATTTACTCAGATCCAGCAGAGCCTCAGCTAATCACAATAGATGTAGCAGCATTTATAGAAACATTTATGGGGTATGCAATTTGTATTGAAGATGTTCAAAAAATGAAAAGTCAGACTAAGAAAAGCAATAGTCAACTATATAAACAAATCATTCAGACTCTACCCTTTTCTTCAAAGTTTGAAATTGGTGTGTTGACTTTTATGAAATACCTCATTCCGTTAAGCTTGATAGCGTTCATGCAGTACGCGATGATTTATCAGATGGAAAGTATAACAATGCCTTACTTTGGTATGATTGCTCTGTTCTTTCTGACCTTGATGTTGATTTATTATCAAATTAGCCAAAAGGATATCCAAATAAAGACTAAGCTGGAAAACCAGTTTCAACAAAAGGTTCTGATGGAATATTATGAAAAGCAAACGAAAAATGTCACTGAAAAAAGAAATATGGACAATATCATGGGACATTTCTGGAACTTATTAATATCAGTCACAGGCATTTTGAATAAGCTGTATTTAAAATTTGATTTGGCCTTTGTTTTCACGCTATGTCTGCTTATTTTCAGGGTTGATATCCTACTGGGAATTGTGGTTGTTGCATGGCTGGCAGTCTTTGTCGTAATGGTTAGCAAGCGAGCAAAGAAAATTCAGAATTTTGAAAAAGGAGTAGTATCAGGCTCCAATGCACTTTCTTCAACTATTGAAGAGCAGCTGCGCTTATCATTGGATGTACATTTATTTTCAAAGGAAGAAGAAGCGAGCGAGAAAGTTCGGGATAAAATGGCTGATTACTTTAATAAGAAGCTGATCAGCAATGAACTATCAACAGCAATTGATTCGATTTTTGAATTTATTAGCACCTGCATTACTTTGAGTATATTCGGTTTTCTGATTTATGCGTATACATTTAATAAAAATCAGTCAATTACCATGCTATTTCTCAGTGTTTTTATCATTACGCTGGTTCTTTCCAGATTGAGACCGATTGTCCAAATTTGGTTAAGAATTCAAAAAAGTGAGCAGGCGGTAACGTATATTCAAAATAGCTTGGCTATAGACAATCCTACTGGGGAAAATGAAATAACCGATATCGGTACTAAAACGATCGAACATCTTAGTTTGAAGAATCTTTCATTTTCATATAACGAAGCCAATAAATGTTTATCTGGAATCAATATAAATTTTGAAAAAGGAAAGATGACAGGGATTTCAGGTAAAAATGGCTCTGGAAAGAGTACCTTAATGAAAATCATTTTAGGCGTACTAAAGCCAGATAGTGGAGTAATCCGAATCAATAATAAAAAGTTTTCGTCTCTACATGGAACGAACATCACTGAAGCCGTAAATGCTTATTTTCCGGAAATGGGTACATTCAAAAACACAGTTGAGCGAAATATAAAATTCGGCCTTAGCAACACTCAGGCACTGAAAAACCAGCGAATAGATTATTTAAAAGAGTGTATGGGTTTGGAATTGGCGGATGACCATGTGATTCACGCCCAAGGCGGAAATCTCTCCCAGGGGCAAATTCAAAAAATTCTTCTTTTAAGAACATTATATGAAGAGAAGTCTGTTTATATGTTTGATGAGCCGACAACCAATCTGGATCAAAAGTCAGTAGATGCCTTTATAAAGGTCTTAAAAGCCTTGGCTGCTACTGAAGATAAAATCATCATTTTAATTACTCATGACTCTTACTTATTGGAACAATGTGATCAAATTGTAGTGATAAGTGAGGAGGTGTAATTATGAAAAGAATGAAACTTGTGTTGCTGGCAATATTGCTCTTAGTGTCAGGGGGTTTTTGCTTAACGCACTTGACCTTTGCCGACAAAAATCAAGAGTTTGAAGAAATTAGTATTACTGAGGTAGAAAGCAGAGTCGCGAAAGAAAAAGATATGATCGTTTATTTCGGCAAAAATTCCTGTGAAGCCTGCAGAGTATTTACGCCAATATTATCGGAAGCTGCGAAAAGAAGTGGTAAAAAAATTTTATTCCTAGATGGTGATAACTTTGCGACCAAAGAGTTCAGCGAAAAATATAATATTTCCGGGACACCAACGTTAATAATAATAAAAAACGGTAAGGTACTAAGATATGAAGGGGTGATGGAGCTGGAAGAAACGCTTAGTATATTAGAAACATAGCAATGAATCAAGAAAAGGAGAGGGGGGAGCAATCATGAAAAAATTAACAAAGACAGAACAACAAAGCGTAAAAGCTGGTTGGGTATGTGTATTGTGGGGAGCAATCTGCTGGGGTTAAGAGCCTCAATAAAAACGAAAGAAAGGAGAAAAACCATGAAAAAACTAACAAAGACAGAACAACAAAGCGTAAAAGCTGGTTGGGTATGTGTATTATGGGGAGCAATCTGCTGGGGTTAAGAACCTCAATAAAAATGAAGGAAAGGGGGATAACTATGAAAAAATTAACAAAGACAGAACAACAAAGCGTAAAAGCTGGTTGGGTATGTGTATTATGGGGAGCAATCTGCTGGGGTTAAGAGCCTCAATAAAAACGAAAGAAAGGAGAATAACTATGAAAAAGCTAACAAAGACAGAACAACAAAGTGTAAAAGCTGGTTGGGTATGTGTATTGTGGGGAGCAATCTGCTGGGGTTAAGAACCTCAATAAAAACGAAAGAAAGGGGGATAACTATGAAAAAATTAACAAAAACAGAACAACAAAGTGTAAAAGCTGGTTGGGTATGTGTATTATGGGGAGCAATCTGCTGGGGTTAAGAACCTCAATAAAAACGAAAGAAAGGAGAATAACTATGAAAAAATTAACAAAGACAGAACAACAAAGTGTAAAAGCTGGTTGGGTATGTGTATTGTGGGGAGCAATCTGCTGGGGATAGTATAGAATAAAAGATACCTTGAAAAGCAACGAGTGGCTGCTTTTCAAGGTATCTTTTTACTTTTTTAATGAATAAGTGAAGCTTTCAAATCTTTAATGATGTTTGTATTTGCAATGGGGCATTATACAGCCAGCTAGAATCGCCGCCAAAGTTGTATACTTTATCATTTTTTACTGCCTTCAGATTTTTCCAAACATTTTCCTGAAACAGATGGAGAGATAGTTAAGGATGGAACGCCGGAAGAAGTGGTTATAGAACAACTGTTGATGGAAGTGTTTGCTATTGAAGCGGAGATTATCTGTCTAGAACAAGACGGCCCCTTGTTTTGTCTTATGAGATGATGGTTAAGGAGCAACGTGATGAATTGGAAAGCTAGACTCCAGCAGAGACAGGTGAGCATATTTTCTGTTTGTTTTTTAATGATGGGAGCAGTTCTGGTTTCTATCAGATACGGGACAGAGTTGGTTTGTGATATAATTTTTAAACATAAGGACACCTCGCTAGTCTGATTGTTTTGTCAATTTTATTTTACCAGAGGTGTTCTTATTTATGTGCAAAAAATAGAGAGTGGGACAATAGTCCGCTCTCCAAAAGAAAATAAGTCCGATTTTGATAGTTAATATCAAAATCGAGCTTATTTTTTCTTTTATAGATGCCTTTCTCTCCATATATTTCCCTATTTTTCTTAAATTTAACGCCATGAGTGCCAAGCCAATGTCAATCTTTGCTCCTTGTTTCCCCCGCAAGTGGAAACGATGGAACGCCAAATGAGCCTTCAGATGACCAAACACTGGTTCGACATCGATTTTCCGTTTCCGATAAATCGAACCTGTTTCTTCCTCTAAAAGCTTCTTTTTACATTCTGCTTTGAAATAGCGCCATGAATTATTCACTAAAATTTGTCGGTTCCGATCACTTTTTGCTTTCGTACATTGACTACGAACTGGGCAGCCTCTACAATTTTCACATTCGTAAATTTTGAAATCACGTACAAATCCGCCTTTATCTTTTCTTCGGCTATATTGCTTGAAGGAAACTGCCCGATGGGCAGGACAAATGTACGCATCCTCTTTCTCAAGATAAAGCCAATTTTCTACACGAAACGGATCATTCTTCACTTTCTTTTTGGTTTCTTTATGGTAGCTGTTATACGTGATCAATGGTGTTTCATGCAAGATATCGTTGATATACATATAATTTTCTTCGCTTCCATAACCGGCATCTGCCACAATATCTTCGGGTAATTCGTTGTGTTGATCTAAAAAGCTGTCTAAGAACGGATTTAAGGTTTTTGTATTTCCTGGATTTGGAAATAAATCATACGCTAGGACATACTGATTTTCTGTTGCGATTTGTAAGTTATAGCCTGGTTTTAGCTGACCATTGCACATATAATCGTCTTTCATTCGCATAAATGTGGCATCTGTATCTGTTTTTGAAAAGCTGTTTCGTTCTTGAAAAAGTCGGTTGTAGGCTTCATATTTTTGTTTTCTTGGGAGGTAATCTGCTTGAATTTTTCGCAGATATTTTTTATAGGTTCTTCTTTTTCTCTTTAATTGACTTTGTTTTTCTTTTTGCTTTTCATAGGGCAATTGCGCCTCTAATTCCTGAAGTTCACTTTCTAAATGACTCGCAGCTTCTTCCAGTTGCTCGCTTGTCAATCCATCGGGTTGTTCTTCCTCTTTCAAACAAGGCAAGACTTTCTCTTCGTAAAGTACTTGATAGAACGCCTCAGATTTTTCATCCAGTAGTCGCTCATAACGAGTGGTTGCTTTACGCCAAACAAAGCTGAACTTATTAGCATCAGCTTCGATTTTTGTACCATCAATAAAAATGGCTTCATTATCGATGACTCGATTGGTAATTAGTTGTCGATGAAACAAGACAAAGGCTTCTGCTAAAAGGTGAGCGGTTGTCTCATGACTTCTAAACCGATTGATGGTTCAATAGCTGACTTGTTCATGGTTCGCTAACCAACGCATACGGTAGCTGTCATCTAACAGAAATTCAATTTTCCGACCTGAAAAGATACGCTGGGTATAGGCGTATAAAATAATTTTTAGCATCATCTTAGGATGATAGGCCGGTCGGCCTAATTGTTCTTCTAATTCATGAAAGAGTGTTTGTGGCATTGCTTCAACTAAGGCCATTAACCGCAAAAGAGACATCTGTTTCTGGAATATATTGTTCCATATCTAATGGTAAAGTTGTTTGATTGATGGTATAATTTTTAAACATACAAGCACGCTCCTTTTTGATTGGGTTTTGTCACTTTAATCTTACAGGTTTGCGTGTTTTTTGTGTACCCTAAATTCAAAAAAAGTGGAACGATAATCAGATTTTTCTCTGATTATTGTCCCACTCTCTTTTCGTTAGGACTTATGTTCCAAGATCTTTGCTTTTTTCTAAAAAATGTCAACTGAATTGTTGAAGTGAGAAAAATGAAATTATTTAGTTTTGATAATCAGCGGTTTATTGTAGTAAAAAACAAGATATTTGTTATTCGATTTTCTCAAGATCGAAACATTCATATGGAAAAGTAATTGAAGTAGATCCTAAAAGAGTTTAATTTTTATGATGAGGAGAATAAACTATGTAATGCAAAAAATTGCTTGAAAGAAATGGAAACGATAGAACTATTCATTTTATGTTTTGTCGGAGTATCCAGTTAATAGAACGCAATGCCTAGCTTTTTTAGTGACCTTGATAATGACCTTGAACTGATTCGTACAGGTGCGGAAAAAAACGGTTTTGATTAAGTAGAATATGCTTGATTTTCTTAGTAGTAGTACACAAACGGATGTATTAGGAAATCAAGAACGAAATATCCAGTAGCTAACTAAGCTTTTATTTAATCGAGGTTGTGACAGAAGTATGTCTGATACCCTTAAAACCGAATAAACGGTGTTCCAGTCTTTGTATGATTCGAGCAGAAGCAAAGCCCCTCCATGCTTCGAGGATCGGAACGAAGTGAGAACCGTAGACGCAGAAGCTGTCTCAAGAAATAAGTCGAACTATACTGAAAATATGAGTAGCTATTTTCGTATATTCCGACTTATTTCTTGAGACAGAACACTTCTTATACGAAAACTAAAACTCAAAAAATGCAAAAAAAGACTACCTGCTGCTTAATGTGTGGTTAGTCAAATTTGGTCTAGAACACTTTAGCAGTTGTTTGTTAAGGTGTTCTTTCTATTTTGTA
>NZ_JAJDJV010000026.1:0-10809 GCF_020567625.1 Enterococcus sp. BWT-B8 | reverse complement strand
CTCAGTTTGCGTCATCGTGAGTTCATCCTTTATTGATTGGTGTAAGAACCTCAATAATACATGAAATGTTGCGATGACGTTTTTTTATTTTTCTAGGTGGCTAAGTTCATTATAAAATCCGCCAAACAGAAGTATTTTTAAAAAGATACTATTCAGCAAATAGAAAAACATCTGATACTAGTAATTCTACTAACATTAAATTTTTCGAAGTCACACTGATTAACTCACATTGATCTTCCATCAAAAAATAAATACTTCTGTTTCAAGTTCACTTCTCGCCAAGTGAATTAGGGTGCTGCTTTCCTAAACCAGTGATAAATATTTCCAAATCGTCACGAACATTCTGAACTTCACGCCCAATAACAATCTGTACATGATTATTTTTAAGAATAACCCCTGAAGAAGGATACTTCTTTAACATTGCTTCATTGATTTTTTCATCATCAATAATATCAATTCGTAAACGTGAGACACAGTTGGCAATGTTGCTAATATTTTCTTTTCCACCTAATCCTTCAACAATATAAGCTAATTTTCCATTGAGATTCCCTGCATCACTTATTTCAACTGCTTTATCTTCCTCATCACTCATATCTGTCCGACCCAAAGTTGGAATTTTGAATTTTTTAATCAAGAAAACAAAAGTGAAATACTCTATTATAAACAAAATCACAAAAATAATTGGAATCAACCATTGATGCCCTAATTTCATTGGTATAACAAATAAGTACATCATCGTATTAATTAAGTTTTCCACCATCATCGTTAAGCCAAAGACATTGCTTAGCACTAAACCTAATCCATAAATAATTGAATGCGCAAACCATAGCAGCGGAGAAGTAAACAGAAAAATAAATTCAATTGGTTCAGTAATCCCACCTAAAACAGCAGCTAAAACTGCTGGTATAACGATTGCTTTTACCTTTTGACGATTTTCCGGTCGAGCTGTTTTGATCAACGCAAATGCAATCGCAATTGGTAAAGCAGTATAGCCAAAATTCGCTAAATAACCAACAGAAGGATCTATAGATGTTATACTGCTGATATTTCCAATTTCTGCTAACCAGATATTCATTGCCCCAAAATAACTTTCACCGGCAACAACAGCTGTACCGCCAAGCGGCGTATAATATAACGGCATCCATAACAGATGATGCAAGCCAAATGGGATCAACATTCTGTTAGCAAAGCCATAAATTCCATACCCCAGCGAACCAGTACTTGAAATGATACCAACTAATCCTGTTACTAAATAGTTAATTAACGGCCAAACATAAGTAACTGCAGTAGAAAAAATAACTATGGCAAAAATCAGTAAAATATAAGCAAATTTACTGCCCTGATACGCTGCCAAATATTTGTGAAATTTCACTTCACTAAAGTGATTAATAAACCATGCAACAAAACAACCAATTGCAATCCCGGAAAAAACACCCATATCGGTAATTTGTGTACCCAGTACAATTGCCTGACCTGTACCTGCTAAACCTTTCTCTCCAGCTTCTGCTAAGCTATTTGTGAATTCTAGCCAATAATGATTGGCCTGTAAGAAGATCATAAACGCACTAATCCCCATAATCGCTGCATCTGTTTTTTTCTTTTTAGCCATTGCAGCAGCAATTCCTACACAGAAAATAACTGATAAATTAGAAATGGTACCGCTTTTAATAACAGTGAAGAAAAAATTGCCGATTTCACTAATTACTATAGGCATTTTCTCCAAGCGCAAAATGGCTGAAATTGAGATAAAAATCCCCGAAATTGACATGAACATAATGGGCTGGATAATAGAACGTGAGAAACTTTGGATCGAATTATATATTTTTTCTTTCAAGATTTTCCCCTCCTAGGTAAACTTGTTTTCTCTCTTTCAGGTATCTTCAAAAGAGAGAAAACTAACCACTTAAATATCAGCATAGGTATTCAACTGAATATGATACTCTTTGAACAGCTCTGGATATTTTTCATTCATCAATTCTTTAATAATGTACGGTCGGTTATTACTAAAACTAGATCGATTCAATAATTCATCATCAATATAACCTGGATGACACATCACCTCAACCAGCTCATAGGTCTCGCACTCCTGTAATAAATTGTTGCGATTCATATGCTGCCAAATCGGCTTTTCACAAGCTAACCGATCAAATGTTGCATAAAAACGATTCGTTGTTTTCAAATCCTCAGGAACTGAAAAATTATTACGTACAGGCAATTGATATCTTCGCGCTAATTTAACAAAAACTTCTGTAATCCCTGTAATAGAATTCACATGATGATGACTGTCTAAATGTGTTGGTTGAATCCCCTGAGCGAAAACTTTTTCAATCTGAGCTTCCCATTCCATATACAGCTCTTGCATATCAATCTCAAACTTATTTTCATAAAAAGATAGATGGTGAAATTCACCAGTTTCTGTAATAATTGAGGGTACAGTATTCAACAGCGGACAACCACAAGTCAAAGTCAAATGAACTCCTATCCCTAAATCAGGATTATCTTTTGCTAAACAAACAGCATGTCCAAAACCCGGCATATTTGCCATAATTGTAGTTGAACTTAGCACTCCCTTTTGATGGGCGTCAATAATTCCAAAGTTCACCCCACGACTATACCCAAAATCATCAGCATTAATAATTACTTTCGACATATTTGCTTCCTACTTCCCTTTAGTTTAATTCTACCCACTGGTCACCGTTTACCTGAATAAATTCATCCAGAACTTTTTTAGCTACTTCAGCATTTGGAACAGATTGATTTAATGAAAAGGCTTGTAACGCTTTTTGGTAAGAATTTTCGAAAAAAGCATCCACTAATAATTTTTCAGCGGCTACTTGCGCTT
The DNA here is from genome assembly GCF_020567625.1 of Enterococcus sp. BWT-B8. Taxonomy (NCBI): domain Bacteria; kingdom Bacillati; phylum Bacillota; class Bacilli; order Lactobacillales; family Enterococcaceae; genus Enterococcus; species Enterococcus sp. BWT-B8. The sequence goes on along the minus strand of NZ_JAJDJV010000026.1, from coordinate 7,967 downwards.
CCATCAATCCTTTATGAAAATCTGGAATATTTTCTCGTAAAGAGACTGGTTCCACACCTTTAGCATTTACATAACAAGGAACCTCAACCACTGCATCTTGGCGTAAATTAGGAATAGCACCTTTGTTTGGAACAATCAACATAAATCGATCATGCTTATTATTTAAAATAGCTAAAGCCATATCTACAATATATTCACCATGCACACTTGTTTCATAATCAATTGCTTCTAAATCTGGATTATTTTGAATTTGCGCAACAGTATCCTTAATTTTCTTTAGCTTAGTGTCCATAATACGGTTTGCTCTTGTATAATTAGGATCTGTTTTTTCGACTACTTTATTGGGGAACAAATAGTATTCCAGGTAGTTATTTGGAATTTGTTCCGGGAAATAGTTAATCATCATTTCCATTAGCTTATAAGCTTCTGCCCAGCTTGATTCCAGTCCTTCCAGCACAAATCCTTTTTCTTTAATTTTATTCAAAATTTCAGGCATAATATCTTCATTTCTAGAAGCATCATAAATGCTTTTATACCAGCCAAAATGGTTTAATCCGTAGTAATCCGGCATCCATTGTTTACGATCATAACCAAACGAGTTGGCAATCAATTCTTCTATTCCAATCGTCATATCACAAGCATTAATAATTTTAATATCTGGAAACCGACGCCGAACAGATTCTGCTATAATCGATTCAGGATTAGTATAATTTAAAATCCAAGCATTTGGTGCATATGTTTGAATTGATTCAACCATGTTCAAAAAGCTCTTCATTGAACGCATCCCATAAGAAAAACCACCTAAGCCGCAAGTTTCCTGACCTGTCAACCCATATTTTAACGGAATTTTTTCATCCTGTTCACGCATTTTAATACCGCCCGCTCGAATTTGAGAAAAAATGAAATCAGCCCCTTCAAAGGCTTCTTGCAGATTATGGGTAATGGTAAGATGAATGCTGCTTTTGTGTTTCATCAATAAGAATTTAATGATGATTCCCATATCATTATTTCGTACTTCATCAATATCATAGAGACGAATTTCTGATATATCGAATTGTTCTTTTTGCTTAATCATTGTCAAAATCAATCCCGGTGTGTATCCGCTGCCTCCACCAGCAATCGTAATTATTAGTGATTCTTTTTTTTGTTGTGCCATTCTATTAACCACCTTTATTCAATTTCTTAAAATTTTTTGCTCAGTTCATCATACCTTATTTCAAGAAAAGCTGAGCAATGACTTCCAATGTATTAACTATGTCTTTTTCACAGAATAGAAGCTTTTTGAATTGATCTTGCCTGATTACTAAAACCAGCTTATTGAGCTCTTTGTTTGATCCGACACTTTTGATACAGTCATTTAGATAATTTTAGTGCCCGCTTCAAATCCTTGACCTACATCAGCCATACATCAAAAGGTTCTCCATACAAATCAACTGTGTCCAGTCTAAGATATGAAGTAAAATTTCTGCACCTGAGTAGTATATTGACCGAATTAAAACTAAACTAGGTTTCTATATGCAGCCTGCCTATATGGGAGCAACTCGGCAAAGAACGCCGATTTCATCCCTAACTGTAGTCAAACTATCTGTGAAAATTATAAAAACAGCTTAAAATTTTCTATAAACATCATTTATAGACTATCTTTTATTGCAATTTGGTCAGACCATTAGCTTCAATACCAAGAGCATATTTTGTTTGGTAGAGACTTGTACTCTTTCCAGAGACAATCATAAAAATTTCTCCATCTGTTTGGGCTGCAGCAAACTCTTCTTCTATCATTCCAGTGACAAATACTGAATCGTTACCTCTTCCAATAGCTTTTATTCTCATGCATAAGGAGCAAGCAATGTAAGCGGTCTCTTATTATTAAAGGGCATTCTTTTGTAACCTTCTTTACCTAAGTATAAGTCAAAAGAAAAAATACACTATTCCATTTTTTGGAATTTTTTCCATTCTATTAACATTCTATCTTCCCAAAAATAGTTCCGCTTACAAACTGTTGGTACAAATAAAATTGAAGATATTTTATAGAACTACCTCCATTTTTTGAATAAAAGACATCAACAACTTTAAACCCATATTCCCAAATATCTGTTGCTTTATAAAGACTCAACCTATTATTTTATCAATGACCTTTTCCTATTGATGCTGTAATTCTATGTCTTTCTCAGCAGAGAATATTGTAATAAAAACTGCCAATTGCTTATCAAAAGCTTGATCTCACTGCTCTTAATTATAATTTTCCCAACCAATAAGCAAACCTTTCCAAAAATCAAAGCATTTTGAATGAGCCACAGTCTTTATAGGAATCCCGAAAAAACTGACTCTTTAAGATCGCTTCGCTTATCACCACCTGAAAATAATTTTTAATACTTAGCATTGCCCTTACTGATAGATTTTGCATTCTATTATCAAAAATCAAAGAGGATGTGACAAAAATACGTCACATCCCCTTAAAACTAAATAAATGATATTCCAAAGCTCCTGTATACAAAGCTTTTAGTGCCTGCAAGCTTTCTTGTCAATTTCATGAATTCCTTCTTATTGTCATGGAACACTATTCATGAAGTGAATAGCTGTGAATGGATACACTCCGCTGCGCTTCGATCACATCAACTTCTATGTATGAAACATACGAGAGTTGACAGTCACTAGGATTGCTTTAGCAGAGTAGATGGAGTCCTGTTACCTACTAGGTGAAGGTCCTGGAGCTTTTTATATTTTTGAGAGTATTCCGCTTATTTCCGAGATGCTGCCTGCGATAGTTCACTCTTATTACTGAATGAATTTTGTAAATTCATTGAATTGTCGGTTCGCATACCATCCCGCTAGCTATTCCTGCAACAGTGAGACTGGCAATTCTGCTAACTAACTTTCTACTATGGAAAAATCTTGTATCTACGAGTCTCACCTTATTTCCAACTTTATTCACTAATAGGTAGCTAAAATCCAACATAGTATTTAAATACTTCTCATTTTTTAAAATAGAATAAAATTTGGGCTTATCAATAGTTCCCAGATCAAAAAAACAACCAGATTTTCATTATCTTTAATTTTTGTTTTCAGAACACCTTCTACTAATAGGAATATACCCACATCTTTTTGATAATAAATACCTCCTGCTGACAATGAAATGGTCGGTTTTGCTTTAGTATATTTCAAAGGAATCCAATTATTGTGGATAACAATATGACTATACATTCTTAAACTAATTGACAGCAGCATGATTTTTAGCCTTTTTCCCATACCTGACTAAGTCACCTTTCCCTACAAATCATCTCCAAGTAGCTCATTCGTTTGAAAGCTCCAAACTGTTTAACCAGTCAATCACCGTTTCTTGCGAGTCAGCGATATCATTTCGGGATATAGTTAGTCCTTCATTCAACTTAACTTGTGCATCCGGCTCTAAATCAGTAATTGTAGTAATTGTCCGGGAAAAACCACTGCCGCCATGAGTTGAGAAAGGAATAATTTTTTTACCAGAGAAATCTACTTCATCAAAAAAAGAATACATTGGTTTCGGTAGATCTGACCACCAAATAGGATAGCCTATAAATATGGTGTCATAATTACTCAAATTCTCAATCTGTGAAGAAACTGTTGGTCGAACATTAGTTTCAAGTTCATCTTCTGCTTGGTCGACTAACTCATCATGATCTGCAGGGTATGCTTCTTCCGTAATTACTTCAAAGGTATCACTATTTGTCGCTTCACTAATCCATTGAGCAATTTGTTGTGTATTTCCCAATACTTCACCGTCATTCACCACACGGCTGGCTCCTGCCACGGTATCTGTACCGCTAGCTTCCGGAACAGTAAAATAGACAACTAGAGAGTTGCTTTTACTGCGTTCATTTTGACTTACTGTTGATTCCAATGGTTCTCTAGGCGTGCTGGCTTGATCTGATTTACAACCACTTATGACTAATGTAACTAATATTAGTAGTGTAGAAACTGTTAGCTTTTTCACAATAAACCTTCTTTCAATTGATTTTGACGTTATAACTCGTCACTCATTCTTCTTTTAAACTATCATAAACTATAGAGCTAGCTTCCTTGAAGCACCTGTAACAACAAGCACTTTGTTTGATATTAAACATTCCTTCTAAGAATTATGAACTCACACTATAGCAAGTGTTATTAGACTTAAAGCAGCATGCCGTTTGTATAGATCCATTTATTCTTGACGGTATGCTGCTTTAAAATTTATTGATTATTAAACATTCATTTTACGGCTTGCCATCCATTTAATCATTTGTGAATCTGCATGTGAAAAGAATTGGCTTTCCCCTTCGTTCAATTTCTTAATCTCAGTTCGATCTTCCTCAGTTAATCCAAAATCAAATATATCTAGATTTTGAGCCATTCTTTCTGGTTTAACTGATTTAGCTAGTACAACGATGTTCTGTTCAACTAACCAACGAAGAATCACTTGAGCAGTTGATTTCCCATATTTCTCACCAATTTTTGTTAGTATAGAATTTGAAAAAATATCTTTTTTCCCTTCAGCAAATGGGGCCCAAGCTTCTGGAATAATCCCTTCCTCAAGTAGGGCTTCGATATTATGGGATTGCTGTTGGAACGGATTGATTTCAATCTGATTCACTTGTGGAACTACTTCATTAAATTCTGCTAAATCGATTGCTCTATCAACAGTAAAATTAGATATCCCGATTGCTCTAATTTTACCTTCTTTTTGCAGCTCTTCCATTGCTCGCCAAGCACCATAAACATCATTATATGGTTGATGCAGTAAAAGCAAATCAACATAAGCCATTTTTAAACGTTCTAACGATCGTTGGAATGAAGCTTTGACTCCCTCATAAGAAACATTTTCTACCCAAATTTTAGTTGTTATAAACAGTTCTTCACGAGGAACACCTGACTTGATTACACCTCTGCCAACCCCCACCTCATTCTGATAGGATTGAGCTGTATCGATATGGCGGTAGCCAGCCTGTATCGCATCATATACAGCTTGTTCAGTATCAGCATCTGAAATCTGGAACGTCCCAAATCCAAGAATTGGGATTTCAACACCATTGTTTAGTTTCACATTTTGCATAACTCTTTCCCCCTAATTATTTTCTAATAGTCTATCTACCTGCTATTTTTTCAAATGATCTATATTCCAGAGCTCTTCTATCTCATCATCAGAGAATTTTCCTGCTTTAAATTGTGCAATATGTTCATCATACGTATCAATTTTATACTGTAATAAATTACGAACTTGATTCATTTCTTTGATTTTCTGATCGAGTTCCTTTAATTGATCCTTAAGAATTTGTTTTTGTGCTAATCTTTTTTCACCTTCCATTTGAGCTAACGTTGCAAACTCAATTAAAGATTCGATTGATAAACCAGCATTTCTTAAGCTTTTCACTAAGAATATCCAGTTTAAGTCTCTTTTCGTATAAATTCTGTAGCCATTCTTATCTCGTTCAACGGGCGGAATCACACCAACTCGTTCATAGTAACGTAATGTATCAACAGTCAGATCAAACATTTCTGCCGCTTGTTTACTATTCATTTCATCATCTCCTCCCAATTTATTTATTTTTGCTGATCAATTTTCTTTATGTTCATATAGACTAATAAGAGCACAGGGTACCCTTTTTCGAAAAATATTATTTTAAGATGAACTTTCAGTAATTACTGAAAAATCATGATTGATTATTTCCAGTAATCGAAATTGATCCTCAGCAAACTCAAATTTCAAGATACAACAATTACCCAGTGGTTTCTTTTGATCTATATCACTTGTATGAGCCCATTTTCTCATGAATTGTCTACAAGCAGCTCCATGTGAAACCATCATTATACATTCTCCCTGCTCTGCCTTCATCAACTCAAAAATGGTTTCTGAAACTCTTTCCTGAAATTGTGCTTCCTCTTCTCCTCCAAAAGCCACAAAAAAATCTTTATACGGTAATGGCGGATTTAAATATTCATGCTCAGCTTCTAAACTACCAAAATTCCATTCCTTCAGCCCTTTTACTCTACTATAATCTGTTTTTGTAACAAGCTCTAACGTATCACTTGCTCGTTCTGATGTAGAAGAATATGCGCCATCAAATACTATATTATTTTTAGAAAAATACTGACCTGAAATAATTGCCTGTTTTCTCCCAAACTCAGTCAGTGGAGAATCAGACCACCCTTGAATCTTTTTCTGCTGATTAAAAATAGTCTGTCCGTGCCTCATTAAATATAATGTTTTCATTAGTTACATCGTCCCTCCTATACCTTAAACTTATCATAAACCATGGAGTGAACTTCATAGCAACTCATTTTTTCATTTTTAAGTGGTTTTATTCCATTTATTGTAATTTATAATAAAAGATCGTTTATAACTGATGTACAAAGATAGAAAATATTAACATGCATGCTTCAATGACAAGAACGAGCACCCTCAAAAGCAACTGGGGAATTATAGCTGTTTCTATAATTTTTACAGCTAGTGTTATATCCGTAGATTTATCTTCAGAAGTTAGTAAAACACTCACATGTGGCAAAAACAACAGACTCATTATAAATCATCCAAAAACAAAAGCAGGATTAAGAACAATTTTAATTGATAAAATACTTACTAACGCTCTTATTGAATACAGAAGCACTCAAAGAAAAATAATAAATATTGCTTCAAGTTCCTCATTCATCTTCTCAGATGACATCGGTATGCTTATTAGCTTATTAATCCTATTATTTGAAAGTTTCATAGAAAATGGGTAGTAATGGGGTAGTAATTATTTTTTTCAAACAAATAAAAAAAGATGTACCAAACGTTCTAAACGTTGATACATCAATGATACCGGCGGCCGGGGTCGAACCGGCACGCCCTCGCGGGCACTGGATTTTGAGTCCAGCGCGTCTGCCAATTCCGCCACGCCGGCATGAAATAAAATCATTATTAATTATTGCAAGGCGGTAACCGGATTTGAACCGGTGATGAAGGTTTTGCAGACCTCTGCCTTACCACTTGGCTATACCGCCATAATTAAACTGGGGTAGCTGGATTCGAACCAACGAGTGACGGAGTCAAAGTCCGTTGCCTTACCGCTTGGCTATACCCCAAATACCTTAACCCTATTTAAAAGGTAAGGGCGAATGACGGGAATCGAACCCGCGAATGCCGGAGCCACAATCCGGTGCGTTAACCACTTCGCCACAATCGCCATAAAACTTATCAAAAATGGCAGGGGCAGCAGGAATTGAACCCACACTAACGGTTTTGGAGACCGCTGTTCTACCTTTAAACTATGCCCCTAATGGAGGAAAGTGGATTCGAACCACTGAACCCTAAGGAACGGATTTACAGTCCGTCGCGTTTAGCCACTTCGCTATTCCTCCATAATGGCGCGAGACAGAATCGAACTGCCGACACACGGAGCTTCAATCCGTTGCTCTACCAACTGAGCTACCGCGCCAAGTATAAATTTAAAAACTACGGTTCCGACGGGAATCGAACCCGCGATCTCCTGCGTGACAGGCAGGCATGTTAACCCCTACACCACGGAACCGGAGATGGAGGTTAACGGGATCGAACCGCTGACCCCCTGCTTGTAAGGCAGGTGCTCTCCCAGCTGAGCTAAACCTCCAAGAAAAAATTCCAATATGACCCGTACGGGATTCGAACCCGTGTTACCGCCGTGAAAGGGCGGTGTCTTAACCACTTGACCAACGGGCCATTAAAAAATAAAAACGGAGAGTAAGGGATTCGAACCCTTGAGACAGTGTTCACCGCCTACATGATTTCCAATCATGCTCCTTCGGCCTCTCGGACAACTCTCCTGAGTTAAAAGAAGCACTTTGCTTTACTCTATAATAATACATCCTAAATAGGAACTCCGGCAGTAGGACTCGAACCTACGACATCATGATTAACAGTCATGCGCTACTACCAACTGAGCTATGCCGGAATCATCGCGCGGCGGCGTCCTACTCTCACAAAGGGAAACCCTTCACTA
>NZ_JAJDJV010000025.1:0-13529 GCF_020567625.1 Enterococcus sp. BWT-B8 | reverse complement strand
CTATATCCAATATTACTTTGTTGCTCTTTTCTATTTTCAATTTGTTTATCGTTAAAATGGAATCCATTTGTATACACCACCTATTAAAAAAGGGGAATGAATCCCCTTTCATTTCTAACCCTACTCTTTTGTTTCTGTAGCAGTTGAAGCGGAACACGTACATGTACATGTTGAACATGAGCATGAACAACATCCAGCAGCATAGTTCATGGCTTCAGCACCAACACCTGTATTACTATAACCATTCATGGATTGAGACTTGATATTCATATAAACACCTCCTTACTCAAAATTGTGTTATGTCAACACTAAAATAAGTATATCATAACTAACTAACAGAAAACAATATTTCCCTATCGATTAGTTGCTTATATCCAATTTTTGTTCATTTTTAAAAAACAAAATAGGTTATTATACATTCTTTTAATCCTTAATATACGACAATAAATAATATATCTCGTTTCTTTAAAATTTATTTTTCAGATCAATTATAGTAATCGTCTTGATCTAGTTTTTGATACAATTCAATTAATTTGGAGCACATAGACTGAAAAATAGTGATTCATTCATTATTAAATTCACGTCCAGAAAATCCAGAAGTTGGATACCTCGTCAATTCTTCACTAAGAAAATCAACTACTTTCAAGCTTTGATCATATGAACTTAATACATTTTACTGTTACTTCTTACAATTAACTTAGGAGACCGCAAAAACGAAACATACGCTTTACAATGGAAACATATCAAATATTGTCAATCTTTCTACTCATTAAGCATCCGAAAGACGACTAAACGAAACACGAGAAGCTAAATAAAATAGCACTAAACTATGGAGGGAACCAATTAATTTTAACGTTCCTTCCACTTTTAAAGAAGTACAATTCTGTAAAATGTTCTCTATTTTCAAAAAAACAAGAGACACCAATTTCTTGGCACCTCTTGAAAATACTGATATATAGGTATTTTTAATGCTTTGAAAACTGTGAAGCTTTACGTGCTTTCTTAAGACCTGATTTTTTAACTAACTGTCCTGTCAACAACAAAAATGAATGGGAAATAATAGGGAAATTTTGGATTCAGAAAATAAATGATATGGTTTTCACTATTATTTTCTTCATTCTTTTGTCCTAGTTCCCTTTTCAGCAACAATTCCACACATCCATTCAGTTATGTTATACTTATGAAATTGAGCGGCTGGTATATCTTAACAGAAAATTTATGTTTGCTTATTGGACATTGAACTATTTTTTAGGATTCGTGCGATAAGCATTAAACATGGTTACATTCCGTAAAGATAAACTAAAAATGTATTTTTAGGGGATTCTTTCAGGATAGTTTCTATTTGCTATCATATCCGGCAAAACTCAATTTCACTTGCACTATCTCTTTTAAAATTAAATGACAGAAAGGGAACAATACATGATTATTAGTTTTGATGTCGGCGGCATCTTTATAAAATATGGCTTGTTTGATATGAACGGCACCATTATTGATCAGGACAAACAGCCTTCTGAAATCGATACAGAGGAGCAGTTTTTTTCGTTTATTGAAAAGATCATTACGATGTATGAACGTAGATATATGATTAAAGGAATCGGCTTCAGTTTTCCTGGAGTAATTGACAGTGAAAATGGGATTCCTATTGTTTCCGGTGCGATTAAACCTTTAAAGGGGAGACCGTTTATTCAGCTTTTAACGGAGAAAACCGGTTACAAGTACCCTATCTTCATTGAAAATGATGGAAACTGTGCAGCTTTGGCCGAAATGCATTCGGGTAAAGGACAGATGCATAATGATTTTGTTGTGATGACCTTGGGAACTGGTATTGGCGGGGGTGTTATCAATAATCGAAAATTGATTAAAGGTGCTGGTTTCAGTGCCGGAGAATTTGGTATGATGTTGATTCCTGATCGAAATGGAAAAAAAGAAATCATTGCAAAATATGCTTCTACTCAGGGATTATTAAATTTGTATCGCAAGCGTTTAGGAATTACTTCGGCCACACCAGTTACCGGAGAAGAAATTTTTAAAGGAAACACTCCCCAGAAAAAGGATGTACTGAAGCTTTGGGGAGAGTATATTTCCATGCTTGTCTACAACATCATTGTTACAATGAATCCTGAGAAAGTCTTGATTGGTGGAGGTGTCAGTCAAAACCCTCAGCTAATTCCTCTTATCGAAAAACCTCTGAAAGAGTATCCTGAATGGAATTTATTTGAAACACCAGTAGAGCGTTGTCATCATCAAAATGATGCAGGACTGATCGGAGCATTCTATCTTGTTTACAGCCAAATAAATCAAAATGATAAAATATAGAAAAAAACCATCGGCTTTGGTGAGCCGATGGAAAAGGAGTATTACTCAATAAGAGTAAAATGAAAAATAAAAAGGTTGTTGTTGGTATGGTTAAATAATACAATATTTTAAAATAAATGTCCAGTAATAACACTTCAACCTGATTCAATTTTACTAAAATTATCTTTATTTTTTTAACAATAGATTACTCATTTTGGTAATACAAAAAGAAATATCATCTGTTGCTTTATCCTGCTTCTCTTCTGAAGCATTAAACAATGCTGTGTCCAATCCCTTTTCAGGATCTAATGAAAGAACCATCTCTTTACAGCCTGCTACATACTCTGTGTAGCAGCGCTCCAGTTTTTTATGAATGCCGATTACTTTTACCGGTGGACGAAGTCCCAATATTTGCTTTAAGAATACTTCGTACTTTTCCGTACCTTCGTTAAAAATCCCCTGAACTTCAGCAAGCTTTTCTTTAGAAATATCTGCTTCTTTCTTGTCATCAATGGCCTGACGAAGCTCTTCGTAGTGCCCGTTCATTTCTTCTCCCACTTTTTCTGTTTCTTGTACAATATCATTAATTACCTGAATATAATAGCCAATATTTGGTTTCAACTTATTTTCCTACTTTCTTTTATTATCAACTTATTTTACCGTTTTCCTTCCGTACTGACAAGCCCGGATTAGAGCTTTCGGTATAAACAAGACTTTTCAAGTGAGAAGGTGAGCCGCAAGATTATTAGCTGAGGCGTTTTGCAGATTTTTTCCTATTGTCCAAGCTAAGAAAAATCAGCCCCTCAATTGAGAGACTGATTCTATTTCAATTACTACTATTTCTTAAAGCACTTCATCACTTGTTTTGATTATTTTTGAAATCATGCCATATTCCTTGGCTTCTTCTGCGGACATCCAGAAGTTGCGGTCTGTATCTTTCGCTACCTGTTCATACGTTTGACCTGTTGCTTCTGCGATCATCCGATTAACTCGTTCTCTCATACGAACGATTTCTTTGGCTTCAATCTGTATTTCAGTTCCCTGTCCCTGAACACCGCCGGCTGGCTGATGAATCATGAAACGTGTATTCGGCAGACAGAATCTGTTCTTGGCATCAGCTGCCAGAAAAATTGTGACCCCGGCACTCGCAACCCATCCTGTTCCAATCACATATACATCTGGTTTGACAAATTGAATCATATCATGAATGGTATCTCCTGATTCAACGTGCCCGCCTGGACTATTTACAAAAATCTTAATCGGCTCATCGCCCATTGCTGCCAATAGAAGCAGCTGTGAAGAAACTTCACGTGCTAAATCCTGAGTGACCTCTCCGTAAATTAAAATGGTGCGTTCTTCCCATAATTTTTTCATGATCATACTTTGATCATTTTTTGGTGTCGTATCTTTTTCTTCTTCTTCTAAACGATACATGAATCCTACCTCCTGCTTTTCAGTAGTGAACGAAGCTTCGCCCACTTCTCTCACTCTTCTATTCTACCAAAAAGTCAGGATTGTTCAAACTATGAAGTACCTATTTTAAAGGAATCGCATGAAACTGACCTTTACCTGACCAAAAGAAGACTTTTAAAGAAATTTTTCTTCAAATAATTTAATATTTATTTATCCCTAACCTCTTAATTCTATATAAAAAGAAAAAATAGTGAATCGAATAATTTGTTTTTTCCATCGAATACAAAAAAATATTTTAGATATTAGGGAAATTCCAGAAAAAATTTGAACTTTCTTTTTAATACCCTTTATCTATTCATGCTTTCCAGCCGACAGCCCATTCTGCTCAGTACTTCATTTGTAATAGTTTGTGCCTGTCCTGCTGCAGCTTCACTATTTTCAAGTACAGTTATTTGTGTTCCTAATTTAATCTCCGGTACATCTGTAATATCTGCCAGGAGCATATCCATGCAGATCCGACCAACTTGCGGGATTTCATAATCAAGATAGCTCAATGAAAAACCTGAGTTGGAAAGTTCTCTGGAAATACCATCTGCATAACCAATAGAGACTACACCAACCCTCATTTCTTTTACAGCAGCTGTCTCTGTTCCATAGCCCAGATATTCTCCAGCTGAAACCCATTTGGCAGATATCAGCACAGCATGGACAGACAATACAGGTTCTAATTTAATTTTGTTTCTCATCTCCTGATCCTGCTGGCTGAGCACACCATATAAAAGGATTCCCACCCGTACATAATCGTAGGATAGCTCTGGATAGTTTATTACACCATAACTGCTCTGAAGATGTGTCACACCATAATCAATCCCGCATTGCTTTAACTCTTCAAGCAGCTGATCATATCGCTGAATTTGTGCAGCTGTTCGTTTTTCTGCTTTTTCATCCAGTGTATCTGAAGAACCAAGATGGGAAAAAATACCTTCCCATTGCAGATTTTCCATTCTATACACAGACAACAGGTCTTCAAGGTTTGGGGTGAAGCCCAGACGATTCATTCCTGTGTTTACTTCCAAATGACAACGAACCTTTATCTCTGTTTGATTTAACTGGTGTGCATACTCCAGATCAAAAACAGACTGAATCAAATCATAATAGGCAACTTGTCGAAGCAGCACAGGGTCTGTGTAGCCCAAAATTAAGATATCACCTTGAATTCCATTTTTCCGCAGCTCAATGCCTTCTCCCAAAGCTGCAACAGCAAAGAAATTTACCTCCTGTTTTTCCAAATAGAGACCGCAGGATACAGCTCCATGACCATACGCATCTGCCTTCAAAACAGCCATTATTTTTGTACCTTTGTCGAGTCGTTGTTCGACAGATCGCAAATTTCTGCCCAGCGCGGTCAGGTTTATCACTTTGCCGGCACGATGAATTTTTCCCGGTTTTTGTTGTCTTAAACGAGTCAATATGGAAAGCGTAAACGTACAAAGTCCCATCGTCAGAAGCAGAATTAATAGAAACTGAATCAGACTGTTCTGAAACATTGGGATAATTTTCCCCGCAAAATAAAGAATAATAATACTAATTGGATGCAGAATATACAGCCATAATGAATAGTCCAAAGCATGGACAAATGAATGTCTCGGCTTCCACCACAGCAAATACTGAAAAAGAAAATACATCGTCAGAGGCAGAAACAAGTACATACTGTCATGCTTCAGCTCGGTTCCCCTATGCAACAGCAGTCCCTCAATGAACAATAGCAACAGCCCAATAATCATTTTCAAACTGGAGAATGTACGCTTTTCCCCTTTCTTCAGATAAATACCTGCCCCCAATACCAGAAACAACGGAGAAAAAAACAGACCATTTCGGGTATAATCAAAAAGCTGAAAGAGAAAATCGTAGAATTTTTTTAAAAGCGCCGTATTCTGTATCAGAAAATAGTAACTGTCCCCGCCAAGTCCAATTAGATAAAGGCTGAATACAAGGATCAGTACTTTTGAGTAAGGAAGGTGCTTTAACAGTAGGCGACAAATCAGCATGCCGACGATAACTGCCGGAAAATACCATAAATGATAAAATGGACTGTCAAACAGCAGCAGCTTTGCCATATCAGAAACAGAGATTGACAGACGTAAGGTCCCATTATAAAACGACAGCGGCAGGTAGAGCAGACAGGCGAATAAATAAAGCTTCAGGAGCTGACGCAATGTCTTTTTAATTTTCCAGGCTTTAGCATAATCGGGTGTTTCAGCATAGGGACCCAATACATAATAGCCGGTGATCATAAAGAAAAAAGGCACAGCAATTCGGAACAACGTCAGTGTAATAACATCATCTAAATAAGGCGCAAAAGAGCCGAATGGAAATGTATGGATAACAACAACCATAACTGCTGCAATCAATCGAAACTGGTCAATTCCGGAAGATCGGCTGGACATATTTATTGTCTTTGTATTTTTCTTAGTCATCCTTTTCTCTCCACTGCTTAAAAAAGTTATAATACTCCTCCAAAGTCCAGTCATGTTGCGCGATAAACCGGCTATAAGAACATCCGACGTATCTAAAATGCCAAGGCTCATAAGCAATACCTGTTATCCGGCTTTTGCCTTCCGGATACCGAAGGATGAAGCCAAACTCGGACATTCTTTCTAAAAATCGAGTACTGATTTCTTTGCCGTTAAACGTCGGACATATCTCATCATTTTGACTATCAGACAAGCCCAAATCTACTGCTAATCCTGTCTGATGCTCACTGCATCCAGGTCTGGCTACATACAGCTCAGTATACGCCTTTCCATGAACACACAGGGAATAGTTATACAGTTTTTCCTGTTCCGCAAAGCTTCGGTATGCACTAGTTACTATGATATCTTTTTCGCCGCCAATAAAGCGGATGAGCTTTTCCAGCTGCGCGGCTGCAGTTGTCTCCATCCATTTATTTCCTTGAGAAAAAGGAGCCTGCACCAGGTCAGCAGGAAGGAAATCCGGCTGCAGTTGGTTCTCACTATTTACCAAAATCGGAAAATCGATAGTTAGTTTATTTCTCATTTTCCTCCCTCCTCAGCCAGTTGAATCAGGCGTTCAACAATTTCTCTATAGGACAGCCCCATATTCATCAGCATACTTGGATAACGTGAATGTTCCGTAAATCCCGGTAATGTATTGATTTCATTTAACAAAATTTCACCGTTGTGTGTAAGAAAAAAATCAATACGTGCCAAGCCTCGACACCCCAATAGTCGATATAATCTTTCTGCCTGAAATTTAATTTCACCTTTTAACGTTTCGTTGATACGAGCAGGCATGTGAATCGTTGACGAAATCAACTGATACTTTTCTGTATAATCGAAGAAGCCGCTTGCCAGTTCAATCTCATCAACTTCACCAATAACCAGCTGTTCATTCCCAAGGATTCCACAGCCAACCTCAAAGCCATTCACTCCCTTTTCCAAAATAAAATGAGTATCAATTTCTTTTACTGAAGCAATCACTTTGGAAAGCTCTTCCAGTTCATTCAGCTTACTGATCCCTTTCGATGAACCGCCTCTCAATGGCTTGATAAACAGGGGAAAGCCTTCTTTACGAATGAATTTCTTTATAGCATTCATATCCAGTTCTGCAAGCGAACATTGTATTGATGGCGCTGTTTTTATTCCAATACTGTTGGCAAAGCGATGTGTCAGCTTTTTATTCATACATACAGCAGAGGAAGCAACTCCGCAGCCAACATAAGGAACCTCCATCCATTCAAATACTCCCTGAATTCGTCCATCCTCCACAAATTCACCATGCATCACAGGAAAAAGAACATCCACAGGCAGCGGTTCCTGATTTTCCAGTAAAGTAAATCCTTTCCAGCTTTCGCCGATTGCCGGGGTCAGCTGTCGGCAGTTTTCTTCCAGCCAGCAATCCGCCGAAATTGATTCATTATCGCCGATATACTGATACCACTCTCCGCTTTTTGTTATGCCGATTTTAATGACTTCATATCTTTCCTGATCCAATGCATCTAAAACTGCTGTTGCAGATTGCAGCGATACCTCGTATTCTGATGATTTCCCTCCAAATAATACTGCAATTGTTTTCATTATTCTTCCTCTCTATTCTTTAAAGCAACTCAAAATATATTCATCTCTCCCTCCAAATCCTTGATATGAAAAGGGTTATAACCTGTTATTGTTCTTCTCCTTTTTATGTTATCTTAAGCGGCGAAGCGAACACGTTACAATGAGCAGTATTGAGCTTCAATAGTTGTTCCAGCCTATTTCTTTGCTGCACTTTTATTGCTGAAGTGCTCAACGATGGCAGCTCTTTGTCACGTGCTCTGATTATTTAATCAGGTCAGTTTTTCATAGATTCTTTTGAGTTGTCCTCTTTAATTAGGACATGTCTGAAAATTCAAGCGGCGAATAGTTTGATGATTTTTATCGAACTCATCGTCATAAATACTCGCTTATGATCCACATAAGCTGTGTTTTCTTCCTTGATTTCAACAAAAATCACTGAAAAATTCGAATGCCACTAACTTTTCAGACACGCCCTAGTAAACTTCTGATAGATAAATCGGCTTTCACGAATATTTAACTGATCGCTGCCTGGACTTCCTTCTGCACCAAGTAAAATCATAATGTATTCTTTTCCGTTCACAACTGCAAGACTGGCCAGACATTGTCCAGCATCAAGTGTATAGCCTGTCTTTCCGCCAATAATCTCCCCCTGCTCCCAACCTAATGCTTCTCCAGTCATCAATAAGGTACTATTCAATTGAAGTCCTTCCGGTTGTAAAGCCGTTGATAGCGTACGATACGTCAAGGTGGTAAACAATCGATAAAATGTTGGATTTTCAAGTGCATACTCAACCAGCTTCACCAAGTCCGAAGCTGTTGAAAAATGACTTGTGCTGTCCACACCGGTTACATTTGAAAACTGTGTCTGGTTCATTCCCAACTCTTTCGCCTTTTGATTCATCCATTCAACAAAAGCCTGCTCTGTTCCTGCAGCATAGATTGCTCCGGCAAGGGCGGCTTCAGCCCCGGAAGGCAGCATAATTCCATAGAGAACAGCCTCCAGAGAAACAGCTTCATTCTGCTGGAATCCGGCTGTTGCCAATTCCTCCTCCCAAATATACGGGAAAATATCTGATGGAATAATTACTTGCTGGTGTGTATCTGGAAAAGCCTCTATCAGACATACAGCTGTCATAATTTTAGTCAATGAAGCAATCGAGGTTTTCTGTTGACTGCTTCTATCATATAAAACTGCTCCCCCGCGTTCTTTTAAAAGAATCTGCTTCGCAGTAATTCCTTCGATTCCTTCTTTGTTTTGTGAATAGACTTCTTTTATATGAGACTGAAGAAATGGTAAATGATTTATAGTAAGAACGTCGGCTTTCACTAATAACCCGATAACGCTTAAAAGAAAAATCCAGAAACCCAGCTTTCTACTTCTTTTTTTGTACATAAAAAACTCTCTCCTTTATGGTTCCATTAAACCAATAAAAGAGAGAGCAGATTTTAATTTATACTTAGGTTCATCTTAAGCTTTCTTAAGACTTGGGTAAAATGACTTCAAATGTTGTAATGCTGTTCTCACTGCCAGCTGATATTTTCCCGCCATGCGCTGTTACAATTTCTTTCGCAATTGCCAGCCCCAGCCCGGCGCCGCCTGTTTTTGCAGAGCGGGCATGATCCAGCCGGTAAAATTTATCAAAAATCATTTCCAGCTGTCGTTTTGGAATTGTCGGTCCTTCATTTTTGATTAGCAGCTTAATTGTAAATTCCGCTTCACGCAATTCCATTTGAATCACTGAATCCGGATTTCCATAGGTCAATGC
This sequence comes from Enterococcus sp. BWT-B8, assembly GCF_020567625.1. Classification (NCBI taxonomy): domain Bacteria; kingdom Bacillati; phylum Bacillota; class Bacilli; order Lactobacillales; family Enterococcaceae; genus Enterococcus; species Enterococcus sp. BWT-B8. The sequence goes on along the minus strand of NZ_JAJDJV010000025.1, from coordinate 3,979 downwards.
ATTCTTCAACAAATTATTAAATACACGTGCCAGCTGTTCACTATCAGCTTCTATTGATAGGCTTTCAGGTCCTTCAAAGCTGATTTCCTGATTCTTGTCGCTCAACAAGGGATAAAACTCTTCGATCATCTGCTGACTGAGCAGTACCAAATCCATCCTCGTTTTATACAAATGGATTTCCTGCAGACTGAACCTTGTAATATCAAAAAATTCGTTTATAAGCTCTTCCAGGCGGCCGGCTTTATCCAAAGTAATCTGCTGATACTTTGCTCGTTGAGCAGTTGTTAATTCAGGAGAATCAATCAGTAAATTCAAATACCCAATGACTGAAGCCAACGGTGTCTTTAAATCATGAGCCAAATAGGTAATCATATCCTTCGTTCGCTGTGTTTCACGTTTCAGCAGTTCTTCATTTTTAGTGTTCTCTGCCTTAATTTTCAACAATTCATTGTCCAATGACAGATCACCGGTTGTAGATACATTCTCTGTTTTTAAAAACTTAGGAATCTTTTCTGACAGTTTTTTTACTTCCATAGTCACTGCCCGTCTGGAAATTAAATAGCTGAGTACGGCAACAAAAATGACCAGGAAAATAAATGCCGCTGTTAAAAGCAGCTTAAGCGCACTCAGGTTTACCATCGTCTCATTATAGATCATGCCGTCCTGCTGATAACTGCGATTGTAGACAAGATATTCATAAAAAAGAGTTCTAAAGATCTGGCTGAAGCTGCTTTGAATAAAGAGAAAAAACAGCATCAGAATAGCCAGACTGATCAGACTGATTCTAAACAGTAATTTACGGTTTTCTATTTTACTCAATTTTATACCCCACTCCCCAGACTGTTTTTATATATTTCGGTTTCTCTACAGAATCCTTCATCTTTTCTCTGAGATGGCGAATATGCACCATAATCGTATTGTTTGAGCTAGTATAATACTTTTCACCCCAAATTGTTTGAAATATTCCCTCCGAGCTGACTGCCTGCCCTTTATTTTCACAAAGCAGCTTTAAAATGGAAAATTCCAGCGGCGTCAAATAGATTTCTTCATCATCTAAAAGGACTTTCCGTCTATCCAAATCAATAAACAACCCACGAATACTCATTACAGAGTCTGTGCCGCCATTATAGGTCGTCACCCTCCGCAACTGTGCTTTCACACGGGCAATCAGCTCCAGCGGCTTGAATGGCTTCGTCATATAATCATCCGCACCGATTGTCAGCCCCGTAATTTTATCTATTTCTTCTCCCTTTGCTGTCAGCATGATAATCGGATAAGTCTGTGTTTCTCTTATTTTCCGACAGATTTCAAACCCATCCAGATCAGGAAGCATGACATCCAAAATCGCCAAATGAATGTTCTGTTTATCCAGCTCTTCCAAGGCTTGTGTACCTGAGGCACAGCTGATGACTGTGTAATTTTCATTTTTTAAATAGTAGCTGACCAAGTCAGCAATTTCCTTCTCATCTTCAACCAATAAAATCGTTGTCATTCTTTCCACACCTTTCCCATCTTCAGTGTAGCAAAATACTGTCGGCAACTAAAGATGGAAATACTTAAGATTTCTTCAGAATTATATTGATTTGAAAGATGGTAAAAATTCAGATTCCTTTAAAAAAAAATCATTGATTTTTTTCTTAAAATAGAAATTATGCCTATGTTCAAAAAAACAATTATTTGATTTAAGCTTCATTTAAAAATAAGAACTGCAATCACAGATGTTAAAAATTACATTTAAGATCAGTTCAATACCCTTTTAGGAAAATATAAAAATTTAAAGTCAGTTGAATCAACTTCTCAGTGCTTGGTAAGTTTCTAGAAATCACATAAAAAAGAAGCCGATTGACAATTTATAACTGAGACAACCAGAGATAAACTCAAATACCTCTATCCAAAATTTTAATTTTGTCAAAACACTCGCATTATTTTCAGAGAATATTCTTCTATAAAACGCAGCTGTGAGAATCGTCATGGTCAAGAATTCGGGTAGCTAAGTTTATAGTCTCTTATTACGTTGCCTTGAATTGTCAGTCTATTTAGTGTGACGATTAAATGAATGACAATTCCTCACAGAGGTGGTCTTAGTATTAGCTAGCTCTTAGTAATGAGTGAATTTTTGCAAATTCAATTTATTGTCGCCACACCTATCATTCCACTACAACTTTTTATATAAGTGGAACTGACAAAATCAGCTATAACTATCCTTATCATACACCTGCTACTTCCCGATTTACCTTTGACACTGCAAAAATTATTGACCATCCGATCCTTTCTTTTTTCACTAACTCAAAGATAAATCCTATCCTTTCTTGATAAGAGAGCTTTCTTTTACCAGACTGCTCTTGTTTAACAGCAATATAGTGAATTGACGTGCGGATATAACACTGGTTTGCGTATAAACGATAATGATTTATCTAGTTTACTCTGTATGATTCAATAATTTTTTATACGTAGAATCAAGAATCAACGCTCCGACTGGTGCACAGAATAAGATTGAGATTACTGCTATCGCTAAAATAATGCCCCCATTTGGCAAGCCCATGGCTAAAGGAATACCACCAATTGCTGCCTGAACAGTCGCCTTTGGAATACCTGCAAAAATACAGAACAAACGCTCTTTCCAATTAAGTCCAGTGCCGATTAAACTTAATAAAATCCCTACAGCTCGGAATAATAAGACCAGTACCAACAGAAGAAGTGTTTTAGCACTTTCTGCTGAGACATAAGTAATATTTACACTTGCCCCAACGAGAACAAATAATAAGACTTCAGCTGCCACCCAAACTTTGGAAAATTTTATCGAAATTCGGTTTGCCACATTAGGTAATTTCGCTAATAGCACAATACCAATCACCATAACTGTTAATAAGCCGGAAAATGGAATCACTAACACCTCTTCAACAGTGACTAATAAAAATGCCACACTTAATAAAATAATAACTTTTATTGAATCACGTAAATGAAAGTTTTTAAACCCCAACACTAAGCACCAGCCGACGATAATCCCAACCAACACGCCAGTTGCAATTGAAATCGGAATCTCTGAAAATTTAAAAGCAGAGACTACCTCACCATTGGTTAAGCCAAGTAACGATGTAAAGACAACAATGTTAAACATATCATCGACTGAATCACTAGCCAACACCAACTGTGGAATCTTTTTATCCGTACCATAGCCTGTTTCAATTAGTTTTATCATTCGCGGAACAATCACAGCCGGCGATGCTGAGGCCACAACTGCTGCTAAAATACCTGCATCTAATAAAGGCAGATTAAAAAGCATTCTGGCAACTAACACTGTCCCACTCATTTCGAAAATTGCGGGAAAAAAACTCATTAATACTGCTGGACGACCAATCATTTTTAAATCTGAAATATCTAACGACAGCCCAGCTCGCATTAAAATTGTAATTAAAGCTACTTCTCTTAAATCTGCTGAAATCGACAAAATTGACTCATCTAACAGATTTAACACGTAAGGACCTAAAATGATACCTGTCAGTAGCATTCCAATTAAACTCGGCAATCTCAGTCGCTGAAAAACTGCCCCTAACATCATACCAATCAAAAACATATACGCCAAACTTGCTAACATTTCTTCTTCCTCCATTTTCCATTTATTCTTAAAGTCTCCACAAAAAAACCGTTGAGCACTGCTTTGCAGTCATCAACGGAGTATCTACTATTCGAACTTCAAATAGAAAAAAGATAGACTGGTGGCTTCTGCAAAGCAGAAGTCATCAGCTTAAATAAGCGGTTTAGGTCGAAACCAAGGGAGAACCTCATTCCCTATTTTTTCATTATAGCGAACTCCTTTGGATTGTCAATATTTTGTAGTTTTGAATTTACCAAAAAAAGGCGGATTTTATAATGAACTTAGCCACCTAGAAAAATAAAAAAACGTCATCGCAACATTTCATGTATTATTGAGGTTCTTACACCAATCAATAAAGGATGAACTCACGATGACGCAAACTGA
>NZ_JAJDJV010000024.1:0-15978 GCF_020567625.1 Enterococcus sp. BWT-B8 | reverse complement strand
TTATTAGCTTCTGCCGGTATTCCTCATATCCGAGGAGGCTCATTGTCAAGGACAATCGGACAATAACGCGAATTGAAATCGGACACCTTATAAAAACTGTCAAGAAAAGGGTTGCCATTCCATTTTTTGTTCTTTTAAGAAAAAGGTTCCTACAGGAATATTTTCAAAGATGGCTAAGGATTCCTCATTAACCGTTACAGTCTGAAGAACTTGTTTTTCTTCATCTTCTAACGTAAACACAGCACCTTCAGCATTTCCAGTAAACGTAAATTCATACCCATTCAACTCTTTCAAAGTGGCTTCCTCATTTACTTTTTTCAGAACAAAACGATTTAGATGGAGTTTATTTAAAATCGGGGAAGATTCTTCATTTTCATTTGGTTCACCATAAATTTGAATTGTTTTTTCCTTTTCATGATCGCTTGCTTTAAATTCAAATTCATAGTGAGTTTCATCTAAATCATGGGTTTCTCCTGCATCCAGCTCTTTTACATAATACTGACCTTCTGGTAACTGTAGCTGTTCAAAGTTGAACGAGCCGTCTTGAATCGTGCCAAAGTCTAAGAGCATATCACTCGCTAACTTTGTACCGTCAGTTAATGAAAACTCCTGATTTGTAAATAAGCCGAATATCTTTTCATTTGCGGGAATTGCCTCTATTACTGGTTCATTTTCTACCCACTCCTGAATGATTTCTTCATTTTTGTAGATTTCAAGATTTACCTTTTGAAACTCATTTTTTGCTTGAACCGATTGGGAGACAAGCTCAACTTCCTGCCCACCATACGTGAACGTAAAAGGAATCGGTGTCTTATTCAAAATAAAACCGTTTGGAGCAGCCTTTTCCACTGCTTCGTATTTTCCTAGATACAGTTGTGGCATATCAATCAGTTCACCTTTATCATTTGTCTTAACCGTTGCGACAACAGAGCCAGCTTTTGCATGAACATAGTCACCGACTTTTATGTCTTCTACCGCACGAATATCAAAGGTCACATTCGCTAGAGGAACATAATCAAAAATCATCTGATAGAGTGGGCCATACTCTGATTCCTGTTCCTCAACTGAAACAGCTTTCTGACCAGTCTTCTTCAGCTTAAGCAGGCCTTGTTGGGCTTTGTTTTTAAAGGTGACTTCAATGGTCTTATTCGGTTCTACTGTCACTTCTTTGATTTCCCCATTATTAACGTAACCATCACTAGCCTGCACTTCCGAAATTTTTACTTTCGTACCAGCTTTTAAATCGTTCAAACTGGCAAGACCTTCCTTATCCGTGGTCAATTCTTTGATTTGACCATTATATTCTGCCTTCATTTTTGTATTAGGCACTGCTTCGCCAGTATCTTCATCTACTTTTTTTATCTGAACATTCCCATTCAGATTGACTTTGATGTTTATATTCATTTCACCAGCATTATCTAAACGGAATTTTACTACTCTTTGTTCACCGGGTTTGTAGTAAACAAAGCTTTGTCCAATATTTTCTTCAGAAGCAATTCCATATTGGAGTTTTCCAGTTTCTTTCGACTCCTCTGTGGCTGTTAGTTTCAATTGATTCCCGCTTTTTTCTACTTTTATATTCGCCGAGTTTTCAAGAAGACGTCCATAATTTTCTAGAACATTGGCAGAATCTGTCAATGTTACTGATTCACCTACATTCAGCTCTATTGTCTGGTCATGGAAACTTGGTTTCGTATTATGGCGATCAACTTGATTCAAAATTGCAGCTTTCTTCTGTTCATAATTAGGGATTTGAGTAGAAATCAGTGTATCACCATATTCTTGCCAGATAATATGTTGGGTAATTCCATAGTTTTCAGCAGTTGGATTCAACTGATAGCCATAATAAGCAATCAGTGATAAACGTTCTCTCTCAGTTGATGTCATCTCTGAAGGAGTGAAGCCAGATCCACCGTTAATCAATACGCTATGTTCGATACAAAAAGCGGGCTCATTATCTGCTTCTATCAAATAAATTCCTTCATCTGTCCAATGTAAGCCATTCTCTGCCTTGATATACCATGTGGAAACATAGTCAGCTACCTTCGTATAGTTAACTGTAGCAGCTTCACTTGTCATTGGAGCAACAAAAAAAGCAGCCAACATTGTCAAAAAACTGAGCAATGCGACTGCCTGGTTATTTTTCTTATTCATCTCTTCTCTCCATTCTTCAAATTTTTCACTTCCTTTTCTTTGTTGGTGCTCGAATCAACTTTTCATCTTCCACCACCATTCTTATAGAACAATCATAGCAACATCACATTGATTATCGGTTGCTTGAGTCGCAAGCAGCATAGGATTTTCACCTCTCCCCTTTTTATGGCGAGCTTCACAGAAGTATCATTATCCTTCTTGTCCATCATTGCGTTAAGTTGACTAGGCCTAACTTCTCTTAATAAGGAATTCGCTCTGCAAAATGCGTCGTGGCGTTTATTAAAAGATCGCTCCAAACAAGAAATGTGTGACCGATAACTTGTATTCAATTTTCAAAGAACAACTGTTTCTAACTATTAACAACAGCTGATTCTTTGAAAAGGACACAAAAAAACTTACAAGAGAGAAAAATATTTAATCCTCTTATAAGTTTTTACCTTAGATTGATTTTTTATAAATTTGTGTTGTTAATTCTTGAATTAAACAATCCATATTTAGCTATAAATTCTCCTAGCCGATTTCTTCCTGTCGAGATAGTATCAATGTATTCATTTATAGTGTCCATTAATAGAATTAAGTCTTCTCTTAACAAATGTATGTGATTTTCTTTTTCTTGATAAGAAATATTTTGTGCTAATTCCATCAAATCATTATATTCTAGAATTTCTTTTGAATCTCTTTCCATTTTTTCAATCAAATTGAGAGTGTATCCATATTCGTCAAACCTTCTTTTTGCCTCAATCTCTACACCAATCTTACCCACTATTGAACAAATAGAGTTTATTGATTTATCATAACTTTCTTTGAAAGACTGTAAATCTTCATCATAATTAAAACAAACATTCTCCAGTTCTATTAAATGATCACTAAAGAATTCTAAGGCGTTTACAGTACCAATTAGTCTCCTCCATCGTAATTCTTCATCAGAATCTTTGCAGTCATTAAACTCCTTGCCTGTATGATAATCCTTTCCAGTAATATAGAAACTTGTTTGAGAAATATCAGATAAAATCCGCTGAAAATAATCCTCAATACGCAGTAAATCGAAAATGCTATTCAATAAAATGTTATTTTCAATTGAACCATAATAACTTAAAGAACTTCGCTCAAGTTCAGGAATCACTTCATTTAGCAAATGTCTTATAAAGGCAGAATCTTTAGAAACAATACCTGCTTCGTAGTTATCATTACTCATGTCACTAAAGTTAGCAGAACCAACATAAGCTATTTCATCTGTCATAATAATTTTTACATGACTTTCAAAGTTAAAGTATGTATTCAATAAGTAATCATATTTTTCTGGATTTAAAATTGCCAGATACCTATCAATTTTTTCTTTGGATATACTTTTACTTCTTTCAGAAAAATATTCCTCAAACCTTCCTGGTATATTAGTTATAATTTTTACTGGTACTCCTTTTTTAGTTGCTTGCAAGATAGATTTCATAAGTATATTTTCTTTAGTAGAAATTGAAAAGGTTACTACATTAATAAATTCAGCACTATCAAATGAATTAAGAATCGATTGAAAACATGATACATCTTTACTGAAAACAAATTCCATTTCAAATTTATCAAATTGAAAATTCATCCAAGACATCAACTTCTCCTTTCCCAATTATTAAATACAATATTATTATTCAACAGCCCATTCCATTGGAACAAGTTTAGTTTCATCCCACCATTTTTCAATTATTGCATCTTGGAAGTATGGTTCGTCAATATCAGCATGATCAACAACCAAAACTTGCATATTAGGAGCTAGCTCTCGTATCCTTTCAAAGATAAATTCATATATCTTTCTTAGCTCTTGACTATCAACCTGTTGATCCTTAGTTTCTGGAGGAAAATATACTTGAGAAGGCTGATCTAAAAATAGGAAGCTTGGGACTGGTCGGTTATTTTTTTGAAAGAACTTATGAAGAGCAAATAACGCAATCAAATGGCACCCAATCCAATTAGAACCACTACCAAGTTGCTGTAAAGGAACTGGTCGCTCCCTATCAACAACAACTGTTAGCTTGTTCAGATCTAAGCGATATGGATATTCACTATGTTCAAGGTTAAGATCTTTCGCCCATTCACTCATCATAGAAGAAATACGATTGATAGCTGATTGCTTTCTGTCTTCCATCTCATCTAGACTTAGCAACTCATCAATTTCCTCTAATCTGGATTCCAAATCATTTAATTCTTCTCGCTTATTATCTATTCCTTCCGAAATAACTACACTCTCAAGCCACAAACTAATGCGTCCAACGACTCGACCTCTTCTTACATTAATTTCTTTGAGACGAATAGCTTCTTTATTCTCTCGATATATGGCTATTATCTCTGATTGTAATACCTCAATTTTCTCTTCAAAATTTTGCTTTGAAATATTTAATTTGTCAATGTGTTTTCTCAATTGTGGCCGTTCTCTAGAAACTGACTCTAGTTTATTATCTAAAGAAATAATTGAATTCTTAATATCTTTTGAGCTAGGCAACTGCTTTTCAACTTCTTTTGAACATAAAGGACAATGTTTTGGATCAAAATCAATATGTTTAAATAAACCAATTGATTGAAGGCGATTTCTCTGATGATCAACCTCTGATCCAAATCCCTTTACTTGTCCAAGAAACTCTTCAGTATCCCTTATTTCAATATTAGTGGTGTCTAATTCTGTTTTTATTTGTTGTAATTCTGATTGTAGAAATGAAAGTCGATCCATACCAGTAGAGCTAATAGAGACAGAATTCCATTTCGTAGCTTCTTCTAAAGCATTTCTTACTTGTGAGTAATTTAAAGTCTCAGACATAGAATAATTTGAAATCAGCCCTACTTCTCTTGCTTCTTCCAACAATTCGGTGGCTTTGTTAAACCCATTACCCTCAATTAGTTCTACTTCATTAATACTTTTCTTTAATATATTAACTTTACGATTAAGTTGATTTTTTTCTGATTTAAGCGCTAAAGAATTCTCAGTAACTATTCCCAAAAAATAAGGCAAAGTATCTTTTATTGCTTGAGGAATAAAATCTTCTGCCTGTCTATGAAACAATGTTTTCTGAGAAGCTATCTCGTCTTGTCCTTGTATACAATAAAACAGTGTATGTCTAATCTTAGCTATTGTAGAAGACCTACTATGATTTTCTGGTGGATTAAATATATTTTCAGAAATACCTAGTTTTGATGACAGTATCTCTTCAAGTCCATCATTGGTGATTGGGGTTGTTACTGATAAATCATCAGGGATTGATTTTTCACCTAATAAATAACAACATCTGTTTGTTGTTGCTTGTCCATAAGGCGGATTTTCTCTAGCAATAAAAATATACTCCCTTTCATGAATTAATTGAATTCCATACCATTTAACATGATCTCTTACAAAACCATCAGCTATATTACAAGAAGAACTACCAAAACAGTAATCAATAATGTCCCCTATTACAGACTTTCCCGTTTTAGATTTACCTGAGATAATATTTACTGCTCCTGTTTTCAATGGCAGTATTCTTTTTTTTCCATTTTTTCCATATAGAATAATTGCTTTTATTTGCATTACGGTCTCACTCCCCAAGCAGCATAAACATTTTCTTCTGCTTTCATATAAAAAAACCAACGTGCAATATGACGAGATTTATCTAAACACTCTTGCACTTCAGAATCCTTTTCAGCATACTTTTTAATTTCATTACGAGATAATCTGTCACCTAGTATAATTTTGCCTTTTTCAATTTTTATAGTGCCTTGCAAAAGTAAAAATTCAATTGCTTCATTTGTAAAAGAAACAAGATTATTTGCTCGTTTAGCAAAACCAACTAAAATTTCAGGATTTCTTTGAATCCAAATAACCATATTTGTTCTTGAATTAATTTTAAATCTAAGATTTTTTGGTAAAATAATTGGTAAAATCAAATAAATAAGAGGAAAAGGTACACCATCTTTATCTTTCTTTTGATATTCTTGTATAGCTTGATAAAGAATAATTGCACAAAATGATGGATTTAATAGATTGGCAATTTCAGGAGCCCGTTTTTTCCATGGAATCATTCAAAGTTCCTCCCAACAAATAATTTAACCGTTGCACAAAATCTGTATGCCATCCAACTTTTAAATGATTAGCAAGTTCATGAAATGTTCCTCTCATGATAAATGGTTGGGATACATTTGTTCTTATTGGTATATCTAATTGCTCAATATCATTAAAAAGATCTTTTCCAAAATGATTTTTTTGTTGCTCAGAAATCTCTTCTCCATAATCCTCAATTTTTTCTTGCATTATAAAAAATAGGCGCTCCCACTCGTCGACCAGTGTTTTTTCATATTCATCCAGATCATTAATATACAATAGATGTTCTCTAACCCACTGACTTCTTTGCTGATAAGCATTATAGTAATCCTTTATACATCGCTTTAAACGACTATTAGATATTGAAACTAAATTCAACTGTTCTATAAATATTTTATCTTGAGGTAACAATTTTTCTATTTCTTCATCTGTAGGTTCATAATATGGATCTACGTCTATAGGGAGAGAATCATTTTTGTAGTCACTTCCTATATCAAACAATTCATTTTGTAATTGTCGATAGCTGATAAACACTGGTTCAGGTGAAACTAAACATTGGATTACATGATTTATCCACCAACCAATTAATTTATCATAAACACGATCCTCAAACTGTGGAAGAGTCGTCATACGAACATAATGCATAATCTCTTTCTTAATAGTATCTATAGAAGAAGCCTTATCATAAATAAATATATTCTTCATAAGTTCTTCTCTATTGATTTGTGATAGGGATAAAAAATTTTTATAAAATGGGGCATTTGTTTTCCCCTGATCTGTTTCAGCAATCTCAAATAATATTCTTTGTGCTTCAACGATATTTCTTTCAAAATAACTAGTTAAACAAGATGCAGCAGTTCCTACTTTCGCTTGCGCAGTTGTAATAATGATAAATGTTGTATCTGAAATTATTAAATCGTAATTTTTAATGGAATCACACCAACTGTTTATTGTCCTCCATAAATCGGTACTGGTATCCGTTAAACTTCCACGTTTATTAAGTTGATGTTTTGTCTGAATCAAAGTTTCAGGGCTATCATTTTTTACAAAAGCTACATCATCAAACCGTTCGATACACACCTTTGATTCCGTATTTCTATTCTCTATTAATGATAGAAGTGCCGACAAAACTTGATATAGATACCCTGACAGTTGACCTGGGGCATCATGGTTACTTCTCTTAGTCATAAGTATTACCTCACATTAAATTAATGGATGAATTTTACAATTCCTTTCTTCAATTACTGTATCTTTACAGTCCGAACTGATAGTATAAATTTAACCTAAAGTTTTCCTCTTTTTAAAACTTGTTGTGTAATACTCAATAAACATATCATTTGAAAGAAAATATTGTCTCAAATTATTTTCTATGGACAATCTATCAAATGAATCAGTTGCTATCGCATCACAAAATTTTTGAGCATTATCTTTCAATTTAACCAATAACTCTTCATTAATAATTCTTATTTTTCTATTTGGAGATGATGAAAAATCAAATACCTTACTTTTATGAATTAAAATGGGGGTGTGTTCATGATCTGGATAAATATTCTTAAACCATTCAATAGAACCATTCATTTGATTACAGTCACTTTTAGAAATTTCGCTAGTCTCTGCTTCGTTTTTACATTCTACTATAAAATTGTTTTTACCGTTAATCAGCCACAAGTTATCAGGACCTTGACCATAAGAATTTTCAGGGGTCTGAGAACTATATCCTAAAAGTTTCCCCAATTCAAAAAAGGTATTTTCAAATGTTGAATACTTTGTATCAAATATTAAGTTGTCTAGTAGCGAATTTATGTCAATTAAAAAATCATTTGGACTTTCGTATTTTTCATGTATATACTTTTGAACATTTGCAGACTGGGAAAGATTAGGAATATTTCTTTTTTCATAGCGAATACCTTCAATCGGTCTAATAATTTGACTATTTAAATTATTAGCTACTTTTATTAGTTCTTGTGCTTTTACCTCATTATATTTATTTATAAATTTTGCCAAAAAATAATTTAGATAACCTTTCTCATTTGGTTGATTTTTAAAGTCACTCAGAATATTCTTTTCTTTAGATAATATTTCATCAATAGATGTCATTTGTAATGCCGTTAAATAAAGTGCTTTTGCCATTTCCTCAAACTCATTTTTATGTTTTTTATTATTATACTCAACTTCACTTAGATATTCTTTACTAGTAGTGATCCACTCATCATCTCTACTCAAAACTGTATCAATCGCGTCTTCATAAGCAGAGATAGGAGAATCTTTATCTTGATCTTCTAAAAGTTCTTCTGACAATTTTAATTGTTCACGAGTAGCTGGCGAAAAATATTCAAGGGCATTATTTACATATAGGCTTTTTATTAGATCTGTTCCCATTAAAAGTATGACACAATAGTCTTCTTTTGATCGAATTCCTCTTCCCATCCCCTGTTCAATGACTCTAATCATTTTCTGTTCAACTTGTTTTGTTCCCCGAAGTATTTTTTGATCAAACTTTTCTAATTGAGATTTTGGATCTGGAATCCCATCAATGATTAAAATTTCACAAGCTTTCTTGGGTAAATCGATTCCATCATATCTTGCAACGATAACCGTCACTCCAATATGCCTATTTTTTAATCTTTCTACAATCTCACTCACATCGTCTTCTTCTGTTTGAATATAATCATGATAGCCTTCCCACTCTCTTGCTTTTTTATAATTTGGAACAAGAACTACTATATTGTGATTTCTACCTTTATCAAATATAAATTCTTTTATATCAAAACTTGAGATCTTCGGGTTAGTTGCTTGGGGAGTTAGTATTAGTCTCTCACCAATATCATTAGCACCTTTAGGAGAAATAATTTCATAATTTGTATTTAAGCTGAATTGACTAACCATAGTACTCTCATCTTCAATGGTTGCACTCATAAAAATTCTATGAGGGCATTCACTGAAACTCAGAATCTGATCGACAGGAGCGTATCTTAAAGATATAGTCAGTCCCCACTCAGTAAAAAAAGCATCCGACATATGCAATCTATCAAGTAGTAATGGCATGTTAAATGCAGCTGATTTTTGATAGTTGGAACCTTTATGATCAGCAAAATTTCTAATCTCTTTTTGCAAATAACTGATGTTTTTTTGAAGTGCCCAAAAAGGAATAGGGATACTTACACTTTCATACTCTTCAAACATAAGAACTTTATTATTAGACTGCTGAACTAGAGATGGTCGGATCTTTAAGAAAAAATCCTCAACAAATGTATCTTCTTGCCTAGGAATGAAAAGAGAAACTTGATTTCTGCAAATGTCTATACATCCATGTGCATCATCAATAATCAACGCACCTAAGTTAATTTTCTTCTCATCAATACCAAAAACTGATTTCCCATTAACTAGTCTATGAATATTTGTGACTAAAATTGCTCTACCTCTTAAAAAAGAAATATCACTGGGTTCCGATGTTACAGTAAGGTTTAAATCTTTAGCTTCATTTATTACCTGTGACAAAAGATAGTTATCTGGTACAAAATAAGCAACTGGTCCTTTATTTTCATTTAGATAGGACTTCAGTATTAGTAATCCAACCACTGTCTTTCCGCTACCAGTATTCATTTTTAAGATAGTATCCTTTTTATTTCTGCCTTTTTCCATCCAAGATTTCAAAACTTCTGTTTGAACATCTCTAAGATAACCATCATATTTAACACTTTTATTTGGAAGAATATCAAAGATTTTCTTTGGATCAACTGTACTTTGAGCTTTATTTTTTGAAATATTTTTAAAGTTTAAGCCCAAGATAACCAACACCTTTCCATTATTCATTTACATCTATTATATCATGAAGATAGTTTTTTTTTACCTACCAATTACAATGATACCACCTTTGTTCACTAACAATTTTATTTGTATGGCCGAAATAGGCATCCAATATCTGATATATAACTAAACTACTGAAATTCTAGTATTGAGCCATGAACTATTTTCATTTTCTACTTCTTTCCATATATATTTTTTACAACAAAAAATCTTATTTAGTATACACTCTCTCATTAGGCTCTCTCATAATCATTTTATGAGTGGTATTTATTTAAAAGAATAGCTTTGCTACTCACCACCAAGAGTAACCAGATTTTTTCAATACTTTTGATTCAGAACTTTCCTCATGTTTCCGTTTTCCAAAATACTCATCATTTAATGCCAAAGTAGGATCATACCAATCTGCTTTTTTCTTTGCCCATTGAATCCATGTTGCTGTTTCATCATCTAACTCATCAGATTTCTCTAGAGCAGAAATATAAGCTCGAATTTTGCATGCAGTTTCATAATCTTCAGCTTTATTTACTAAAGCCTCTGTATTTGTCACTTCTAAATTATAACGTTCTCTCTGTTGTTCCTTTTTCTGACGTTCAATTTCTCTTTGGCGCGCTTTCTCTTCACGCTCTTCTCGTTCTTGTCGAAGCACATCAGAAACTTCATATAATGCTAACACAATATCTCCTAGCATCTCCTCAACAACATAAGCTTTGCAGTCTCTATATGTCTTTCTACCATGAATCGTTACACTAATTCTTCCATTAAATAGATAATCATATTTTCTAATATTGGGTTTTGATGCATAGGAGTTGTTATTGTGCCTATCTTCATATTTCAAGAGTTCCAAATTTTCTTTTTCTGTAATAATATGAGGAATTTTATCTTTAGCTTCTGTAACAGAAATAGATACGATTTCCTGATTCACCTTAATTTTTAAATCATTTGTAAGTTCACAGTTTAAAGGCACCAATGCTTTTATCAATGCATCGAAAATTCGACAAACTCTGGGCAATGCTTCCTCTGAAATAGTATCTGCTAGAAAGGGCGGATCTGATAAATTTCTTTTTCCCCATCCTTTCGCTTCATTTTTCTTTAACTCTCTTTGCCATTTTGATACTTTTTTTCTATGGGCAATAATTTTTGAATTCATACGTGAGTCCTCATCTGGTAGCATTATTTGATCGGCTACAGCTAAAACCAGTGTCCGACTTTCATTATCTAAAAAATTTAAGACTTCACCTTCATTTGGGCTAATTTTGATTGCTTCAGAACGTAATCCTGTTTTTTGCTCTGGATAATTTCCTTTTGGTAAAGGAATCTTTTTCACGGTCTTCCCAGCTCGTACTCGTGACCAATATCCTGCTGGAGGAGTGGGTACATTTAAAGCCTTACATATCTTATGAATAGCACTGTCTGACACTGAATAAATTTTTGCAATTTTTGTAATCGGCTGTTTCCATACTTCTTCATAAAGATTTGACCTTTTATAAATATTATACGTTTTTCCAAACTGCTCGATTATTTCAGGAGGTAGAATTTTAATTTCTGAATTTTCGGAAATAACAAGGCTCTCTTCACTAGTATTTGTAACCCTTGAAACAGCTTTTTTCCGAGACTTCACGCCAGGGGTAGTTTTATAGATCGACACACTTTCTTCTGGATCTCCCGTCAGCTCAAGAACAGACACTTCCTTACCACTAGATAACTTCATCCAATAGCCAGAAGGTGGAACAGGGATTTCTGCTATCTTAAGTTGCCTAATCATATGCCCATATGGAATGTTGTATTTTTTTGCAACTCCAGCAATAGATATTTTCCATATTTCATCATACAATTCTTTTCGGGTTTTAATTAAAGCCGGCTGCTCTGGCATCCATTTCTCCTCCTTCTCTAAATAAATAATATTAAGGTTACTGCCTTTACTTTCCTTTTCAGTATCATCCGAACTAGCTTTTCCTTTTGCGAAAACGCCATTAATAACGACTTGCTGCTTTTCACTATCACGTTCAACTTCACTAATATTCTGAGTAGTTCCCATAAGGAGAGCTTGAAACTCTTTCATGCCTCCTATTCGTCGTTTTCGCTTAATAGAAAAACCAAATCTCGTTTCATTTCTTCGAATTGACTAACAATAGTGTTAATACTATTCTCGATATTCTCTATTTGGATTTCATTAATTTTTCCGTGATTATAGGCAATTAATCTCTCTGGAACAATTGAATAGCTCCAATTAGAGCGATAACTTTCTTCATTGCGAATAGCAAACCCTATAGGCAATAAGTTATTTCGCATTCCAATGGTTAGCATATTAGTTGAAATGCCTAGATAGTCCGCAGCTATTTTTATCGTTACTTTGGACATATTTCTAATTTCGTCGTCAGTGTATTTAGTCATGTGATTCACTTCCTTCGGTCCATAATAAAACGCTTTCAAATTTATTTTAACAAATTCCAAACAAAATGATAAGACATCTTTAAGTTTACTAAAAGTAAATATATTTTTTCTACCTTTCCAAAACTGAAAAAGCGCTCTACTCCGATTATCTTATGTATATTAGAGTTGCCTTATATATTTTTTAAGAAATTATGCTCAATTATAGATAATCTAGATTACTTTAATCAAATTTTTCGAAAAAAATTCTGACTAAAAAAGAGAAATGCTGATTTTTCAACGTTTCTCTTTTGTCATTTATTTAGCTAATTCTCCCAGTTTTTTCGAAAATTCTTCTATATTCTTACCGTAATTAAAAAGAGGTTGGCTTTGTGATACTTTATAGTGGTTTGCTATAAATGCAACATCATCAACTAAATTTTTGATATCCCACATGAGCGATCCAATTAAAAGATTTAAGTATTCATCTGGTAATCTTTGTGTAAGGTTTGTAGCATTAAGATTCTCTTCTAACCTTTGTGGGTGTACCCAATTTGATAATTCATCATAATTGGAAAAGTACTCAATTCCATTATAGAAAGTATCACTCAACACCTTCAATGATTTATCACTTGCTATTTCATACCAAATTTTATAAGGAGACATAGTGAAACGCTCCTTAATAGATTTTTCATAGTCATTTTTAAAATCGGCTAATTTTTCTCTTTCTTCTTTAGAAAACAAATTCGAATCATCACTATTTAAGACTTTCTCCCATTTTATAGAGCTTTCAAATCCTTTCTTACTAAAATATGCTTGAAGAAAATCCTCTTTTTTTTCAGAATTTGAATACGCCTTAAATGCTATTTGCATTTCAAATACAGTTCTTTGCAATGGCAACACACCATCTGTAATACCATTTTCTAAAAGAAAAAAAATAGTATTTAACCGTAAATTTATATTTCCCACTATTAAAAATAAGAAAGCATCTTCGTCTCTCAATTGACCGGTATCTTTTTCCCCATCTTTTCTAGTTTTTTTAAACGTCTAGCCGTTTCCTCAAAAATTTTTTTATAGCTTGGAAAAGACTTATCCATGAATGTTCCCCTTTCATTTAGTAGTCCGAAAATTTTCTAATCACATCTCATTATTATATAATATCTTTCCGTTTTAACATCTTCCCATAATATCTTGTAATTCTTCAGCAAATTCTAACTGTTTCATGAACAAATCATCAATAAAAAAATTTTCTTCTGTTTTTGTTTTCAAATTTTCATATATGATAGTTCCGTCTACTATTGTTGATGACTCAATATCGTGGGCCAGAGAATTTCGTAGATCTATCCATTCTTGCTTAGGTGCTTTTTCTCCAAAAAGTTTCTTGAAAAAAGTATTCCGCATCTCCACATTACTACGAATCATTTTATTAATCTCATTTGAAAGAATTTCTTGACTGAATTTACTAATATTATGCTCTTGAGGTACTCTCTCAATTAAGACTGATTTAAATAAGCTTTCACTTATAATCATAGAATAAAGTATCAGTGATTTCTTAGTTAAATCATCAGAAATATTATTTACTTTCTTCTGTATATCATTAATTGTGCTTTCGAAAGTAAAAAACTAAATTGGATTATTCATATAATAATCATATTCATCATACTCTTCTTCTATTATGTTGGGCCAATATTGTAATTCTTCTGGTAACTCATACTCCTGTTCAAAACCTGATGGAACCTCATGATAATCAAAAATAGCTGAGATCATATCTCTATTACGCCTTGGAAACTCAATTACTATTTCTGAAATACTATCTGCTGTGCCTTGGACGGGTAAACTATCCAAGCTGAAATCACTAATCATTGAAGAATCAGTAAAACAATCCTGACTGATAAAAGCAAAATATTCTTCAATTGAAATTTCTTTCCCCCAAGGAAGGTAAATTTCAAAATATTCAAGAATCTCTATTTCACATTCTTGTCTAAAGCGATCCCAATCTACATAATTGCCATACACAAAATCATCATGTCCTATATCCACTTCGGTCTCTATATCAAAATCTTTATGATTAAAAATTCGTTTCACTTTTTGTCCTACCATCCTATCCAAATTATTTTAATAGCCATTTGTCTACTTACAGTTTTATCAAATTTATTATACTACATTTCATTCACAACTAAGAATGTCATTTTTCCCCACATCCATTTCCTTATTTCAGAATTATCTATGACTTTACTAAAAAGCTATGTTTATTAATTATTTAGTTTCAAAGTTCCACAAAGAATCCATGCCACTTTGAGAAAACTATGTACAATTATGAACTATCTACTTTGAATCAAATCTTCCAATCTTTAGAAAAACATTCCAACTACAAAAAAGAAAAACACTGATTTAACAGCGTTTCTCTCTCATTATCTATGAATTTTTGGCAACTCTTCTATCCTTTTAAAAAGCTAAAAAACGTGCAGTCGCAATAATAACAGATATATTCACAATATAGAATCTATACTATGATTAATCATCTCTACTAAAATTTTCAGACATCTTTCTTATCTTTACTGCTCTGTAATCAAAACCTATCTCTTCCATCAATTCTTCCCAAGTTTTACCAAAATGTCTTTTCAATGTGTCTACTGAAGGTAACTTAGTTGAGCAGTTTCTTTTTCTAAACTCAGTTATCGAAGGATTTCCCTCCATCCCTAACCGAACTATTTCATTTTTTAATTCAAGCAACAATTCAAAATTAGTTTGGTGAATTTCAGTGTTCATTTTCTTCTTAAACAATGGTTTCACATCGCCTATTCTTTTTTTCAATGTACTTAAAGAAGGAACATTTTTCCCTACTGAAATTTTTTCATAAGATCGTTGAGATTTAATATTGTTACTGACAATAAATTGTTCAGCTGACATATATAGTTCTTCATTGGTCATTTTTTTCCAGCTTTTTTGATTATTGGTAATTATTCCTATTCTTAGCATCAGTTTTTCCCAAGAACCATATCTCTCTACAATAAACCAAACACTTGGAACTTCTTTCGGAAATTCTTTTATTTTCTGTTGATATTGCCTAACAGATTTGACGTCATTTTTTTCAATGAAATTATTGATTATCATCATCAAAATTAGATCATTTTGGTCCTTCCAAATGACTTTTTTGTCTTCTTTACACATAGTTTTCTCCTTAATGTTTTAAGAGAAAAGTGTGCTACTCTCCCATTTGTGCAGCAAAGTAAGTGTTTTGCCTTTTTCATCGTGCTGAGCAAACCGGGCTTCATATTTGCTCAACTCGGTAAATGTTTTGGTATTTTCCTGATTACTTTTGTCGTCAAAAAAACTCCTATTTTTTTCTCTATTTTGACGACTACTGTAGTCAAAATGGGACAATCTAAAACAATCTAGGAAAAATTTCACCAGAATCTTCATTTTATTAAGAGAGAGTAAAAGAAAAAACCCTTGATATACAAGGGTTTTTCGGCTCTATAATATCTAGTGTTGGTGGCGTGATTGTCACTGACACTTTTTTCGTTTTGAAAAAAAAACAGGAAAGACATCTTGAAATCCAGTAGAATTAAAGTCGACAAAAACCAATTCAAAGG
>NZ_JAJDJV010000023.1:0-19737 GCF_020567625.1 Enterococcus sp. BWT-B8 | reverse complement strand
TGAATTGGTTTTTGTCGACTTTAATTCTACTGGATTTCAAGATGTCTTTCCTGTTTTTTTTTCAAAACGAAAAAAGTGTCAGTGACAATCACGCCACCAACACTAGATATTATAGAGCCAATATATAACAGATAAATAGAAAATCCAAAAAGAAACAAAGAAATTTGATGCCTCTTTTATAAAAATAGAAAAAGAAATCAATATTTTAACGGATAGTCGTGCTGTTGGTGCCGGATTTTCAACATCGGTTTATTCAACGGTATCTTCAAACAGTTTTTCTCTAAGTTCGAAAACAGCGAAAAAATTTTATTTGTTAATCTTCTTAATCAATTAACTTCCACAGTTCAGTTGACGAACCCACAAAAGAATGTTTATTTCTGTCCTGCCATTTGTTCAAGTTTTGAGTGTGAGGCAATTTTCACTTTGATTATTGTCTCACACTCTGTTTTTCTGTCTATCTTCTATTCACCCAACAGCTTCTCTATCTGCTTCAGCACACCATTTTCATTGTTCGTTGCAATAATCTCTTTGGCTGTCTCTTTGACTTTCGGATGTGCATTGCCCATCGCATAGCTGAAACCTGCATGCTTCAGCATCTCCAGATCATTGCCGCTGTCACCAAAAGCTGCGACTTCTTCGTCTTTTATTCCCCACAGCTTCTGCAGCTTCAATAGTCCATTAGCTTTATGAATACCCGGAATAATCAAATCAATGTCTTCATGACCGCTTGAAACCGGAGTTATTCTATCGTCCATGGCAGAAATCAGGCTGTCTAAAATTTCCTGTGCCTTTCCCTTCGGTACAGTCAAAGCAAATTTAAACAGCTTATCCTGATCAACTCCATACAAGTCGTCTACTAATTTCAGACGATGATAATAAATACTGCCGTGATCAACAAAGGACTGAGGCTCTTTTTTATTTACATAGGCACTTTCTCTGCCGCATAAAATGGTGTGCACATTTTCATACTGTCCTAAGATATCCAAAATTTCATGAACTTCTTCAAGCAACAGCTCTCCGCAGAAAATTTCTTCCTCGTTATTAACAATATATGCGCCGTTTTCAGCAACAAAAGTAATTTCAGCGGCTATTTTTGGGAAAAAGGATTTCAGCTGATAGTACTGATTCCCGCTGGCCACAACAAATTTTACATCCTTCTCCTGCATTTTTTTATAAAGTTGCTGAAACAGCTCCCTATCATAATCATTTTGACTGTTTAAAAATGTGCCATCCATATCTACTGCAATCATTTTTATCTGACTCATTGTATGTCCTCCTCGATCATCTTTTCTTCTATTTTATCCTCAGCAGACTTCTTTCTGCGAGCTGGTCCTCTATAAAAACGGCTTGCCAACAAAAACAGCAAAACTTCATATACAATAGCAGCTGCCAGTATAAACAGCAATCCTCAGCTGTTCAGAATAGACAATGCCGACAGTAACAGCGGAAAAGACTTGAACAAACACGATAAATGATGTTCCTTCTGCCACAAAGTCCTTTTTAGTATGGCACTGAAAAAAAACACTGAAAGCATTTGCGACATTCCTAAGCCCAAACCGGCAACTTCGGCTGACAAAATAATCACCGAATAAGCAGCAGAAGCCAGTATGATTGTATACAAAAGACTGCCAGTTAAACTAAAACTGCCATAATCACAGCGGAAAAGCGGTTCGATATATATATAGTTTATTCTGTCGCTTCGAACAGCTCTCTCAGTAATTCGTTATGGTATTCCAGCAGCTCTTTAATCGTCTGATTAAACAGATCTGTCAATTCTCCCGATCAACGAAGGTCTTCTCTTAATTTTCATCATCGGCAGCCATATACAAATCACCTGCCAGCATCCGTTCTTTTTCTACGTATCTTTTAGACAGAGTACATTTTAGTTCTCATCTTTCGGCCCTTTCTATTTGAAAGCAGCTCACTCCATTCTTCAAGGTCTGCGAACTGCATTTCATTATTCCTGTAATTTTTTCCCTAATCGAACTGTTCCCATTGCGTATTCAATTGTGTAATGCCCAATGCAAACAAGCCATAAATATAATGATTATGAAAATCCTTTGACAAAACGATTTCAGGCAATTCAGCATAAGGAAACTCTTCTTTCATTCTTTGTTCAATTCTTTCTTTTAAATGTTCATCAGTAAATCCTTTATCCCGATAAATCACAAAACAATCTGGGTCATAAAGGCTCATGAATGTTTGTACATTGTTCAGCAAATTTCCGATCACTTCTTCCTCACTATAGCTGAATGTTTTCCAATCCGGATCAGAGGGCAAATGTGCAATTTCACCCGCTACGCCATTTCTCCCTTTAACGAGTCGATCATGAAGAACAATACCTGCTCCCGGCGGAAAGCTTTCAGGATAATACAGACCGACAACAGCGTTTTCTGCTTCTAACGGCATCACCTGACTGTATCCATAAATTACTGCATTCACATCGTTTTCAGTAATTACATCAAAACCAAAGGCTTCCTCCAGATACTCCTTTAAATTCTCATCCTTTAACAAAGGAAAATCCATATCCTTCAATATACCTTCATGCTCTACCCCAGGAAGCCCAATAACCAGACACTGAATTGTCGGATAGTCTTTAATAAATCCGGCGATCTGTGCTTTCACTAGCGTCTTGTCAAAATAATTGCCCGGCTGGACTTTCTGTCTTAGTATTTGGCCATTCAAATCATGAACGGTGAATAAAAAAGTAACGGCTTTATCTTTTTCCAACAGAGCTACTGTAAGCACCAGCTGATGGAGGGCATTAAATTCAAATACACTGGCCTTCCTGCCGCCGGTTGTTGCAGAAGCTTTTGTTTCAATGACTTCATTCTCTGCTAGAAGATCTTTCATTAAATTATTGACCGTCATTGTACTTAACCCGCTTTTTTCAGCCAGTTCAGGCTTCGTTATTCTTTTTTCTTTTTGAATAATCTTTCTCAACCGATGAAGATTACTGCTTTTCAGCTGATTAGGGGTTCCCGCCTTCATATTGTTTCACCTCAATTTGTTCTTATTTCACTTTATAAATAAATTTTATAAACTTCCTTTATAAGCATACTTTAGAATCTTTAGTAAGTCAATTTGTTTTTATTACTATGAAACCGCCAGATAGAAAAGAAAAAGGAACAGTCATTGATCCGTATATTAAATACAAAAGCTGGCATGTTCAGTATGACCTGCCATTTGAATTGCCGCAGGATAAAAAAACTAGTTGAAAGCTGGATAGATGTTTTTAAAGTAATGAAGACTTTCA
This sequence comes from Enterococcus sp. BWT-B8, assembly GCF_020567625.1. Lineage (NCBI taxonomy): Bacteria > Bacillati > Bacillota > Bacilli > Lactobacillales > Enterococcaceae > Enterococcus > Enterococcus sp. BWT-B8. Next base: position 16,481 of record NZ_JAJDJV010000023.1, on the reverse strand, counting down.
GTGACTATCTAAACACAGTACTGTTTGACTTTCGGTTTCCAAATCGGTAATGAGGTCCTGCGAATGCTCTTTCCGGTACCTTGAAACACAGAAAAGTTATTATTTCTCAATTCAGCCGATCTTTATTATAATAAAATAAACGGAGGTGTCTGTGATGGCAGCAACAAAAGAAAAAATTGAAATCTTTTTATCGTACCTATCTGAAACGCATACCAAATGTCTGGCTTTGTATGATTTAATCAGCATCCAGCCTCGTACAGATGAAACGGACGTACGGATCTTAGTTAATATCAATGAGGTATTCACTTATTTCCATAGTGTGCGGGTTTTTTATTACAGTAACGAGGCGCTTGCACAGAATAAAACGGAACCTTTTTTCGATGCATTTGAAGATTTTTATTTTGAACTGAAACAGGTCTTTCTTCATGAGGATACAAACATTGCACTTCTTTATAAAAAGCTGGATGTGATGAAAAGTTCATTTGAAGAGTTGACGAATTGGTTCAATGTCTTATAATGAGAGTTGATAATAATTAAAGAGGTGCTGAAATGGATCACACGGATGTTCTAGAACGCTTAAGAGAAGAACTGAAAATCCCTTTTTTCAATGGCAAAATTGAGGAGAAAGAGTACACTGAAGAAGAATACCAGAAAATCAAAGCCGATTTGATTCAGTATTTCGATGATTATGTACGAAATGTAGAAAATTAAAGAGTCTCTCCCTGAGTCTGAAAAAGTAGGCTTGGGGATTTTTTTATTCGGATAATTAAAAGTATTCCCTTGACTGTCTTTCCCATTTGAAAAATCCAGAGAAGCAAAAAACAAACACGTTTTAGCGGACAAACTTCCTTTAAAACCAAGAGTTTACACTATCATTTGTTGAAATTCAGGATAGTCAGTGAGTCTTTCTAAAATAGTACGTTTGAATGCTCGCTTTCCGCGACACTCTTTATATCCGTTGGGCTTTCGTTTTCCTTTCATTGGTAGTGTTGCGACATCAAATTGATTGGCTTTGAACTTGCGATAGAGCGTTCTAACAGAGCAAGAAATAGGAATTGCCGCTCCTCAGCTAATAATCACATCAAGTGTCCAGCCTTGGGCAAACAGAGAGTGTAAAATAAGTAATCTAACTGACTGTTAATTAAACTGTTGCAGGTCCTTTTCTCCAAACATATCCTTAAATGTGTCTTTTATGTCTTCAGTAGTCTTAATATCATAGTGTTGAAGCATTTCTTTGATTTGATCTCTAGAGAGCATACTCATGGTTTGTTTCTCCTAGTTTATTTATCTCGTTTTACCATTGAAGCTTACACAAAATATTTTATACTCTCCTGATCTATTTAAACGAGAAACAGAGGGTCATTTGGTTTACCCATCCAAATAATCCCCCTGTTTCATTTTTTTATGCTTTGTTGTCTCAAGCCCTTTTGTCTGCTAACAGATGTGGTCGTTCAATTAAGTCTAGTCATTTTTGTTTGCTTTGATTAAATCAACCAGCTCTTTCAGCGTACTGTCTGCTGTTTTGCCGTTATCTTCTTTGATCAATGCTTCTGAGATAATGAACGAGCCGCCCACACCTATTATTGGTTTGCTATTGAGATATTCAATAAAGTTTGATTTGTCGATACCGCCAGTTGGCAGGAATCGCACATCGTAAAATGGACCGCTCAACGCTTTAATAGCTTTAAGTCCGCCATAAATATCTGCCGGGAAAAATTTAACGACTTTAATCCCGTAATCCAAAGCTCGTTGAATATCACCGGGAGTTGCTGTTCCGGGAAATACTGGAATGTCTTGTTTAAGACAATATTCAATCACCTCTGGAACAACTGCTGGTGATACAACAAATTTCGCCCCGTTGGCTACCGCAATTTTAGCTTCTTGAAGAGTTCTTACTGTACCGGCTCCGACTACCAATTCACCAGACACAGCTAACTTTTTAATTGCTTCAGCAGCCAGATTACTGCGAAAAGTGACTTCGATAAAACGAACATCATTATTCACAAGAATCTCTTCCAGCTTGTCTAAATAACTTAAATCAGTTGCTGTGTATAGTGGTAACAATTTTACCTCTTCCAGTTGCTTATAAATTTCATGATCCATATTTGCCAGCATATTTACTCACTTTCTTATAAAAATTTATCATGCAGGTTAGTCAATAATACAAGCACTTATTTTTTGGCTTTCGTAATTGCTTCGTGCAACCCCTGCATATATGTGATCCCCATTGCACGATCATATAGCCCATAGCCTGGCATTGCGATTTCACCCCAGACAGTTCTTCCATGATCAGGACGAATCACTCCATCAAAACCAGCATCAATCAACGCTTGCATGATCGCATACATATCCAATGAGCCTTCTGTACTCAAATGAGCAGTCTCTTTAAATTTCCTTTCTCCCATAAAACCAACATTACGGAAGTGAACAAAGTTGATACGATGACCGATCTGCTGGACCATCTCAACTAAATCATTTGCCAGATCTGCTCCTAAAGAACCCGTACAGAATGTGATTCCATTATAAGGGGAATCAACGATGTCCATAATTCTTTGCAGGTCTGCCAAATTTTTAGTAATTCTTGGAAATCCGAAAATTTCCCAAGGCGGATCATCCGGATGAATGGCCATTTTAACATCCATCTCTTCACAAACCGGAATAATCTTCAATAAGAAATATTTCAAATTTTCAAACAAATCTTCTTCTGTGACACCCTCATAAATTTTAAGTAAGGCATCAAATTTTTTCAGTCGTTCTTCCTCCCAGCCAGGTAAATTAAACCCTTTGGATTGGCTGTGAATTAACGTATACATTTCACTTGGCTGCATTTTATCTACAACTGACTGATCATATACAAGCGAATAACTGCCGTCACTATTTTCATAGGACAAAGTTGTTTTTGCCCAGCCAAATATTGGCTTGAAGCTATAACAAATCAAGTTCACACCACACTTAGATAAGTTCCTAATGGTTTGTATATAATTGTCGATGTATTGATCCCGATCTGGTGTTCCTGCTTTGATTGCGTCATGAATAGCTACACTTTCAATTCCAAGCAGCTCTAAATCACCAGCTTCTACAGAATCCTTCAATTTTTGAATTTCATTTACTTCCCAAATATCTCCCGGCAATTTGTTCAGCAGAGTTCCCACAATACCGTTAATACCGGGAATCTGTTTCACGTTTTTTAATGGAATGGAATCTTTTTCTCCATACCATCTGAATCCCCATTTCATCTATGCATCATCCTTCACTATTTTTTTGAGTCCGCCCTCAATGATTTCTCCGTCAGCTTTTCCAAGATTTTTAGAAATCATCATCCTCTTCGGCATCATTCTCATCTACCATGGACACATGCCAGATAGTTACACTGCCTGTTCCTTGTTCAGCAATCGCTTGAGCTGCCTGATCAACAGCTGTACCTAATATTTGATGATTGATTGCTTCCAAAAGCATCGGCAGATTAGCTCCGCTTATAACATGAACCGAATGTTGCAGCTCACTTTCCAGTTCACTGATGATCAATAATGACTGGTTGTATGGACTGGCACTAACTAAATCGACCAATACAACAACGCCGTCTCCCTGATTTACCTCTTGAACCGCTTGTTTGATTTTCTGTCCCAATTTCTGAATGTCGTCTCCCTGATTCAGACTCACTGTCGCAATATTCTGTGTTGCGCCCATAATAACTTCTGCTGAATCCTTTAGCCCGTCACTCAGTTTACCGTGTGTTGCAATGACAATCCCAAGCATCTTATGTCCTCCCTATTTCTAGTAGTATATATTTTCACAAATACTGCTTTAGCACCTCTATTTACCTAAACAAGTTAGACGAGAAGTATCAATTAAATAATTCTATTATTTTCGTCAAGTTTTTCTGGTTTAGCACTTTTTTCTTCAAATCAGATTTTTTAAGATAATAGGCATTTTCATGATCCCCAATTGAATTTCTTGCTCCAAATAAATAGCTCACTTGATTGTCTGACGGTTGGTGAACAGTCACCCCTTTCAGTCTGTCTTCTTTGGTAAAATTACCCATAAAATGCAGTTCAGTATCTGCACCGACACAATCGAGTGCATAAATTTTAGCTGAAGCTTTACAAGAACTTTTCAAGACATCAAGACCCATATCTCCAAAACTGCCTTCATCTACAAAAGCGAAAGCCATTTTATTTCCCTTTATCGTTTGTATAAGTGTTAATAATGATAAGACAGAGGAAGTATTGCGAATAAGATTTTTTCTGCTGGATAGACCTTTAGCTACTTTACTAAGCAAGTAAAAATAAACACCATAGCCTAAAATAATAAGCAATGTATTGAAAGAAGCAAAATCAAATGTATTATTGGAAACCCGCATATAAAGAACGGTTAACAGTAATCCAATCAATAAGCTCGCAATAGATGTTGCCAGTATAAAGCTTGTGACAGCTTTACTTTGTTTTTTTCTGTCAAACAAATAATACGGACCAAATCCCTGTGGAGGGGTATCATAATACGTGCAAATGATTCGGTCAGCTGTTTCAATATTCCCAACGTATAAATTACTGGAAACATATTTTTTATTTTGCTTATATTCAATCACTTGGATATCTTGACGTATTTTGACTATATCTGTTGCCAATGCTGAAAGAAATCTTTGTTTCTGTTTATTAGTACGTCTCAAGCGATAGACATACTGATAGCGAAAGATCCAGTCTTTAAGCTGCTCGTTTTGTTCCATAATGCCAATCACTTCCCATCATCCATCTCACTTTACTAGCTTTTAAAATAAAAATTATCACAGCTGCTTTAAAAGGTTAACGCTCCGTCTCCATTTTTTCAGCAGAAGTGATAATTCTCACTGACAGAAATCAGATTACAAATTGAATTTCACCAACACTTCTTTTAGTGATGATTTAGGCGCTGATGGTGTTGCTTGGAAATAAATATTTTCCACACCGTAGCTTTCATTCAATTCTTTTAATTTTTCAGCATCCTCTTTATTTAAATAAACAGACTTTGTTACCAAAATATCTTTCGCTGGATCTTTCTGAGCAATTCCTCCAATATTTAATTCTTTCATAGGAAGACCATGCTTTACTAAATCGTAAATAGCACCGACTGTTTTAGTAATCAAAATACAATTGTAATCTTTAAATTCATATTCATCCCAATAAAACTTTGCCTTATCAGGAGTGATAACGATTGTTTTTTGCCCAGTACGGCTTCCTGCGCTCTTATATAAATCACGCATAAATTTGTCTTTAGCCACTACATCATCTACAACAAAGATCGAATTTACTCCGCTCTTTTGTGATAATGTAACCATTACTTGACCATGAATCAGTCTTTCATCAACACGTGCTAAATTGATTACGCCCATTTCCATTCACTTCCTTTTATTTTAATTTATAAGATTCCAACTGCTGCCAATACAATTAAAATACCTGTCAGCCAGACCAATGCCTGCGTTACTTTTAGTCCTTTTTTCGTATAGAACCAGTACACACCCATTACGACTGCCAATGGTAATATCCCTGGAATAATCTTATCGAGTATTTCCTGAATAACAAACTCTCGCCCGGAAATCTTAAACTGCAAGGTTGAAGAAACTTTTACATAATTTCCGGCTAGAATTCCCATCATAAATAATCCCAAAACAGACAATGTTTCAATTGCGTTTTGAACACCTGAGCTTTGCATTAAGCCTGTTGCATTACGTCCCATTGAAAATGCTTGACGAGCAAAGAAGACCCCTAGTAATACCTGATACAATGCAAAGAAGACGAATGGGAATAATGCCCCTAATGCGCTTCCTTGTTCAGCCCAAGGAACAGCGATCGCAATAAAGATATACTGAACAGTTCCTGAATCGATTGCATCCCCAATTCCTGCTAAAGCACCCATTAAACCGGCTTTTGTGTTATACATCAAATCATCTTGCATCAACACTTCTGTGCCTTCATATTCTTCCTGCGCTCTTTGTTGCTCCATGGATGACATCAACCCAGTAATAACACCACCACCCCAGCTAAGCTGTGTATTAAAGAACAACAGCTGACGCTTGTAGGCAGCTTTCAACGCATCATCATCTTTATATAATTTTCTCAAAATCGGCATCATCGCATACAACAAAGATGGGGCCAGATAACGTTCAAATGAGTGCGGAATTTCATTTGCAAAATGCCATCTAAGATAAGCTTTTGTAACATCTTTCTTAGTAATTTCTTCTGGTGCAAGATTCGTATTTTTTGTTATCTCTGTCATTTTTTTCCCTCCTATTAAAACGCTTTTTGGCTCAGCTGATTCTAGAAGAAATTCAGCAAAGCGATCTCAGCTTTTTCTGTTTCACTTTTCTCAATTTCTAAAAACTGGCAAGAAGCTCAAAAAGCTAGACTCATATTAATTAGAACCCGTCATCGTAATCATCTTCATCATCCCCATCAAAGGATGGTGCTGCACTTGTGTCGTTGCTTGCCGCCTGTATATTTTTCCCTTTTTGAGACTGTACGAAAATCAATGCGATTAAAATACCAAACACTGCATAAGTAACCATTGTTACTTCTAATGATTTAAATACGATACTCATGAAGTATGCAAGGAAGAAGAAAACCATATAATCTTTTCGACCAATAACATAAACAGTTGTTGCAATCCCGATTGCAGCTAAGCCGCCGCCGACAACCTCCAACACGTGAATAACCACAGTTCCTTCTAAAGCAGTAATTACATCAGCAATAACTGGTGCTCCAAAATAAAGAGCAATAAATACTAATGGTACGAATAACAAAAATGATGCAATTGTTGGATAAGCAATTATCGAACGTGAGATAGCTTTCGGATTCAAATCGTCTACTGCTTTATCGGTGTATTTTCCTAAGAATGTATTAATGAAGAATCTAAATTGGTACAAGTAGCTTCCCAAAAGACCAACTGGCACAGCAACTGCAATTGCCGCTTCTGGAGCCAAATTTCCCATCAATGCAACGGGCACCGCAATCGCAGCTGCGATTGATGGTTCGGCAGGCATTGAACCTCCTGGTGAGAAAACACCCATATAAATCATTTGAAGTGATGCGGTTACAATCATCGCTTGAGGAACATTCCCCATTACAATCCCTACAATAAGCCCTGTCATCAATGGTGAAAAACGCAGCGTTAATGTTGCTCCTCCCCCAAGCCATCTTGACATAACGGCTGCTGTCCACACTGCAATTAACAAACTTTGCGTTACACTTAATGTTTCCATGTGTCCTCCTCCTCTATCTCTTCCCTTTAATGTATTCTTCCAACTGATAAATTGATTCCTTTAACAAATCTTCAGTAATCGTTACCGGGATGAGATGAACTTTTTCTTTTGAATCAATAAATTTAACTATAGCATCAATGACTGTTTCATCTTCAGGATAGATGCCCATCTGATGTAAAGACATTGGTAAATCCAACTCTTGATAAAATGGAAGCAGCTGATCGATTGAGGCCCATTTATTCTCGATTGCCAGCTGATAAAAAATACCATAAGCTACTTTTTCACCATGTAAAAACTGATGACTTTTAGGAATATATTTACTCATCGCATCATGCATTGCATGAGCAGCGGCATTCCTAGCATATTTATCGCCCAATCCGCCAACCATTCCTGCAATGGCAAAAACAATTTCTGATAAGCGAATAAACTCGTCGGAAAGTTCACGATTTTCCATATCCTGAATAGCTTTTGCCGAATCCTTCACAATTGCGTCCTTACATAGCGCTGCTGTGTAGCCTGCTAATTGCAAAAATGGCTCTTTTTTTAAATGAGTTTGCTGTAAAATAGCATCTGATTCATACCATTTAGCAATCGTATCTGCTAATCCAGCAATAAAAAATGCCACTGGTGAGTTAATAACCAACACAGGATCTGTTATTAGAAAAGCTGCTTGTCTCAAATAATGCTCCGTTTTGCCTTCTGCTTCACCTGTTTCTTTATACATCACTGATAGTGGTGTCCAAGGCGCGCAATTACTAGCTAAAGTCGGTATTACACCAAAATTACTATTTGATACATGTGCTGCATAACCAACCAGATCAGTTAGTTTTCCGCCGCCAACACCAATGATGAAATCAATTTGCTCTTTTTTTACAATCTCAACTATTAAATCTGTCCCAAAATAACTGCATTCTCCTGTGTATTGATGATAAGAAAAATTATAGCGATCATCATTTAAAAATCCCATTTTCGGCTGTGCTTTTTCCCATGATACTGTTCCATGTACAATCAAAACATTCTTCGCAGCATATTCGTTTAGTACGGTTGGAACAAAGTTAATTGCCCCTTCATGATATTGATAAAATTGAGGCCCTACTTTTACTTTTAAATCATCTAGCATTCAAACACTCCCTACTTTCTACGCAATGTAGGCACTATTCGGCTGTACCGCTCGTTCTGGTAATTTCCTCTGAACGACATTCTCTACATCACGAACACATTTTTCACCCATTTCTTCCAGACATTCCATTGTATAGGCTGAAGTATGCGGAGTCATAACCACATTTTCAAAAGAAAGATATGGATGATCTTTTCGTCCTGGTTCTTCTTCTAAAACATCTGTAGCAAACCCTGCGATTTTTCCAGAGCTTAAGCCTTTAATAATTGCTTCCTCACTAACTAAAGCACCTCTCGCACTGTTTGATATATAAACATTGTCTTTCATCTTTTCAATCTCTTTATCTGAGATCATATGATAATTTTCTTCTGTCAGATTCGCACATAAACAAATGATATCTGATGATTCAAGCAGCTCATCCAACTCCACTTTTTTGGCGCCAAAGCTTTGAATATGCAAAGCAGATTTATATGGATCATAAGCTAAAACATCACAGCGAAAGCCATTGCGGACAATTTCCACTACTCCACTGCCTGTATTACCGACTCCAATGACTCCAACTGTCTTATTAAATAACGCCCGACCAACAAATTGGGCCCGATCTTCCCAACGATCTTCTCGTACACACTGATCCGCTTTTGTTGTACAGCGTAAAACAGCCATCAAATTAGTTATATTATTCTCAGCAACTGCATCACGTTCAACAAGAGCCGGAATAATTGTAACGATTGTATTGTGCTTTTCAGCTGCATGAATATCAATATTATTGTAGCCGATTCCATGTCTTGTAATTAGAATAAGTTCATCTTTATAAGCAAAAAATTCTTGTGTAAAAAATGGCGTAACACTTGCAATAATAATATTGTAGCCTTGAAGAAGTTCAGCAAGTTCTCGTCCAGGAATCTCACCATCAACAGTAAAATGTTTGATCTGACCGATTTTTTCTAGCCTTTCAATATGTTTGGGGAAAATTTTACCAAAGCTACTGGAATTAACAATTGCAATCTTATATTTCGACATATCTCTATCTAACTCCTTCTTTAATCTAGCTCCCTTGCTATTCATTTTCAGTTTGACCAAGCTGTCTGCGCATTTGTTCTCTCGATTTTTTTGTAAGCCTTTTCACTAAAAGCACTTCTTAATCATCTATTCCTAAAATAACCCTAGCAAACTTTCTCATCTCCTCCTTCACTGAACAGCTTTGTTACAGAAATTAGGGAATCAATATTTCTCCACATAGAATAGTTCACCCCTCTGCAATACGCCGCTTTTTAAATTACTGATTAAAGAACGAAAAAAATTGTTTTGACGATTTCTGTTCTTCTTTCTATATCTAGATAGTACTTCATAAAAAAAATTATGTAAATGTTTTCAGTTAATAAAAAATATTTTTTATTTTCATCCTTCAAAAGCTCTAATCAGCAGCATTGAAAACGAATTCATAAATATGAATAAATACGACAAATCTAATAAAAAAATACAATTTTAAAAAAAGTCCTTCTTTACTCAACCACGAATAATTAGAACAAAAAAAATTCAGATGACAGTGATAAGATTCAATTCATATTCGTTTTTTTATAATAATAACAGTAGATACCAACCTACAAATATATTTGAAAAATAAGTGACTGCATAAGTATGTAATATATATAAATTCTATGCTGATGTTATATAATAACCTAAATAAAGAATGCCTTAGCATCAATCAGGGGAAAGACAAAAATAAAAATTGCTCTGTCATTTCTCCTTGAAATCTAAGCATATTTTTTCAGTTCTTAGAACCGACAGCTGAAAATATATACAATTTTTCAATTTATTTAACCGAAACTTTTTTTCTAAACGTCAATAAAAATAAAAATTGTTTTTTATGATTTTGTTCTCTATAATAATAAATGAGTCCGATTAGATAAATCACTTACTTTTTTTGTTAATTGCTTTAGCTGGATTTACTCTCCTATTGATAAATTAATTATTAGATGTGTAGCTTAGATAAGCTGAAAAATGGCAGTTTAATTCATTTAAAGATCTAAAAACAACTCCGGACTAGAAAGCTGAATATACTCAACTTTCTACAAAATTCTATTATTTCTCGTCTTTCGTGCTTGCTATTACTTAAACAGGTGAAAGAATAGTACGTATGCACAATTCAAATATTTTCTTTTGATTGCACCTGTACTGATTTTATTTCTTATCAATGATGTTTTAGCGAATGTTATGCAGCAGGTCGCTGCTTTCTACTAAACTCCTTTAGGTTGACGTTTAGAATGCAGTAGAAATCCAGATGGAGGTCATTATGAAAAACCATTATTTAGATCAACGAATTAGATTAAAAAAGGGAAATCTTAGCGAAACTGAGCAAAAAATTGCTGATTATTTGGTCCAATCAGACGAGCTGATCTCTCGAAAAACATTAGAGGAAATGGCCAGTGACATTGGTGTTTCTCAGTCTTCTATTTATCAGTTTGTTAAAAAAATCGGTTATAGTGGTTTTCAAGATTTTAAAATCGATATTGCCCGTAATTCAAATTACCAGCCTACCTTCCATAATTTAAATTATATGACAGGTGCAGAAGATATTCATCCAGAAGATTCCAGTATTGATATTGCCAAAAAAGTGTTACAATCAAATATTTATTCATTAAGCAATTCCACTCACTTTTTAACTGAAGAATTGCTTGACAAGGTTTTATCGCTGATTTATTCAGCTAAAACATTACATTTTTTTGGACTTGGAGGATCTTCCATTGTTGCTTTTGATAGTTTCCATAAATTTATCCGAACTAAATATCGCTGTAATTATATTTTTGACTATCATATGCAGCTGGGCTTCGCCACAAAGCTAACGAGTGAAGATTGCGTGTTCATTTTTTCTCATTCAGGACAAACAAAAGAATCTGTAAACCTGGCGAGACAAATAAAAAAAACATCGGCAACGATCATTGCTTTAACTGGCAACAGCGGATCTGAGCTTGTTACTTTAGCCAATCAGGCAATCATTGTTTTAACCGAAGAAACACTTTTTAGAACAGAATCACTGGCTTCCAGAATCAGCTATCTAACGGTGATGGATATTTTATATACAAATGTTATGCACCACAACTATGATCAGAACATCGAATCAATCAAAAAGATTAGAGACAACATCAGTACTACCAAAACAGATCCCTATAATTTTACACCTTAGAAGCTTTCACTTGAAGAATAATACAAAATAATCCTTTCAAGAATTTAGGTTTTGTAAAAACACCTCGGTAAGCAACGGAAGACAGACGCAGCTCTAAAAGCAAATGAGAAATGACCAAGCGTACTTCTTGTGTTACTCTTGGTTTGACTTCATTTAGTGAGTGCCTCAGCACGATTTTTACCAAGTCACTCACGGCTGGCTGCCTCCATCTACAGTTGTTTATTAGAGGCATTCGACTTTATTTTGCAGCTATTTTTTCATGCTTTTGTCGTGGAACAAACCAATTTAATCACTTCTCTTTTCTGGCAGTAATGATAATAAAATATATTAACACAGCAAAAGTCCGAAAACTGCTCTTCATTATTATGGAGAAGTTTGTCCGTTTTAAAAACGGACAGTTGAAACCATAGAACATCCTGTTTGTTTCTCTGTAAAGAGAGAGGCATCCAGCCAAGTATACAGGAACCTGTTGCTTAGCTGGATGCTGCTTTTTTTCTTCTGTGCTTCCCATTTTTTGGCTATCTATTTTTCACTTTGTTTCAAGCTTTTTTGTTTGTATTTTCTGTATACTTTTATCATGTACATACTAGAGTTAGCGGGTAAGTTATCCGCTGAAATATCATACCCGTCAGTGTTCATAAGCTTTAAAAAATAACTTTCCTATTTCTTCATCAAAGGAAACCGTATCTTATTGTCTGCCCAATTAATAGGCTTATATCCCAGACTAAAAATTGTAATAGTTACGACAACTGGTTTTTCCAAAGGTTTCATTAGCCATGATAGAGGTTTCGAGCTGCTCTATCTTGTTTTTTTATCAAAGCTCTATTTAAATTCTTCCATGTCTGGCATTTTCAGGATTCGATTGTCTATGAGTGTCTGATACCAATAAGCTGATTTTTTAAGTGTTCTGGTTCTATCTTCATCCAGTTCTATACGCACCAGCCCATATCGGTTTTTAAATGCGTTCATTGGAGAGACACAATCTGTAAATGCCCATAACATATACCCTTCACAAGTCGAACCAGCTTCAATGCCTCGAAGCAAATGGTACAAGTGTTTAGAGATAAATGCAATGCGATAATCATCCTGTACAACACCAGCATCATCTTGGTATTGTTCTTCTTGTTCTCTCCCCATTCCGTTTTCAGTAATCAGCCAAGGGATAGGTTTGTAATTGTTTTTCAGATACATGGACAGATCATACATAATTTCCGGATAAATTTCCCAGCCACGTGAGTTATTCATTTGTTTCCCAGGAAGATCAAACGTTTCGTAGTATCTTTCTGGGTGGAAAGGCGTATTTTCATTCCATTGATAGCGTGGTGAGCGGACTCGCTTCGGATAATATTGATTGATACCTAAAAAATCAACGGTGTTCTTTCCTATTACCTCTAATTCTTCTTCTGTTGGATCGAAGTAGATATCATGCTCTTTGCATAATTCTATTAGCTCTTTAGAATAGGTGCCATTAATCATTGGGTCAAAAAAGACTTTATTAAAAAATAGATCATAGATCTTTGCTGCATGGAGATCTTCAGCAGAGCTGGATCTTGGATAAACCATTTCAGGATTTATAATGCAGCCAATCCTTCCATCATATTGTTCTTGATGGTAAACTTCCACTACTCGAGCAGTCGCTAATGCTTTGTGATAATTCCAAAGCATCCATTTTTTAGTATTCTGTTCATGAGGCCAACGTACAGCATCTAAATAGCACCTTGTTTGAATAACGATTGGTTCATTAAACGTAAACCATTGTTTTACTCGATCTCCATAACGTTTAAATGCAATACGAGCATACGCTACATATAGTTCCAATACTTTTTTAGATGACCAGCCGTCGTACTCTTTCATCAGATATTCAGGAACTTCATAGTGTTCCAAGCAAATCATCGGCTCAATCCCCGCTTTGATCAATGAATTAATCACCTCATCAATATGACTTGCGTATTCTTCATCCACAATCAAATTCTCATAGTCTGTAAAAAAACGTGCCCAATTGATAGAGGTTCGATAGTGCGTCAAATGAATTTCTTCCATTAATGCAATATCTTTATCATACTCTTCAAAAAAATTTGTAGCTACAGCTGGACCATAGCCTTCATTCCAAACAAACTTTTCATTTTTATACCAACTATCTAAAAATGAGTCCTGCCCCTCCTTTTTTCCTTTCCATCCTTCTGTTTGCCAAGCAGAAGAAGCGGCACCAATGATAAATTTTTTTGGAATTCTGATTTCCATGTTTTTCCTCCTAGAACTAAGCAACTTCAGTGGTTACTTTGTTTGATATTTTTACAAAAGGTAAGTAGATCAATATTGATACAATGATACAAATAATTTGGGTTAAAACGGCACCCATATCGCCTGCGGTTGCCAGATAAGCATTGACAATTGGCGGCATTGGCCAAGGAACCATAACGACTGCTTTTGCTGCAAAACCAATGGATGTAGCGATATAGCCAATCGTTCCAGTGACCAATGGTGTAACAATAAACGGAATTGCCAGAATTGGATTAAGCATAATTGGCATCCCAAATATTACTGGTTCATTAATATTAAAAATTCCAGGTGCCAGTGATAATTTGGTTATTTCTCTCATGTCCTCTCTCTTACTAACAAGTAAAACAGCAATTAAAAGTCCGATTGTTACACCTGAACCGCCCATACTCATATACATATCCCAAAATGGCATCGTAATAATATTAGGAATCTCTTTACCTGCTTCAAACGCCTCAGTGTTGACAGCAATCGCTGCAAGAAGCAACGGTTCACGTACAGGTTTGACCATCTGATTTCCATGAATACCGATTACCCAAAAAACCTGAGCAATCAACATTAACAGTAAAATACCTGGTAAGCCTTGGACGATTCCTTCTAATGGTTTTTGAATGATGTTATAAATAATATTGTAAGCATACATTCCAGTTAGTGCTTTAATAACAAAGCCTGCTGTAGCAATAATAGCAACGGTTAATATGGTCGGGAATAAAGATGAAAAGCTTTCTGATACATTTGCTGGAACAGTGTCAGGCATTTTCAGTTTGAGTCGATCTTGTCTGCCCAACCAACAGTATAATTCTATTGAAGCGATTGCAACAAACATTCCCAGAAAAAGTCCTTTTGTATCCGTATATTGCTTCGCCAAAACATTTTCTGCAATGACTTTGACATCCTCTGCATTAACAAATTCATAGACAAAGGGATTAACAGAAAGATAACTCATCACAGCAATAATCCCAGGGAAAATCCCGTTTACTTTGTTTAATTTTGCCAGCTCAATACCAATTAAAAAGACCGCATAAATTGTTAGAAAGCTTAAGGTAACATAACTGATTGCTGACGAAATAGGCTTTAAATCAGCTAAAAAACCTAACGTACTAATACGAGCCAAGCCATTGTCACTATCAAATACCATTGCTGAAAACAAGGTACCAAATGCACCTGTAATGATTACAGGTATTAAAGATGCAAAAGCATTTTTTATCACCATGATATATCGTAACGAATTAATCTTAGTTGCAAACTTTCCGAGAACTTCGGTAAGTTTTTCCATAAAACCATTTTTCATAATAGTCCTCCTCAATACTTAATATACATTTCCAACTATGGTATACTTTCCTTACAAATTTTAAGAAGCAAGGAATAAAAACGCGAATATCTCTTTTTTTGCAATCGATTACATCGTTAATTTAATATATGGAAAGACATTTGTAAATTCAAATTAATTTATACTAAAAATTTGTAAACTTATGTATTTACAAATTCATCTAATTAAGGGAGAATGCTTACGCACTCTTGATTGTCTACCATTCAGCTAGTTGTTCCTGCGCAAGCAAAACTGGCAGCTAGTCTTGTATGCCCATTAGACATGCGACGAGGATCGTAACACAGTGAGAACCGGAGGAAAGCGATTCTAGTGTTATGCTTTGCGACGAGGATCACAGCGTAGCGAGAACCGTAGGAGCAGCAGCCCTTCCCCTTCCATAGAAACCCTTTCATGCAAGGGAATGAATGCTTACACCTACCCTCTCGCTAGTCCTACTAAAGATTAAGGAGAAAAAAATGCCATTTTATCAGTATATTGCAACAGATCTTAGAAAGAAAATCATTGATGGAATTTATCCGAAAGAATCCAGACTGCCTAATCAAACGGAGTTGGCTACAATCTATAACACAAGTCGCGTAACGATTCAAAAAGCTTTAAAGCATTTGCAAATTGAAGGATTCATCGAAAGCAGGCAAGGCTCAGGATCTTTTGTAAAAGGTCCTGAATCTGTCTATGATTATGATGCAACCAGCTATGGCGGAATGACAAAAAAACTCGGCCATCTAGGAAAACTGGACAGCAAAATCGTTTCTTTTGAAGTAACCTTTCCCAGTGAGAAGGACCAAGAGAAACTAAAGCTTCAAAAGAATGATCCTGTTTACGATATTATTCGCCTGCGTATATTAGATGAAGAACCTTTAGCTCTAGAGTACACTGTAATGCCAGTACTCCTTATTCCTGGAATTACTGAAGATATTCTGAAACATTCCGTTTATCAGTATATTCAAGAAGAATTACGCCTGAATTTTGGAAAATCCCATAGACGGATTAAGGCAGACAAGCCCGATCAATATGATATTGAGCATCTCCATTGTCAAGCAGATGATCCGGTTCTGGAAATCGAACAAACAGTTTATTTAGATAATGAAATTCCATTTGAATATTCCCAAACAAGACATCGGTACGACAAAGGAGATATCACCGTTATTAATAAGTTCAGCAAACATATTTACCACTTGTAAATCTTTTCGTTAGCAAATTAGTGTAAAACAAAAAATCCCGGCTCTATAATTTATTGGACTGATAGAAAAAAATCTATCGGTCCTATTTTCTCATTAAAAAACAAGGAAGACACACAACATTTCCGCTAGAATAGAATCACCACAAAACCAACTAGAAAGGA
>NZ_JAJDJV010000022.1:0-23047 GCF_020567625.1 Enterococcus sp. BWT-B8 | reverse complement strand
CCGCTTCTTCTTTTTTTGGTTTGGCTTTGTAATAATAGGTTTGGCGGGAAATCTCTAACACTTTACACATCGCTGATATAGAGTATTTATGTTTGTTGAGGGTAATTACTTCCCTTTTCGTCCGAATATCAGCGCCGCTTGCTTTAAAATATCATTTTCCATTTCCAGCTGTTGGTTCTTTTTGCGTAAAGCGATTAATTCCTTTTGTTCAGGAGTCAGATTGTCTTTCTCCTTGAATGAGTTGGTTATGGTTGCCTGCTTTACCCATTTGTCAAAGGATGATGGGGTAAGTTCGTACTCACGGATAATTTCCGCTCGGGGTTTTCCTGCCTGATACAGATCAACCATTTGTTGTTTAAATTCTTCGGTATAGGTTCTTCGTGCTCTTCTTGACATAAAGTGGTTCCTCCCAGTGTGTTTTCTTTTAGTTTACACACCTTATTTTTTATGTCTAGTTTAGTGTAACCTATCCACTATTACCGGCCAGAGCCTGAAAGGCTCACTGAAGAAAAGGTCTCCCACATGCACCACATTTACTCACAGCTCCTTAAAGGAGCTCTCTTTTTACTTCTTTCGATTTTCTTTTCCTGTAAAAGGATCAACCTCTTCGAATAATGTCAGCTGATCTGCTACTAAGTCCTCTTGAAGTTGATTCCGAATATATTCTTCTATCCGCTTCTTATTTCTTCCTACCGTATCCACATAGTAGCCTCGACACCAAAACTTTCGATTGTCATAGCGATACTTCAAATTGGCATGTCTATCGAAAATCATTAAGCTACTTTTTCCTTTTAAATAACCCATAAATTGGGAGATACTCAATTTGGTGGGATACTAACTAGCATATGAACATGATCTTTACAGGCATTTGCTTCAATAATTTCTACTCCTTTTCTTGCACATAGTTCTCTGAGTATTTCCCCGATGCTAGACTTGTATTTTCCGTAGATAATTTGCCTTCTGTACTTTGGTGCAAATACCAAATGATACTTACATTTCCACATAGGTCGAGTAGACAAGGGAAATTTCACCCCAAGCCTCTCACAGAACCGTACGTGATAGTCTCCCATCATACGGCTCTTATTATCAGTTCACTGGCATATAGCCCATTTTCCAATGATAAAAAAGATTAGGGCTACTTTTTGACATTCTTCCTAGTAGCCTCTGCGCCTTATTTAATCCATTTTTGACCGATTTATGCGTTCTTCTTAACCATCTTATCAATGTTAGATTCACATAATTGATTCCTTTCCTAATGGCTTCACTCTTATTGAACTTCATAAAATAATTCATCCATCCACAAATAATGGGATTAAGAACGTCTGCTAATTTAACGAGTGAACTTGTTTTCATTTCAATTACTTCCACCCTAATCTTAGTCCTAAAACTCTTCACAGCACTTTTACTCACTGCTGGAGTAAATCCTGTAAAATAGACACCCGACTTATTTTTGCATAATCGATTCCGAAAAGAGTAACCTAAAAAGTCAAAACTACTCTTTTCATTTGGCTTATCTTTTCTACAGTAAATAATGTGACTTTTCTCAGGATGAATTTCAAGACAACAGTATCTCATTCGTTTAATCAATTTTTCCATAATGTGAATTGCCTGTTCTTTTGTAGCACAATGGATTACCCCATCATCAGCGTATCTTGCCCAAGGATTTTCTGGAAAATTCGTTTTCATCCATAAGTCAAAGGCATAATGCATGTATACATTCGCTAAAATTGGGCTGATAACTCCGCCTTGTGGTGTACCAGAATCTCGTTCTTTCAATTCACCATCTGATAATTGAATTGGAGTTGTTAAAAATCTTTGAATGTATAAGAGAATCCATTTTTCTCTGACGTGCATGTTCATGATAGTCATTAATTTTTCATGATTGATGAAATCAAATAAGCCCACAATATCAAATTCCACAACCCATGGATAGTTAAAACATCTTGTCCGCGTGGTCTCAATCGCATCTAATGCAGATTTATTTGGTCTATATCCATAAGAGTCTTCCAAAAATTGTTTTTCTAACTTAGGTTCTATTCGATTTCTAACGACCATTTGAGCAACCCTATCTTCTATCGTTGGAATACCAAGAAGTCTACTCTTTCCATTTTTCTTTGGAATTTCAACTCCCCTAACCGCTTTTGGAAAATAGCTTCCAGAAGATAGTCGATTCCATAATTTATACAATCTATCTTTCCAATCTTTTTCAAATGTGTAAAAATCAAGCCCGTCAATACCACCTGCACCTTTATTCGCTCTTACACGTTTGTATGCAAGTAATACTTCATTTTGTGTAATTCTAAATGATTTCCCTTCTTTCATGAAATCCTCCCATTCTTTGGTTGTTAGACAAAAGAAGTTATGATAATAGAATCCCTTCGCTCCACGTTCATTACAATCGCTTCATCACTACTACGAATTCTTCCGCACCTGATTTATTCCTCATTACTTTCATTCTCGCATATTTGTTAGCTTGAATTTTTCACTTATCATTATAAATCAGGATTCTCCTGTTCCTTTCAAAAGCCTATGTCATATTCCTGTAACCTCTACACCGACAGCCACCTAATCAATAAGCAGGATCCCATTAGGCTTGTCCTGAGAGCCACACAAAGTCTCAGTTTTGACTGTACTTATTAGCCTTAACGATGCTTCATCAGTTCTTCACTTTCGTTCAGCTCTATGGCACACACCTGACAATTTTTCTTATTGCCTTTTCTTCATGCGCTCAGTACCATAACTTTTGATTACAGCACCCATGAATGGTTTATAGCCTACACCTGCATGTCGACTATGGAAGACCTACTTCCATCTTTTGAAAAGCATTACGTTGGGAATTCTTTCCTCCTTTCCATTTTCCCTAGCATTCAGGACACACTGTGTGATAAACTTTCGTTAGCCTTTTTCATAGCGGTGCCTCCTTAACTTTTGATGTGGTGGTCAGGAAACCAACTTCATCTTATCAGTTTAGGAGGCTTTTTTACTACCACGCTGGAAGCTCTCAAGAACCCCCAGCATAGCTGGGGGTTTTCAGAACATACAAAAAAAACAGACAGAAGCTGCTTTTCTCAAGCAGCTTCTGTCTGTTGTGATTTAATGCATTATTCAAAATTTATCTACAATCCCAAGCTCAATTCCCCTTACCACAGCAGAGATGGAGGAGTTGACATGGAATTTCTCATTGATTGACTGGATATGATTGGCCACTGTACGCACACTCAAAAATAAAGCCTCTGCAATCTCTTTTTGTTTCAAACCATCTGCGGTCAGCTGCAGAATTTCCTTCTCGCGATCCGTCAGCGGCTCTACATCTGTATAAAATTTAGGAAAAACAGTTTTTCCCGCCATCACTATATTCATAACATCAAATAGCTTTTCAGGATCACTATTTTTATCAATAAAGGCCTTCGCCCCCATATTAATAGCTTGGCTATGGTATTCTAACAAATCGTGCCCTGAGTGAAAAATAATCTTCTGTTCAGGAAACTCCTCTAATACTCGCTGCCCCACCTTAAGTCCGTTCTCTCCCTTTAGCTGAATATCTAAAAGTAAAATATCTGGTTTTTCTTTTTTAAGGGTTTCTGATAAGCCCTCTGCGTTAAGATAGTACGAAAATTTTTCTATTTTAGGATTAAAGGATAAATAAAACTGTAGACTCTTTGCGTACCCGCCATGATCATCAATCATTAAAATTTTCATATTCTCCACCCCTTTCTCCAACTGGAATCATGATTTCAATTGCTGTTCCACTCTTCTTTTTACTTCTAATCTGTATATCTCCCTTAATCGCATTAATATCCTGCTTTACTGATAGCAAGCCAATATGATTGGTATAGAAGTTTTCTTCTATTTTTTCCTTCACATTAAAACCAACACCGTCATCTGTGATACAAATTTTAACCGTTTCAGCTAACTGACTGATTTCCAGTAAGATTTCCTTTGCTTCGGCATGCTTCATTGCATTTTGCATCAGCTCTTTAACAGCTCTAAAAACAGTAAATTTATACTCCTTTGGCATGTAGATACTTTCTTCATAGACATACTTTATTTTTATATTTTCATTTTTAAGGCTTTGATCCTTTCTCAGCTTTTCACAATAAATACCCAGGCTTTCCTGCAACGACATATCAACCAGCATTGACGGATAAATATCAAACATTTTCTCCCGAATCGAAGTATTTAACTCCACTACATTTTCAATAATAAACTCTTTTACTATACTCTCTTCCATCGTAGAGACAATATTTTTTATAGCCAGCAGATTCTGCAATATATCATCGTGCAGATAGTGCGTAAAATCTTTTTGAATCCGTTCATTACTGTATAATATCTTGAGTTGAATATATTGATCATATTTAATTTGAGGCAGCTTTTGTACTTTGCTGGTTACCTGATTTAACAGCTCACTGGTTCCAAGCAGCTCACTCACCGTCTCACTTAATAATTTCAAGGCCGATACTTCATTCGCTCGATAGCGCTGATTTTGCTTGCCGAGTATTAACCATCCCTGTACTTGATTGTTATAGAAGAGTTCAAAAAAAAGATAGGGATTTTTATGCCAAATAATAATATTCTCACTCGTCTGAAAGGTCTTAATCCATTCTTTATTTAATACAAAATCTTTAAAAAGACCTTCCTGTTTCAACATAAAATGAGTCATTTGATCCTTCCAGATAATCATCAAACCATCTGTCTCAACCGTTCGATTCACTAACTCTGTAACCAAGTCCCCTAAAGAGCTAAAATAATCTTCATACGTAATCTGATGAAAGATTTTAAGCTTTTCTGCTTCAAGATTTCCATTCATTTTATCTATTTTTTCAATTTCCTGAATCGAAAACAGCTCAGAAACATATTGGTAGACAAAAAGCATCAACAGTAATAACCCATTAAGCAGCAGCTGCCTCTCAAAAGGAACCTCTTGGAAAGACAACACCACACTATTCGCCGCCAGCAAAAGAATGATTAACAAGACTTTTTTTAGAAATTGAGTATAATTCGTACTAATAATTAATGTATTATTTTTGATTAGAATGTAGGCAATCGTTGTTGGCAAGATAAATATAGGAAAAAACAAAACAAGAAATTCAACAGGTCCATTGGAAAAATCTGGCATTTCAAATACGACACTAAAAGTATAAGGAAAAAAAGAAAGTATTGCGCTCTTCAACAGTAATCTGGAAAAACGTTGCGATAGATAGCGCTGTTTTCCTTTGAATTTAAAATAGCTATAAATGCTGAATGAAACGGCCAACACTAACCCAATAACGTATATTTCATTTATGTAGAAATCGATTAAAAACATGATTAGACTGAATCCAGAAAATAATAACAGTATGGTTCTCAATTTCTTAACAATTGGTTGTTCATCGATAGTTATAAATGTTGTAAAAAAATGAAACAAAACCAAAGGGGAAAGTGCTACAAAAATTCTTTCCAGATAGATGAGCAAAGGATCTGTAGAACTTAAGGTTTGAAAAATGCCCCCCATCAATAGCGTGAGCCAAAAATAAGCCTTTGTTACTTTTGTTGCTTGTGATTTCATTAAAACAAGACAACCTAAAAAAATCGAAAATGCCCCCACAATAAATTGAAAATTGAACATCTGAAAATCATCAGTGCTCTTTATTCCTGCCAAATAATCACTGCGCTCTATAAAATAGACAATAAAAGAAAATAGAATCCCTATCGGAATAAATCGAACTGGATTAATTTTGTTCCTCATCCTTTTTCCTCCAGTCCAAATATCGAAACAATTTTTCTGTTTCTTTTGCTTTATCTTTGTGGAATCGGTCTTTTACCAGCCCGTAAGCCTCTTGATGCGCTTTATATGCAACAAT
Organism: Enterococcus sp. BWT-B8; assembly: GCF_020567625.1. Taxonomy (NCBI): domain Bacteria; kingdom Bacillati; phylum Bacillota; class Bacilli; order Lactobacillales; family Enterococcaceae; genus Enterococcus; species Enterococcus sp. BWT-B8. Next base: position 17,207 of record NZ_JAJDJV010000022.1, on the reverse strand, counting down.
CAAACAATATTGAAGGGCCCCGCTTTTTCTGATAGACAGATGAAGTTGCTTCTCTAATCCTATATCCATTCCCCCACTAGCTGAATAAGCGTTTAGCTGTTCAAACAATAACCCTCCATTTGCTTGACTATGCTTATTTGCCATAATTAACGGAAGGGTTGGTTTCATTGCTCGCAAATCACTTTTTTCTGAATTGACACAATCTAAGGTATCATTAATCAGCTGTCGGGAGATTCCCAGCTTGTTAGCAACCTTCTCACAAAAAATAGGGTCCTGCTCACTAGCCAAGCTAAAAATATACTGGTACACAGATGTTGTTTTAGTTAACATCTCTGCAAAATAATCTTGTTCAGAAGACTCATTCGTCAGCTGACTTTCCACATCAATCCATTCTCCATCAATTGCCGTATTCAGCTTTTGGATCAGACTGTTGACCGCTTCCCCAGGTACAAAAGTAGAAAGTAGTTCTAAAGACTCCAACAACAGTCTTGTTAGTTGGTAATAGGCTTTTTTATCAAGGGTGCTATTCTTGTCCCCATCCATCAAATCATCATATAGACTAAAACATAAATTCAGCACTTCAACATAGAACCCTATCGCCACATCTTTTTCAGACCATTGATCTTTAGTTAGTCTTCGTACTAATAAGTAAATTTTCCCCCAGCTATGCTGATCTTTTTCAAAAATTCTATTCAGCTTTTTCTGAACAGAGACAGTAAAGCTAGTCTGATAGACTCTGAAAAAGCGTGACTGTTCAAAATCAGTATATAAATACTTTATCAGTGCCTTTTTTTCCCTCAAAGAAATCAACTCCTGCTTAATAATTACCAAGAACTGCTATATATATCAGCTGTAATCTCTGCAGTACAGAACTGCTGCAGCTCATCCAATTCAAGACCAGTAATATCTGTTGCTAACTGTAAATCGCTCTCCATTTTATTTCCTGCATTCATTTCTTGGATAAGTTCCCATAAGTTTTTCATCTCAACATTCTCCTGACATAATTGATATGTCCATCATAGGAGAAAAGAACAGATTTGAAATGAGTAATTTATGCAAAAATAAATTTTATTTTCCAAAAGTAAACAATAACATCTATAAATAACGAAAAATAACTCACCATTAATAATGACATCTATCCTCAAAAAAAACAAGACTAAATAAGGGAAAAATCAGATAAACATATAAAAAAAATGCAATTTCTTCATCGAACAATCACCCCCCAGTCCGGCGCAGACCACTGAATCATCTTTGCGTCGCTTCCAAAATTTTCCTAACTATGGAAAACTATTTTCGCATGATTCGCCTTATTTCTCGGAGTTAACACTCTCTTTTAATATATGTTCATTTTTATTACAAATCCTACTAAATAAACAAGAGTAAGTATTATTTCCCTTGCTTATACTAGGGTCAAAGGTCACTTTTCATGAACAGAATCATTTAACAGAATTTATATAGTAGAATAGCACTCTGAAAAAAGTACACTTAATTGTGTATTAGTCATTAATTTCTTCTTTAAACTAGCTTTGAGTCGCAGTTTCCAGACCCACTTCAATCATTTCATTAAATTTGTTTATCTTTCTTCTGCTGTTGTTTCTTCACCAGTAATAATATGGTCGCTGACAGTACAAATTGCCAGTGTCTGTACCTTGAAAAAGGAAATAAAATTTTATACCAGTGAAGAAGTACAACAGGTTCTTTCTTATTTGGAGACTAAAGTTAAACAGGTCAACAAAAAGAATTTACTCTATAAATATTTTGCGGAGTGGGACTTAACTATGTATAGATTATTAGCATTTAGTGGTATCCGTGGTGGAGAAGCTTTAGCATTAACTTGGAAAGATATGGATTTTAAAAAAGGATTGCTAACAATCAATAAAACATTATCACTAACAAAAAATGGTTATTCTGTCTTACCTCCTAAGACAAAATCTTCTTATTAGGGTAATCTCGATTGATGATAAAACTTGTAGGATGCTGAAACGTTGGCAGCTTCGCCAAAAAGAATTTTTCTTTCAAGCCAATACCACAAACAAAAACATCATATTTTCAGATTACCAAGGCAATTACTCACAACGTCAAGCATTATACCAGCGATCTTCCAGACTTTCGGCGTTTGTTGGATTGCCAAACATCGGTACACATGGCTGGCGGCATACTCATGCCTCAATGCTTTATGAGGCTGGCGTGCCTATGAAAGAAACACAAGAGAGGTTAGGCCATGCCAGTTTGGAAATGACTAACTCTATATACACTCATTTAAGCAGTAAACAAAAAAATGCCACAGCCGAAAAACTAGCTAAATTTGCTAATTTCTAAGCTGATGGCATTCAATCGCCTTATTATAAAAAGAAAAAGGCTAGAATCCTTATCGCATAAGGGTTCTAGCCGATTAAATAAAAGCTTAGTTAGCTACTGGATAAACGGATACTTGCTTTTTGTCACGGCCTTTACGTTCGAAACGTACAACTCCATCAACTTTTGCAAATAATGTATCGTCTCCACCGATTCCAACATTTACACCTGGATAAATCTTAGTACCGCGTTGACGGTATAAAATCGAACCACCTGTAACTGTTTGACCATCAGCACTTTTCGCACCTAGACGCTTAGATTCTGAATCACGTCCGTTGGAAGTAGAACCTCCACCTTTTTTATGGGCAAAAAATTGTAAATTCATTTTTAACATTTGGTTGCACCTCCTAATTTTCAGTAATAATTTGAACAAAATCAGAATACTCTTCCTGAATCCCCTGAAGACCAAGCAACAGGTTTTCCAATAATATCTGAGAAATATTCGTCTGCTCCTGGTTCACATCAAAAACTGTTTCAACGTACATGTATCCTTCTTCAACTTCATCAATATCAACAATCGGCTGAAATCCAGCTAATGCTTCAATTCCATTGACTGTATTAATTGTTAAAGCTGAAACAGCTGCACAGATGATATCTTCACCATACTCTGCTGCCGAAGCATGTCCGCTTAATTCAAATGAAACAATCATTCCTGTTTCATTCCGTTTGAAAGAACCTTTAATCATAAGTTACGCCTTCCTTCCTATTAATGAGGAATTAAGCATTGATTGCATCGATAACTACTTTTGTATAAGGTTGACGATGACCTTGTTTACGATGAGAATGTTTTTTAGGCTTGTATTTGAAAGTTACCACTTTCTTTTGTTTGCCGTGTTTTTCAACAGTTCCTTCAACAGTTGCACCTGCAACTGTTGGAGCGCCAACCTTTGTTGATTCGCCACCAACTAAGATTACTTCATCAAAAACAATTTTTTCTCCAGCTTCTACATTCAGTTTTTCAACATAGATTGCTTGACCAACTTCAACTTTTACTTGTTTACCACCAGTTTTAATAATTGCGTACATGCTTTACAGCACCTCCTTCGTTTAGACTTAGACTCGCCATCCCAAGTGACAGATTGTTGTGCTTAAAAACTTGTTCAGAGCGGTTGTAGCTGTGAAGACCACAATTACAACATTAACATCATACCAAAAACAGGAATCACAGTCAACGAAAACTTATATAAACCATTCTATTTTACCGCTCTCTGACTCTATTCCTCCAGGTTTCCTTTATCTATAATTTCCAGGCACATAGTTTCTGTCATTATTTGAATCCCCGTACGAAACAGATGTTCCGTAACAGTAATTTTTTTGTCAAGTCAAAGTCAGACGCAATCTTATCTGCCATTTCAACTACAATGACCGTTCCTCCAGAAGATGTTGCCGTTTCAAGCTCAACCAGTCAGACGCCGACCACAATCATTTTTCCCGATAATTGTTGCATGCCCATAAGAATCTCTGCATAGCTATAATCATGAGTTTGATCAATTCCTTTGGGAGCATATGCTCTTATTGTTCAACTTTCTTTAGAGCACAAAAAAATACATTACACTTTCTAACCATTATTCACGAAAATGCTCTAAAAGATATTTATCAAGAGAACATGATTATCTCTGAATTGACAAAGATCACCTTGTATTTTAAACAGACTGCCTGCCGTTTGGAAAGTCCTACAATTTATGCAGCTGTTATTTTAATTAAGAAATTGATGCAAAGATAGTTGCTCGGCAATTCTATCTTTCCGTGGCTATATTGCCAATTATGTACACTGCAATACTTTACGAAGCTCCAACTAAAATTTTAAGAACTCTGGGTATTTCACCAAGACAGTCCCGAAAGGAAACCAGTGCACTCAGTAAAATCTCCTAAAAACTGCAAATATATACAGGGTTGCTTATATATACATTACCTATTCATTCTGCACCAAAAGTTGAGCTGTTCGAATGTTCATCAAAGCTGTAAACAGTCAGACTGTTTACTTAAGTTAACCACTAAGTCAAGTGAAGCATTCACAGCTTACAGAAATATTTTTGCTCCTTCGACGATTTATGATAGGATTAAAATGAATCACTAAAGGAGGGGAAAGATGAAAGACTCATATTTTGACGGAGGTCTGGCGACTTATATTGGAACAGCTATTATTGCATGGCTAATCACAGCTCTTACATTTGGTATCTGTGCACCATGGGGGATTTGTATAATGTATCGCTGGAAAATTGAACACACAGTCATAGAAGGCAGGCGTTGTCAGTTCACAGGAACGGCAATCGGACTGTTCGGAAATTGGATTAAATGGCTGCTGCTGACTGTTATCACCTTGGGTATCTATGGATTTTGGTTGAATATCAAACTGGAACAATGGAAGGTCAGTCATACACGTTTCTACTAATTCGTTAATTAATCTGTTATAGCAAGCAGATCAGACTTATAAATACTCGGTCTGCTTGTTTTCAAACAAAGACTCTGATAGCGATTCGCAAGAGTTCCTTTAATCGCCCAAATCGTCTTTATTTCCACTCTTTTCTAATAGTTTCAGCTTCTTTTTTCAGTCCGTTTTTCCTTATCTCACTAAAGAATCCAACAGTTATTTTTAAACTTCATTTTTCTCTTGCAACTGTCTTCGTTTTCTGATAACATATTGATGTTGCTGATTTTGAGAGAGCAACATATTTAAATAGTTTTCACTCAACTGTCACAGTAGCTCAGCTGGATAGAGCATCCGCCTTCTAAGCGGACGGTCGGGGGTTCGAATCCCTCCTGTGATGTATTGTTATGCCGAGAAACCTTGTTATTGTAGGGTTTCTTTTTTGTTTTGTGCCAAACACTGTTTTTCTATTTTTTTTACAACTGCTCCACAATAAACACTGATTTTTGACAACCACCATACCACAATGTTAACACTTACCTTTTTGATGAAAAAATGTAAATAAAAATAGAGGTAGTACTTCGTTTCTTATTAATATTTTTGAGCTTTCTGTATTTGGACATTATAATTCCAAAAAACAGCTGGTTATTAAGAAGTTTGTCATGAGAAATCTGGATAGTTTTATCCGGAAGTTTGTACTGAAGCCGATTAAAAGTGCGTAAAAAAAGAAGATCTGTTTAGTCCTCTTTTAACAATTATCTGGATGTTAATTGATAATCTAACTTATCAATTATTTCTTTAGATAATTTATTAGCATATTCGACATCAGCCTTATTTACCTTATATTCAGAATTATAATCAGCCCTTTTTCTTAAATCCAATAGGTGCCCCCCTTGAAAATCAATATTCAGCCTTTTTAATCTATTGTTTACTCCAATAAAATTCCAAGTTGCTTTACGAGCAGAATTACCTTTAAAACTGCTATATAACTCATTGTACTCATATTGGATAAACAATTCTGTAAGCTTAAATGCACTATAATAGGCTCTTGAAATAGCTATCCGTCTACAAGGTTCGCTAAAGCTAACGATAAGGCGAAAATATTTTTGCGCTAGAAAGAAAATAGCCCCTTTAGTCGGATAAAGTCCAATAAGCTAGACATAAAAAAACAAGGTGTGTAAACGAAAAGAAAACACACTGGGAGGAATCACATTATGTCAAGACAAGGCTGACTTAAAAGAATCAGTGGAAACCATTTTTATTCAGAGTCGAAAAAATTACGGGACACGAAAAATAAAAAAAGAACGTGAATATCAGGGGGTAATTCTTAGTAGGCGTAAAATTGGAAAGTTGATGAAACATTGATGCTTAACCTCCAATTACACATGTGCTCGATTTAAGCCAACACCATCCGTTACCAGCAAAAGCAAAATTGACAATAAACTCAGGCAGGGCTTTTAAATCAAGAACCATTAGAAGCGATTGTCACAGACTTAGCCTATGTTCATGTGGGAGAAAACTGGCACTATATCTGTTTGATGCTGGACTTATTCAATCGAAAAATTACTGGCTGTTATTGTGAACCAAGAAAGGATGCCTCCCTTGTGAAGCAGGTGTTTAGCCGTATTTCTTAGCCCCTCACTTCTGTTCAGTATTTTCATACCAATTGAGGAAAAGAATTGGATAATCAAACGATTGAAACCATTCTAAAAACTTTTCAAATTGAACGATTGTTGAGTCGAAAAGGAAGTCCTCATGATAATGCCGGAACAAAGTCTACCTATAAATCAACAAACGTTGAATTTATCTATCCGAATACGTTTCAAATGCTTCAAGAATTGACCTTTCAATTATTTGCTTATATCCATTGGTGGAGCCATCTGCAACTCCACGGCTCATTAGGATTAGGCTATGAAACACCCATTGCTTACCGTAACAAGAGATTGGCGAAGCGAATCCTTGATAATAAGCAGGGGGATAGGCTGAACTTCAGCTATCGCCTCTGCCAACTAGAAGTCATCCCCAGGGAGACTCGTTGGCAAGGATATTCAAATGATGAATTGAAATTTATTTTATACATGCTAGAACAAGGACTTATTTTTAAAGATAAACGTGATTAGACTAGAATAATAAATTTAATTATGTTTCTCGCTTGGAGTAATCGCCACATTGCAACAAAAGCTCCTATTTTACAAGCAAAAGCGTAACAAGCTATAGTTAACAAAATCGGTAAAAATAAATGAAATACTTAGGCAGCAATAATTTTTTTAATGTGCAAGATTTACAATAGTGCTATTCTGCACCATCATTAAGAAAAATAACTTCTGTTGCTTCTTTTTTACAGTATTTACTTGAACAATCTTAAACCAGAGAGTCCTCCATTTCGGATGTCTGCTATAAACAGTTTTTCAACTTTTAAAAGGTAATTTGCCCTAAGTTTAGTCTACAGTCTTCGTTTTAGCTTGTATAGAATTTAGAGTATTGATTACTTATCTAATTCTTCTAGATTCCTAGTTTGCTTATTTTTGTCTATTCTTTCACAAGCTTAATCTTCAAATGAATTTACATCCACTAACTTGACATTCGCCAACTCTAATTTTCTTTTCCGCTCATTAGTGAATGCAATATCTGTCACAATATAGTTTATATCCTCAATACTACCCACATTTGAAAATCCAGATTTTGGGTACTTCCCTTTTTCAATCATTAGAATAACTTGTTGCGAATAAACAATTGCACTCTTTTGAAACGCCACATCTTCATCATTATAGCCACTCAATCTGAGTTCCTCATCTAAAGCCGCACCACTCAAAAATGCTTTGGTTACATGTATTGATTTCAAAGTTTCTATTGTATGCAACCCAAATGTTCCGTGCTGCTCGAAATTTGTCCATCCTCCAACAAAAAATAATCGACAATTTGTTTTCATTTCTTTAAATGTATCATCTAATTGCGCAGCAATTTTAAATGATGAAGTAACAATGGTCAGACTATCTAGTAACTCCTTATTCTTAGATAGCTCTCTAGCCAATGCTAAGGAAGTTGTGCTGTTCTCTAATAGGATGACATCATTTGTCTCTACCAAATTAACTGCTTTTTTACCAATTTTTTGTTTACTTTGACTATTGATCTGCATCCGGTAATCAAATGGTTGACTAACATTTCTTCCTCTAGCTAAGGCAACCCCACCATGTGTTTGAAAAATCATTTTTTCTTCAGAGAGAACCTTCAAGTCTTTACGTATTGTTTCACTAGAGACGCCAATCGTTTCTGAAAGTTCCGCGATAGTCGCTAACGGAATGGTTGATAATATCTCCAGAATTTTTTTATGTCTTCTTTCAATTTTAGTCAAATGTCCCCCTCCTCCTACTTATCAAATTTGGTTTTCTCACAATTAATAATATTTTGATTATGTGCAAATACATCCAAGAGCTTATCAAAATATTTTTGATCTAAAGATTTTATTTCAAAAATATTCGTATAAAGTCTGATATCACCATAAACCTGAACATCATATTTTATTGTCGTGAATTGTAAATCTAGCTTATCTAAATCTGAACGAATTTTATCCAGTGTTGATAGTCCACCTGTGTATTTGATAATCAGTTTGGTCGGCACAGAGAGATTAACAAAACGCTTCAATAGAAATAATATACTAAAAATTGCTAAAAACCCAATTACTGATATTTTAACATATCCCATGCCTACTGAGATACCTAAACAAGCAACCGACCAAATGGACGCTGCTGTGGTGAGCCCAGAGATACTACGCCTAGTGACAATAATCGTCCCTGCCCCAAGAAATCCTATCCCAGAGATAACCTGAGCCGTCAGCCTCGCAGGATCGGTACTAAAAAAATTAGCCATTGTTGGATTAGCCAACGCATTAACTAAAGCCTGGCGACCTATTTCTGATTGAGTAATAGCGACCAAAGCTGAAGACACCCCTACCAAAGCATGTGTTTTTATTCCGGCATTACTTTGACTCTTTTCCCTTTCATAACCAATTAATGCAGAAAAAAGTAATGCCAGACATACACGTAATAGAATTTCTTTTATTGACATTGTATCAATCCCTTATTTTTTACTTTTCGTTATTTAACTTAACGTTAAAAGCATCAGGGATTCAATAAACATATTTCCTTGAATCCCTCTGTGAAATCTGCTAAACCAGATGCTATCACTATCATTTCCACTAAATAATAGGACCGCACTCATTTTTTAATTATTACTAAAAAATCAAATATAGAATGTTCGGATGCGCTCTCTTAAATTTTTTTTCTCAGCTTCAGTGATAAATAGATAATCAACTGCTAGAAGTGTTTGATTCTTCACTTCAGACTCACTCATCTTTTGTTTGTTTTTATCTATCTCTGTAAATTCTCTCGTCATTGTTGTGTTCGAAACTGTTCGATTATCTGTATTAAAGCAATATTTTACGCCCATTTCATCAAATAGAGTGGTTGGATAATTTCCCCAGTCTTCTGATGCTCCGGTTTGAATATTACATACAGGGCACATTTCTAGAAGAATTTCTTTTTCTTCAGCTAATTTCATCATTGACCTATCTTTTGCTAAAGCAACTCCATGACCTATTCTTTTTGCTCCAAATTCAATTGCATAATGGACATTCTCAATGTTCCCAGTTTCACCAGCATGAATAGTGTAGGAGAGACCTACGGTTTCTGCATAAGAAAATATTTTTTTATATTCTTTTGTTGGATACTTTATCTCATTACCAGCCAAATCAATTCCCACTAAACCAAACTTTTGATACTTTTTAGCAAGACGAACTACTTCTAAATTTGTTTCCTCTGAGTGTCCTCTCATACAACAGGCAATTAAACCAATCGAAATAGAATAATTGTCCTCTATTTCACTTTTTGCTTGCACTAAACTTTCTATAACTTCCTCCATCGACAAACCATCTGATGATAAATATTTAGGAGAAAATCGTATTTCTTGATAAAGAACATTTTCTTTTGAAGCCTGATCCATTAAATCCATCAAAGCAAGCTTTAATGCAGTTCGCGTATTTAAGACAGCGGTTACCATTGGAAAACAAGACAAATACTCCGTCAAATTTTGATACTTTTTTGGTGCACTTACTTTTCTTTTTAATTCTTCATCTGTCAGATTTAATGGTGTCGATGATAAATCATACATTTTCCGAATTACTTTGGGTGTAATTGATCCATCTAGATGACAATGTAGTTCAATTTTTGGTACACGATAAAAAAAATCTTCCATTCTCAATTCGTCTCCTTTTTACCTTCAGCCAATCTTAATAGACCTTGACCTATTTGAAAACTTAAACAAATCGCACTCTCAACATTTTCCATAGGCATTTTAGTTAGATAGCGATGAATTTCCAAATCAAAATCACCATCATATTCAATACTTGCAAAAGCCGCCATGACCTCATCCCAATCCGTTTTTCCTAGATACGGCAACAAGTGAATATCCTGAGTATTTGTGTAGTCTGAAATATGAGTAGATTTTAAACGATGACCCAGAAGTTGTAGCGCTTTTGCCTGATTTTGCTGCATAATCGCACCATGCTCTGCATCCCAACAAGCTCCCAAACCAGGAACTGCATCTATCAGATCCACCATTTCTTCTGCAGTGTTACAATACAATTTGATTGGTGAAATATGACAGTCCCACATATTTTCAATTGCAATTCCTACATGATGCTGCTTTGCAAACTCACACCATTTCGTAAAAAAGTAGATATTCTCTTGTCTTGAATCCTTGTAGGGCTCTGCTGTATCCATAACAGTTGAAGGATGCATAACAAGCCATTTAATGCCCAAAATCCCAGCACCCTCAATACATTTTTCTAAAACAGTCTCAAAATGCCCGTGATCCAACTCAGGTCTACAAAAATCATAAACAACAGCATGCCCTTGGCTAAATTCAATCCCTAATTCTTCTGCTTTAGCTTTCACTCGATACATGTACTCTTTCCAATTTTCTGTCATAAATTCACTATCATAAGTAGTTAAATCATGGAAACAGAAATCTAATACTTCATAGCCTGCTCGCTTACAAATTTCCATACATTGTAGGGGGTCAATAGGCTCCCCGTAAGCTCTTTCAAATAAAATATTTGTTGAAGTTGATAATCTCATGAGTTTTTCCTTTCTATATATTGCCTTATTTTTTTTAAGGCTTCCTCGCCCCCTTCAATTGCAATCCCTGAGACGTTGTAATCTGCCTTTTCTTGTAATTCAGGAATCGCATTTCCCACTGCAATGCCTAATGCTGCTGCTTGAATCATTTCATAATCATTCTCATTATCCCCGATGGTCGCTACTTCCTGTTGTGTGCCATGTAACTCATTTAAAATAATTTCTATCCCTGTTTGTTTATTTACTCCTTGGCTTACCAGCTCAATACCATGCATCCCATATCTTGTAATTAAAATATCTTCCTTAACTTCCTCAAAATCTTCTTCAAACAATTCGATTGTCTGTAAACTATCATCTTTCAATACATTTAGCTTAATGATTTCTAATTCTTTCCATTCTGCTTCCGTTGGCATTCTTAATGGATGATACGTTCCACGCTCGATCCTCTTTCTCTGAGTCGCTGTATTTTCTGCCATCACATATTCTATTTCATCAATCGCGTATAATACAGTCATATTTGCATCTAGTGCTTTTTCAACAAGCTTTCGCAGAATACATAACGAAAACTTTTTTTGAAATAAAATTCTTTGTCCCTTTTTAACTAACGCACCGTTGCATGCAACATACGGCTGATTACTTAAGCCTAACACATCGAGTAGCGGTTGAATTCGATACGGCAGTCGTCCTGAAGCAAATGTAAAAAAGATTCCTTTTTCTGTTGTTCTGCGTACCTCTTTTATAAAAGCTTCAGTCATCACCTCTCTTTTTTGAATCAATGTCCCATCGATATCACAAAAAATATACTTGATTGTCATCCCATCACTAACTTTCTACAAAAATTTTGGACCTGAGCTAGAGGTCAATGTGTGTTCATTATTTGACTGTTTAAGCTCAATTATAGTTTCTGGGACACTAGTCAAAGTCACTAATGTCCCAGAAAATTTATCATTATCCATTTGCCTTATGATATTCCTCTAATGCCGTGTTAGATTTTCCGACAATTTCTTTTGCTGTTTCTTCTTTAGTTAATTTACCCTCAGCAAATTTTTGCATAGCATCAGCAACAATGTCATTGATTTCCCAGTTAACTAAATCAAATGGTTCTTGTGATAATGGATCTGATGACTTCAATTGTTCCAGAGCCGTCTTGAATTGCGGATTTTCTTCATAAAATTTTTGCATTTCAGGTAGTTCTTCGGTCGCAACATTAACAGGAATGTAGCCGCTCGCTTGTGACCATTCTGCTTGAACATCTGCAGAGGTTGCGTATGAAATAAAATCCCAGGCCGCAGACAATTTTTTATTATCCCCACGATTGTATAAAACTAATGAGCTTCCGCCAATACTTGCTCCACTTGTATCTGATGCACTCACTTTTGGTAAAAAGGCTGTTTGGAAAGTAAATTTATCTGCCGTAAGTGTTTTGATTGCTCCTAGTCGAGAAGAAGAAAGAAGCGCCATTGCATTGATTCCAGTAGCAAACTCTTCATTCGCATTATCCTCAATATGCTTATAACCACCACTATCAATCACTTTTTGCCATTCAGTCAAGAATTTATCCAAAGTTCCATCCTCATCCATAATTAGCTTTGTCATAGGCGCTTTACGTCCACCTTCGTTATCTCCAACAAAACTCTCTGGGAATTGACTTACAATAAAATTAACTAGTTGGTAACGTGTAATTTGCGTATTTAAGCCATTGATACCATCAATTTTTCCTAATTTTTCAATATACTTGGCCAGCTCATCAATCGTCTTTGGTGCATGGTCAAAGCCGGCTTCTTTCAACAATTCTTCATTATAATATAAAAGTAAGGTTGAAACATTCATCGGAACACCAATGATCTTGTCCTCGTACGTAAACGTTCGTAAAAGTTGATCATAATAAGCAGCCGTTTTAAGCTCTGATTTTTTATCATCAAAAAAAGTTTGTGCTGGCACGATTTGCGGTAAAGTTGAGATTGACGGTAAGTCCATCCCGACAGTCTGAATAATATCCGGTGCATTCTTATCATCATTTGTTGAAGAGGCAAGTTTCACCTTACTGGCAATCTCGGTATCTTGGAAAACTGTACTTATCTTAACGCCGTGCTCTTTTCCTACCGTGTCATTATAATCTTTGACAATTTTATCCAACGCCTCACCATTACTTCCTGACATAGCGTGCCAAAAGACAATTTCAGTTCCAGAAAAATCTTCCACCAATGCAATATCCTCTTTCTTGTCCCCATCACTCTCTGCTTTGTTTCCACAACCTGACAATCCAGCTAAAGCAATTGCACACATGAAACCTACTACTATTTTTTTCATTTTTTTCTCCCTTCTATCCTTTAACTCCGCCAGCCATCATACCTTTTTTGATATAACGCTGGAAGGTTATAAATACGACAACAGTTGGTATCACAATTAATACAGAGGCAGCCATGATAATTCCGTGAGGGCTCTCATCTGGAAAATTCAACAAGGTAACTGCCACCTGAGCTGTCCGCATTTCATTTTGATTTGTGACTAGTAATGGCCATAAGTATTGGTTCCAGATACCTACAAATGATGAAATAAAAGTGGTGATTAAAACTGGTTTTGAAGAGGGCAGCAATACTCGAATAAAGAACTCAAAATTACTACAGCCATCAATTTTAGCTGCTTCATAAATTGATTTTGAATAGGCTAAAAAATGTTGTCTCATCACAAAAATATTTAACGCTGTAACAAAGAAAATGACCATCATACCCAAATATGTATTAATTAAGCCCATATTGGCAACAGTCCGATAGTTTTTGACAATCAGTAAATCAGGTGGGATCATCATCGTTCCGATAATCAACAAAAACATAGCTTGCTTTCCTCTAAAGTTATAGAAGGACAAGGCAAATGCTGCTGTGCCGGCTGTCACTAATCTAACCGTTGAAGATCCAACTGTCATTACAAAGGAATTGAGTAAAAAACGAGTAAGCGTTGTTTTTTGGAATGCTGCAATATAGTTTCCTAAATAAAAGCTTCTTGGCAACAAATTAACATCTCTACTCAAAATCTCATCAGGTTTCATAAACGAAACTGAAAGGGCATACAAAACTGGGATTAACACGATACTCCCTAAGATCAAGGCGAACAATTGATACCCCACACTTCTTGTTTTTTTCATCCGTAATGAACTCCTCTCTTCTCATAAATAAAGCTCAGACCTACAAATAGAAGTGTAATGACAAAGCCAACTACTGAAGCTGCATAACCAATATTATAATTCTGATTTAAAATAGCATTTTTGTAGATAAAAGAAACAATTGTTTCAGTTGCTCCATCTGGCCCACCTTGCGTTAAAATCAGCGTTAAGCCACTAGTAATCATTGCCTTAGCAATTGAGGAAACAAGTAAAAATAGAATTGTTGGTGAGATGTACGGGATAATAATCTTGTAAAGTCTAGTAAATCCAACTGCGCCGTCTATCTCAGCACTTTCTAAAATTTCATCAGGAATCCCTCTCACAGCAGTCAACATAAACAAGAAATTAAAACCGATATTCAACCATGTTTCAATAAAAATCAAGGAAGACAAAGAAGTCGTTACGTCTTTAAGCCAATTAATATCTACGCCAAAAATTTTATTGACCATTCCCAACGTAGGATTCAACATTAATTGAAAAATCATCGCTACTGCCGCTAAAGACATCGCCATTGGTAACGAGTACATCGCTTCATAAATGGGTGAAGTCCTTCTTTTTTCTCGCGCAACTAACGCCAAGATGAGTCCGATAATTAATGACGCCGGAATTGTTATAGCTGAAAACAAAACAGTATTTCCTATTGCTTGTAAAAATTTGGGATTCCTTAAAATCGCTTGATAGTTCTCTATTCCTACAAAAGCACGGCGATTGCCGAAAGAATCTACGATATGCAAACTGTCAAAAATATTAGTAACAAAGGGATAGTACGTAAACAAACCAATTGCAACAAGTGAGGGTAGTAGATAAAACCAAGGCTCAGTCTTACCTAGATAGTTCTTTTTACTTACTCTTTTCATTTCCTTAGCAGTTGTTTCAGCCATACCGGACCTTCCTTTCACGGTTTATTAACTAGGAATCTTAGACAACTTAGTAAACAAGTCATCCATCAAATTATCTCGTTCAATATGATAAACATACTTGATAAAGTGACGTCTAGAATCAAAGCTGTAATAATCATTGTATTGCATTATTGGGCTTTTAATTAGAGTGTCCAGCATAAACTCCCCATCTAGAAGCCAAGCAACAGGAACTACATCCCAGATAGCTCTTGACCAAACACTTCCGCCATAACAAATTCGAGCTTCCTCTGCTGTTTTCTCAATCATGTAATCACAGAATTTATTTTTTCCTTTTAACCAATATTCCAATTCGGGACCTGTTGTTGTAAAAGCAGAAATCACATTCTTTCCTGGAAATTGAACTAATGGCACCCCAGAATCTAATAGTACACGAGCTGCTGCAACGTCTTGTCCTGAATTAAATGATTTGTTATCATGCCAATCATAGCTCAAACCACCTAACCATAAAATAACAATCCGGTTGATAATAGTTGGATCTAATAAAATAGCCGAAGCTAGATTAGTAGCTGCTGCAATACCTATCACGTATAGAGGATTTTCTTCAGAATAATTCTTTGAACGGTCAATCAAATCTCTAACAGCATCTGACTCTTCGGGGGTTTGTTCATCCTTCAAAAACTGAGTAGAACCTCTAAATGTCACTTCATGATATCGCGTTTCATTCATCAATTTATAGCAATTAAATAATTCTTGATAACTTCTTTGCATCCCATCTTCTGGACTTTCAGAATGGTGATTAAGAAATGGAGCTGCATAAACAGCTTTTAAGTTCAATTTTTCTTCCGACTGAATTAAGTAAGCTAGCGCAAACTGATCATCAATCTCATTATATGTATCCGTATCAAGAACTACATCTACTTTTCTCTTTGGCTTTTCTAGTCGCTTAATGATTTTGGCATTATCCATTATAAAGGCCTCCCGAATTGTTTTTTCACAACTTTATAATTTAATTATACAATAAATTCCCAATATTGCAAGCGTTTTTATTTGTTTTTCACAACTTTTCAGACAGTTTTTCTCGTTAAATTGTAAATTAACAAGTTTCATGGCGCAAAAAAAGAAAGAAACGCTTAAAGAATGTGCTCTATCTTCTCTACTGAGTTTCCTTCTTAATAAAAAACTGGCTTCTGCTAATTATTTCTGTTTGAGCGACGATGGAAAAACAGGAATAGTTCGTACGTTTCAAAAAACATTTCATTCTCTAATGCTATCTTCTCCACCCAACATTTAACCTTACGTAGGCTGCACTTATAGCTTCTCCTCAGATAGTCAGCAGAATTTCTTTGATTAAAGTTTTAAAATCAGCTTTCACACGTTCCGTTGTTTCAATAACTTCTTCATGATTAAGAACTTCTTGCATGCCTGCTGCAAGATTCGTAATACAAGAGATGCCCAAAACTCTTAAACCACTGTGCACCGCCACAATTACTTCAGGTACTGTTGACATTCCTACTCCATCAGCTCCAATTTTCCGTGCAAAATGAATCTCAGCTGGTGTCTCATAAGAAGGCCCTGTCCCCCCCATATAAATCCCTTTCCTCAATTGAATATTTAACTTTTCCGCTGCTTGCACCGCAATCTTCTGATAAGCTCCATCAAAAGCCTGACTCATGTCTGGAAAGCGTGGACCCATTTCATCCACATTCATCCCAATTAAAGGATTGGTTCCCATATTATTGATTTGATCTGTAATCAGCATTAAGTCACCTGGTTCAAACGTTGTGTTGACCCCTCCACTTGCATTAGTCACAATTAAGGAGTGGGCTTTCAGCATCGCAATCACTCGTACTGGATAAACAACCGTCTCCATAGAATACCCTTCATAGAAATGAAAACGGCCCTGCATAGCCAGTACTTTTTTTCCAGACAACGTTCCATAAACTAACTGACCCGCATGTCCGACCACTGTTGAAACTGGAAAATGAGGAATTTTATGATAAGGAATCTTTACAACATCCTGTATCTCATCTGCCAATTCACCCAACCCTGAACCTAAGATTAATGCAAAATCGATTTCTTTTACTCCCTGATTCTTAATATATAAAATGGTTTCCTGTAAGTTTTCTGTCAACGTCATTTTCTCATTCTCCTTATCTTTCCATCATTAATTTATGTATTCTACTCAGTCGTTCGAAAATTCTTTATTGAGGCGGATTTTATAATGAACTTAGCCACCTAGAAAAATAAAAAAACGTCATCGCAACATTTCATGTATTATTGAGGTTCTTACACCAATCAATAAAGGATGAACTCACGATGACGCAAACTGA
>NZ_JAJDJV010000021.1:0-24037 GCF_020567625.1 Enterococcus sp. BWT-B8 | reverse complement strand
GCGTACCCGAATTTTCTTACTCAACGGCCTTATTCAATACAAATAAAAAACACCGGAGAAGGAGTTCGATTCCTTCTTCCGATGTTCATTGGTGATATTATCAGTCCGATTTGACAAAGAGCCAAAATCCCTTCGTTTATAAGCTCTGTTGCGCCTATAAACGAGAGGATTCTTACTATTTTTTTTTACATTATTCAAGGGGCTGTGACATAAGTTTGTACTAGTCCCTTAAAACCGAATAAACGGTGTTCCAGTCTTTGTATGATTCGAGCATTCGAAGAAGCGTAGAAGCAAGTTCATACATGCCCCCCAGACATGCGACGAGCATTCGAAGAAACCGTAGGAGCAAGTTCCTACATGCCCCCCAGACATGCGACGAGCATTCGAAGAAACCGTAGGAGCAAGTTCCTACATGCCCCCCAGACATGCGACGAGCATTCGAAGAAGCGTAGGAGCAAAGCCCCTCCATGCTTCGAGGATCGGAACGAAGTCCTTCAATTCTTAGTGGCTCTGCCGTTTAGAAATTGATGAGATCGAAACGAAGTGTAGTGAGAACCGTAGACACAGAAGCAGCTCTCTCGGAATTAAACTGAATGATCTCAAAAATATGAGAAGCTATTTTCAAATTATCCAGCTTAATTCTCGGAGCTGAACACTTCTGTCACAACCTCCTCTTTTTAAAACAGATCAATTTTCACTTCAACCGTTTGGATTGGTACATCATAAAACAGATCTTCACGCCGACCTAAGAAATCTTTCGCTTGTTGGGGGAAGAGTGCATACATTAAAACATCTTCTTCAGATTTTGCATATGCTTTAATTTCTTCTCTGAACCCAGGCAGTTGAGGTGCAATCAAGTCAGCTGGACGTTCAGTGATTACTTCCTCATTGCCAATGATTGTTTCTTGAATTTCAGCTGAAATAGGTGCTGGAGGACGTCCATATAAACCACGAACGTAATCTTTAATTTCAGTCGGTACCAGCTTGTAGCGTTCACCAGAAATAACATTCATCAACGCCTGTGTACCAACCATTTGAGATAACGGTGTGACTAAAGGAGGAAATCCAAGGTCTGCTCGAACTTTTGGCACTTCCGCCAATACTTCATCATACTTATCCTGCAAGCCTTGTTCAGTTAACTGACTCAATAGATTGGACAACATACCACCAGGCACTTGATAAATCAATGTTTTTGGTTCTACGTCTTTCACTTTAGGATTCAATATCCCCTCTTCACGAAAACGATCACGAATTGGGTTAAAATACTCTGCTATTTCTGCTATCTTCTTCATATTTAATCCCGTATCGTAACCCATTTCTTCCAGTGCAATGGCAACAGACTCTGTAGCAGGCTGACTTGTGCCGCCAGCAAAAGATGAAATTGCTGTATCAATCACATCTGCCCCAGCCTCGGCAACTTTCAAATAAGTCATTTCTGAGATGCCGCTTGTCGCATGTGTATGCACTTCTAACGGTAAATCAACAGTATCTTTGATACGGCTGACTAGCTCGTAGCCAGTTTGAGGAGTAAGAACCCCAGCCATATCCTTAATACAAATTGAATCCGCACCAGTATCAGCCATTTCTTTAGCCAATTCTACAAAATAATCAACCGTATGAATTTCACTTGTTGTATAAGAAATAGCCGTTTGACAATGCCCTCCTGCTTCTTTTGCTGTGATAATCGATGTTTTTAGATTACGTGTATCATTGAGCGCATCAAAGACACGAATAATATCAATCCCATTTTTAATCGATTTTTCAACAAATTCTCTGACCACATCATCTGAATAATTTTTGTACCCCAGCAGATTTTGTCCACGGAGCAGCATTTGTAATTTTGTTTGTTTCACTTCTGCACGAATTTGGCGCAGACGTTCCCAAGGGTCTTCATTTAAGAAACGAATACAAGAATCAAACGTCGCTCCGCCCCACATTTCTAATGAATGGTAGCCCGCTTCATCCATCGTTTTGATTATTGGCAACATGTCTGAGGTAGGCATTCGCGTAGCAATTAAGCTTTGTTGCCCATCACGCAAGACTGTTTCCATAAAATGAATTTTTTTAGTCATTTGCTTGTATCCTTCCTTCTTCAATTAACTCATGAATTTTTTTGTGCAGCTCTTCCACCGAGTGCGTGCGTGAGCGGCCACAAACTTTTGCATCTTTTTCACAAAGAAAACATTTTCGTTTAGGATACCCCAACTGTTCACGGCTAATATTTTTGATCTCACCATTATCCAGCCACAAAACATCCAAATCCACTAAACGCCCATATGGATGGGTTTCCTCTAATTTAATCATTCGTTTTTTTAGTTCTTCTTTTGTCAGCGGCACCAATAAAAAATATTCATACCCGGTTTTTTCATTACGATACACATTAACAAGAGTAACCACATCTGAAACACATATCTCAACCTCGTCTGTGACCTGTTTAAATGCTTTTTCCAATTCTATTGACGTTTTGACAGATCCGGGAATATTCATTGTTGCAGATAAAAGTGTGTATTGCGGATCAGAGATCAACAATTCTTTTTGTACATGCACACGCCTCTCTTTCGCATCCAATGCTTCCATTAAGGAAATCTCCGGTCCATCGAATAAGGAGCTATACATTTTTTACAACATCAATCAATGTGCCGTCTCGATATTCAATCAGTGCAACGACTTTCTCTCCATATTGAATCGCTTCGGGTGTTCCAACAATGCTGTACGCTTTTTCTTTCAGCTCTTCAATCGTGTACTGAGGAACATCCAGCTCTTTGAAATGGTCAATCAAATCCTGACGATTTGGATGAATCGCAATCCCCACCTCAGTAACAACAACATCAATACTCGTTCCAGGCGTTACCACTGTATTCACCGTATCAACAATTGTCGGTATTCTACCACGAACCAGCGGAGAAATGACCAAGCTCATCTTACATGCCATACTAGTATCGGAATGACCGCCAGAAGCACCACGAATAACCCCATCTGACCCTGTCATTACATTGACATTATAATTGGTATCGATTTCCAGTGCAGACAAAATAGCTGTATCTAATTGATTAATTACAGCTCCCTTACTCAAAGGAGAAGCATACATATTCGCATCAATTTCATAGTGATTGCTGTTTTCCCCCAGCGATATTGCAGATGGATGATCGAAATCCTGCACATCGATAATTTTTTCAACGAGTCCTTCTTCCAACAATTCCACCATCGCATTTGTAATTCCACCTAGCGCAAAACTCGCTGTAACGTCATCTTTAATCATCGCATCACGTAAAAATCTTGAAACTGCCAATGCTGCGCCGCCTGTCCCTGTTTGGAACGAAAACCCTTGTTGGTAATAAGGAGAGCTGGTGATCACTTTTGCCGCATATTCCGCAATTAGCAGCTCTTTAGGATTTTTTGTAAATCGAGTAGCTCCATTGGCAATCCCACTTGGATCACCAATGGCTTCAACTTCAACGATATAATCAACATCTGTCTGAGGAATACTAATCGGTGTATTCGGAAATGGAACAAGTGTGTCGGTAATAATTACGACTTGATTTGCATATTTTGCGTCAATCATCGCATATCCTAAAGAACCACATGTCGCTTTACCAACAGTACCATTTGAATTTCCATAAGCATCTGAACTAGGAGCCCCTAAGAAAGCAACATCAATATGAATATCCCCTGCTGCAATAGCACGTGCCCGTCCTCCGTGCGAACGGATAACAACAGGATTTTCCATAATCCCTTCAGAAATAGCAGCACCGACTTTATCACGTAAACCACTTGAAGTAATATTTGTAACCACACCATTTTTGATATGATTAATTAACGGTTCATGGACATTGGCAATAGAACTTGGTGCAATGGAAAGATTTTTAATACCCATATTGGCAATTTCTTCTAAAACCATATTCATGACAAAATCTCCCTCACGAAAATGGTGGTGGAAAGAAATAGTCATTCCATCTTTTAAACCTGTTTTTTCAATTGCTTCGCGAATACTTCCTAAAAGCTTTGAATCTCTTGGTCGAACAGGCTTAATTTTGCGACTGGCTTCGTTATACTCAGCAATATGTGCTAATTCTCCTTCAAAAACACCATATTGATCGGCGTATACTTGAGGGATTTCTTTACCTACTTTATTCATAACCATGACTAAATATCCTCCCCAGTAATCAGTTTCGCAGCTTTTGCTAAAGCAATTACTCGTTGTGCCCGCTCAACGATTGGTTTATCCACCATTTTCCCATTAACAGAAATGACACCTGAACCTTTGGCTTCTGCTTCACGAATCCCCCAAATAACTTCTTTGGCATTTTGAATTTCTTTTTCTGTTGGTGTATAAATCGCATTTACTAAAGGGATTTGACGCGGGTTAATGACTGATTTACCATCAAAGCCCAATTGTTTAATGCGTTGAACTTCTGCCTGAAAGCCTTCTACATTATCGACATCAGAATATACTGTATCAATTGCTGCGATTCCTGCTGCTCTTGCAGAATGAAGAATCATATTACGGGCAAAAGAAAGCTCCTGTCCATCTGGATAACGTCTTGTTTTCATGTTTGTTACATAATCTTCCGCCCCTAAAGCAATACCAATCAACCGATTAGAAGCTTTGGCAATTTCCCGGGCATTCAATACCCCCTCTGCTGATTCAATAGCTGCCATCATCTTGGTTGTTCCAACTGGAATCTGATTTGCTTCTTCTACAGCAGTAATAACCTCTGCTACATCGACAATGTCCTGTGCTGTTTCAGTTTTCGGTAAGCGAATAACATCTACACCAGCTAAAACCATTGCTTCAACATCTTGTGCACCGCCTGCGTCCAATCCATTAATACGTACAACGGTTTCTACATTCTCATAATTAAACGTTTTCAAAGCAAAATGAACCAATATACGTGCTGAATCTTTTTCCTTTAAAGACACCGCATCTTCCAAATCAAACATAATTGAATCAGCTCCATAAAGCGGAGCATCTCTTAACATTGCTGCATTTGCGCCAGGTACAAACATCATTGTTCTTCTTAAGCGTTCCATGAGTCAATTTCCTTCCAATCATAAGTGTCTTTTTGTGCTGCACGATAAATTGCTGTGATTGTTCGTGCTTGAATACTGCAATCTAACGCCCCTTTATCCACAGCAGTCACGCGAACAGCTTCAACACCTAGTTTTTTTATGGTTTCTTTGATTACGTTTCTGATTTGTTGCCCAAATTGTTTTTCCACACTGCTCTCCAAAGAAATTTGAATCTCTTTTTCTTCAATCGGCTCAACTGTAATCATAATATCGCTGGATTCAACAGTTCCTGCCATTGCACTTTGGGTAATTTTCACGTTCTTTCACCTCTAGTATTTTTTTGTTTTTTTATATAGCTATCGGTTGGTGGTGGTAAAAATTCAATTAATCGTTTGCTGTCATGAGTATGCAAAGCTTCTCTCACTTTTGTTGCACTAATGATCTCTCCATTGACACTCAGTCTTGGTAGAACAACTAACTCCAAAGAACCATCAAAAACAGCTTTCATCGACTGATTATAAATATCCGTCACTTTTGAATAAGGTTCTTCTCCAACAAACCGTGTTTGAATATCTAATACAGGAGCAATCTTTTCTTTAAACAGCTGAGCATCAACTGCTGCCTGCATTCTTGCAACACTTTCTACCGCATCATCCTTTAAAAAATAAGAGGGAAAGGTAGCCGAAGAAACTAGATAATCATTTGTTGGCAAAACGGTAACGTTCGTTAAATGTGCAACGCCTTGCTTGACCATCTCTAATCGGTCTTGAGATGAAAATTCTGACCGATCTTCTGACAGAACAAACACATATACTTGATTACTCTGCTTTGAAGCCATTTCGATAAGATACTGATGCCCTTTTGTAAAAGGATTTGCATTCATAACGATCCCGCTTCCAGAACCAGTCTTCTTATGTTTTTTTAACATCAAAAGATAGCTCTGGAAATCAGGGAATCCTTGTTCCATAAAAAGAATATCGGCAGTTTCGATAATGGTTTGAAAGCCCAACGAACGAAAGACAGGTTTATTACTTGGTTTCGTATAAACGAAATAATGATGCTCTCCTTCTTCTGATAAGCGGTTAATGAGATGCTGAACGATTTCAGTTAACAGGTTTTCTTCCTGATAGTCTTTGCAAACAACTAGACACTTTAGAATATTGTGATAATAAGAACCTGTAGCCGCTAATGTATCATCTATATAAATTCCAACAGTATAGTCAAGTTCTTCATCTTTATTCAAATTCGCTTTATTCATCAGGTTTGCCCATTGTTCATAGGTCTTTTTATCTTTTTTTAGCCATAGTCTTTTTATTACGTACATAAAAAACCTCTTCTTATTTCTTAATCGGAAATAGCTTACTTAATAACATAGATGCAAGGTAGATAATTAGAATAACTCCGAACACGCCACCCCAGCCCAATACAAGCAATTCAAGTGCTTTCGCTAAATCTGCTGACATACTGACTCTCCTTTCTTAAACAAGTAACGCAAGTAACAAGCCGCCTGCAATTACTGATGCAATCTGTCCAGATACATTCGCTCCTGCTGCGTGCATTAGAATAAAATTCTGCGGATCTTCATCTGTTGCCATTTTTTGAATCACTCGGCTGGACATTGGGAACGCTGAAATCCCTGCAGCACCAATCATTGGATTGATTTTTTCTTTTCTAAACAGGTTCAGCAGTTTTGCAAATAGTACGCCACCTACAGAATCCATAATAAATGCCACTAAACCTAAGCCAATAACCATCAATGTATCTACTTGTAAAAATTCTTCGTATTGCATTTTTACAGAAATAGATAGTCCTAGTAAGATACTAATGATATTAACCAGCTCATTTTGGGCAGTAATTGATAACCGTTCCAACACGCCACATTCCCTTAATAGATTTCCAAACATCAAAAAGCCTACTAGTGGAAGTGAGACTGGCGCAATAAGTCCTGCCACAACAGAAATCACGATTGGGAATAAAATTTTTGCAGTTTGTGAAACTTCTCCAGCACGATAACTCATACGAATACGACGTTCTTTTTTGGTTGTCACAGCTTTAATAGCTACTGGCTGAATAATAGGTACCAGCGCCATGTATGAGTATGCCGCCACCATAATTGCACCCATGTATTTTGAATTCAATGTATTCGCTACAAAAATAGAAGTCGGTCCGTCAGCCGCACCGATAATACCGATTGACGCAGCATCATTTAACTCAAAGCCTAATAAGACCGCAACAATAATCGTAAAGAAAATTCCAAACTGTGCTGCTGCACCAAATAATAGTAAAAATGGATTTTGCAATAATGGACCAAAATCAATCATTGCACCAATACCGATGAATAAGAGCAGTGGGAATAGTTCTGTTGAGATACCCATGTCAAATAATACTTGAAAAGGACCTGCCTCTCCTCCAGCACTTAATACACCAGAGTTTGGAAAGTTGACTAAAATCGTTCCCAATCCCATAGGAACCAAAAGCGTTGGTTCATATTCTTTTTTAATTCCTAAATACATCAGAACACCGCCAATTACCATCATGACAATTCGTCCTGGCTCTTGACCCATTCCTAAAAACCCTTCAATAAGTGTTTCCACTAACGTCACTTCCTCTTTTAAAATAAATTTATTTCAAGCTGTCTTTCTCAGTGAATGGTAATTAGAGATTCACCTGGGTTAACCATATCTCCTTGACTCACATGAATCCCTGTAACGGTTCCTGCTTTGCCTGCTACGATTTCATTTTCCATCTTCATTGCCTCTAAAATCATAAGGGGCTGATTTTCTTGAACAGTATCACCAACATTTACCAAAATTTTCAAAATAGTTCCAGGCATAGGTGATGGCATCGCATCTGCTCCTGCTTGTGTTGTTTGAACAGCCGGTGCCGCTTCTTCAGCTGGAGCCGGTGCCGCTGGTGTTGGTGCTGCCGGAGCTGCTTGAGCAGGTGCTGTCGGTTGAGGTACCCCTCCAATTTCTTCCATTTCTACCAAGTACTCTTTTCCATCAATTGAAATTTTAAATTTTCGTAACATCATTTTTCCTCCAAAGGTTCTATTTTTTTACAATTTTTCGGATAACAAATTGACTACTCTCATTCGTTCCCGCTGCAATGCTTGTGGCGATTAAGGAGACAAGCTTTGCTTCCGGGTTCCGTTGTAGGATCTTCTTAACAACAAATTGACTCTCCGGCTGATCTCCTGTAGCAATAGCTGTCACAATCAAACTCACCAACTCATAATCTTCCGCACTTGCTTCTATATATGGGGGAACCGCTTCCCATTCTTCCACTTCTTTGATAGTTGTTTCAGAAACCGATGTTGGTAATTCAGGAGGTTGTTGCTCTCTATGAAACAATCGTGCAAATATCCCCATGCAGTTACTCCTTTCAATTTTTTCGTTCTCATTCACATTATAGTAATAATGGACCAATTCGGTAGTTCAAAATGAAAGATTATTGTTTTTTTTCTGTTCATATTTTGACAAAAAAACAAGAAAACGCCAACAAACAGCTTTAAATCAACGTTCCAAGGTTGTTAAGACTTTTTTAATATATTGTTAAGCATTCCCTAAGATTAACTAGACCAAATTGTTTTTTTCCTGTTCTTTTTTCAAAAACGATCTATCTTAAACACACAATATTGCTTATTCTATATTCGTCGGGCGGAGTTAAATCAACAGTCTCTCAATTTAAAGATTTACAGCAATTGGCTTTTTTATTGATCACGATTGACACCGCTTACAATAACGGAACTTATTAATTGATTTGTAGAAAGGAAGAAAAAAATGTTATTAACGATTTTATCTTATGCCATGATTATTATCTTCATGTTTGTAATCATGAAAAAGAAAATGTCACCATTTACTTCTTTGGTTGTGATTCCCTTAGTATTCACCTTAGTTGCAATGGTCGCAGGCGTATCAAAGGAAGGAAATATCGGAGATTTTGTAATAGAAGGAATCAAAACAACTTCTAATACGGGGATCATGTTGCTGTTTGCCATCTTATATTTCTCTATTATGCTGGATGCAGGCTTGTTTGATCCAATTACAAAGAAAATGATTCACTTTGCCAAAGGGGACCCAATGAAGGTCTTAATGGCTACAGCTATTGTAGCTGCTACAGTTTCATTAAACGGTGACGGAACTACGACTACTTTAATCTGTTGTTCTGCATTCATTCCTATTTATAAAAAATTAAACATGAAAATGATGAACCTTGGTGTTTTGATTATTTTACAAAATACGATCATGAACTTGCTTCCTTGGGGAGGACCGACTGCACGAGCTATGGCCGTTTTAAACGTTGATGCAGATATCCTTACCTACTTAGCTCCAGGAATGATCATCTCTATTTTATACGTTATCTTCTTCGTTGCTCGCCGTATGGGTAAACAAGAGCGTGCACGCTTGGGAATCACTGAATTAACTGATGAAGAAATTGAAGAAATGACAACGGTCACAGATCCTGAAACATTAGAAATTCGCCGTCCAAAAAACTTCATTTTCAATAGTATCTTAACAATTGGTTTAATTGCCTGGCTGGTTGCCAGCTCATTTATTGACTCAATTGCTCTTCCTCCGCTGCTGTTATTCTTAGTCGGAACTTGTATTGCATTAATGGTAAACTACCCTATTCTAAAAGATCAGTCTTCACGAATTGGGGCAAATGGCGGGGATGCTGTTCAAGTAGTTATCTTAGTATTCGCAGCAGGTGTATTCATGGGCTTATTCCAAGGTTCAGGAATGGCTGAAGCTTTAGCAAACAGCTTCACTCAAATTATTCCTAAACAGTTGGCTGGGTTCTGGGGCTTGGTTATTGCACTCATCTCTGCGCCGGGTACCTTCTTTATCTCAAATGACGGCTTCTACTTCGGTGTTCTCCCTGTACTGGCTGAAGCAGGTCAGGCTTATGGATTTACAGATATGCAAATGGCCCTTGCTTCACTAATGGGACAAGCTTTCCATTTACTAAGTCCTCTAGTTGCGTTCATTTATTTACTTCTACGCTTGACTGGACTGGATATGGGGCAATGGCAAAAAGAATCTGCAAAATATGCATTAGGAATTTTCATTATCTTCATCGTAACGATTATTCTATTAGGTCATATGCCGCTTTTCATTCCACAATAATCAATACCGCATTTTATGGGACGGGTCGTATTTACGGTCTCGTCCCTATTTTATTAACATTAAATGAGTGTCTTCTGAAAACCCTTGCAAAATCTCTTATACTGGTATATATTTCAGTTGCACTATGAGAAATGAGGAGAAAAAAATGAGTAACGTTGTTGAAGCTGTACGTAAGAATTTAGATTTAACACAAAATAAAACATTAAATGTTTTAATCTATGAGGCTTTCCGAAAAACGATTATTCTAGGCGACATCCCTGCGGATACTCGGATTAATGAAAAAGTTTTTGCAGAAGAACTAAATATCAGCAGAACCCCCATTCGTTTGGCTATGAGGCAATTAGTAACAGAAAAGCTTGTTGAACATGTTCCCAAAGTTGGCGTCGTCGCAAAAGGGATTCGGATAAAAGATGCCTATGAAATTTATGACATTCGCAAATCACTGGACAGACTGGCTACAATCAAAGCCATGAACCAAATGACCGAACAAGATTTTGAAAAGTTAAAAGAATTGTTGGAACAAGGTGAAGCTTACAACAAAGCTGATGAAATAGAACTGCTCTTACAAAATTTTTCTGATTTTAATGCGTTCATCTACGAAAAAAGCCAAATGCTTCGTCTGAAGTCCATCGTTCTGGACCTTCAAGCCTATCTCGTCTATTTTCGGGATATCGCCATTCGTTCCTCCAAACGACGAGACAAAGCGCTTGAAGAACACTGGCTTATTTATCGAGGCATGAAAACAAAAAATGTGGAACAAATTACCTTAATTACACATGAACACTTAGATCGCTCCTTGCAGTTCATCTTGGCAGAAATGGAGCGCAGAAAAATTGATTAATGCCTTTTTTCCCCAGCATCTTGCAGATTATGCCCAGAAAGCTCTGCTTTATGAAGTAACCTTAAGTCCAAAACCCGGCTTAGTTGATCCTTTAACTACCGGAGCCCATACAGATATGGATGTCTTTACATTTATGGACAGCATTGTAAGTCTTCGGCCTTTCCTGGAACAGTATGTAGCTATAGGGATTTCCCACCAAGGGGAGCCTGCCGCATTATTTAAAAAACTTAGAAAAACAGGCGCTTCTGCTGAGGAGAAGATGCTACAGGCAACAAACAACGTAAATACTCATAAGGGCGCAAATTTTTCCTTTGCTGTAATTTTAGGTGCAACAGGCTTTTATCTTCAAAATAAAGAAAACTTTCGTTTACCGTTGTCAGCAAAAGATAGTGAAGCAATTTTAGCTTTATCCAGTCAAATGACACAACACTTAGTTTTAGAAGATTTTGTTGATTTAGAAAGCAAACCTTCACTAACCTATGGAGAAAAATTGTATCTGACCTACGGAATAACAGGAATTCGAGGAGAAGCGGCAGCCGGTTATCCAAGCCTGTCTCAAAAACTTCTTCCCTACCTGCGAAAACTGGAAACACCAACTCTTGAAGAAACTTTATTACGTGCCCTTATTTTCTTAATGAGCGAAATTGAAGATAGCAATTTATTGCATCGAGGCGGCTTTGAAGCCTGGAAAACGGTAAAGGCAGAGAGTAAAAAAATTCATCAAGCAGCTCTTGATAATAAAGAACTACTTGATGAACTCCGTCAATATGATATGCTATTAACTCAGAGACATTTAAGCCCTGGCGGTTCTGCGGATCTTTTAGCCTTGGGGATTTACTTTGCACAGTTGGAAGGACTGCTTTAATTCCCATGTGGCAAAAACGTGTATCCTAAACCCCAAACGGTTTTGATATATCGCGCATTTTTAGGGTCGTCTTCAATTTTGTTTCTTAAATGATTGATAAAGACCATGACTGTATTTGCGTCCAGCTCACTGTCATCCCAAACGCTGTGATAAATTTGTTCTTTTGAAAAGACCTGATCAGGGTTTTCCATAAAAAACTGCATTAATTTTATTTCTTTTGATGAAAGCTTGATCTGCTCGTCTCTTTTAAATAGCTGATAACGTGCTTTATCAAAGCAAAAATCACCGACGACAATTTTACTTTCCCTGGATTGACTACGATGCTCTTTAAGTACTTGTCCTCGATCAAGTGTGGCAATGACTTGGGCTTTTAATAAGCTCGGTAAAAAAGGTTTGGTCATATAATAATCAGCGCCCATTTCCAGACCAGCAATAATATCTTCTTCATTTTTCTTCCCGCTAAGAAAAATGATTGGCACAAGCGGATTTTCTTCTCGAATAATTTGAGCAAGATGATACCCGTCATTTTCATATTCTAAACAGATATCTAATAAATATAAATCAAATTTTACTCTGGTCATAATGTCTACCGTTTTTTCAACTGAATCACTTTGATAAATTAATATCCCAGTAGATTGTAATGACTTCCAGATTAGTCGTCGAATCGCCGGATCATCATCGACAACAAGAATCTTTTCGTTTCTCACGTTCTTTCCTCCTTCATGTTTTATCTATTTTTAAAGGGAGCTCTGCCTTATGAATAAACCATCAAATAAACTACTAAGTCTAGGGATTACCTTTGTCATTTGTTTAACTATCCTTGGCATACTGATTACTGCAAATAGTTATCGGCAAACACAAAAACATGCCCTGGAAATGGGAGAAAACCAGCTGGCTAAAATCAATGACTCTGCGATTAAAATATTAAGGCTGGAAATCAAAGCATATACCTTAGCCTTGGAAGATTATGCCTCAAATATTTTTAATGAAACCAACTACCATGAGCTGATTGATGATCCTCAAGTCCAAAAGAATCTTCTTTATAAAACTTCTGCTGCGGCTGGCTTATTTTTGATCTCTCCTGAAGGAACACTTCTTTCCAGCAGAGATATACATTCAGACCAGTTTACAAATGAAAAAATTACAACAATTTATGTAGATAAAGATCCACTTTACCAAGAAGCAATCCAAGGAAGTATCAAGCAAAATGGCGAAGCTTATTTTATTAAAAATACATCCTATGTCAATCTCTATCGACCTGTCTATGATAAAAATCAGGTGCTTCAATCAATTCTAGTCTTACCCATCAATTTAGAAGAGCTGTACCAGCAGGAAATTGATACAACTGAAAATCAAAACGGGTATACAATGATCAAAAATGAAGAAATGAAAGTGATCATGCACCCTTCAACAGAGCAAATTGGTTTGGATATTGTTGAAGACCGGCGAAAAAAATTCCCTGATCTTGATTACTCAGATTTAGAGGACTTAGAAAAAGTGCAGCTTGCCAATGAAAAAGGAACACTGAGTTATAGCTCCTACTGGTGGACAAAAGCTGATCCGAAAAAAGTACTGAAAATATCTGCCTATGAATGGATTACTATTGGAGAAGCCAGATGGATTGTCGCCAGCTCGTCTGATTTTTACGAACGCAATGGCATGGTGCTTCAGGAAAATTTGATCATTTTGGGATTACTGGCGATTCTATTAGCCATTGTCATTCTTTTAGGTGTAAGCTTCAGTAATTACAACCGGCAAAATAAGATCTACTTAGAAAACCTTCAGCTTGTCGAACGCCAAGAATTTCTAAAGGAAAGGCATGAGTTAGAAAAAAATATGCTGCAAAAATCAAAATTAGAAACTGTGGGGCTTTTAACGACTACCATTGTCCATGATATGAACAATTTCCTTACTCCAATGATTGGAAATCTTCAACTATTAATCGAAGAATACCAATCAAATAATACACTTATTACAGAGCTAAGTGAAGTCTACCAAGCAGCTGAAAAAGGTCAAAAGCTATCGGCAAATGTTCTGCGCTTTACCAAATCAAGTACGGCAGCTAAAGGAGTCTATTCTATTGATAAGGTTGTTTTAGAAGCGATTGAAACCATGAAAATTCTTGTACCAAAATCCGTTACACTCCTTTATAATGCTAAGCCGGCAGGAAATTCATTTTTTGAAAAAAACGATCTTCAAGTTATTTTATATAACCTTATTACTAACGCTTACCAAGCGCAGATGGCAAATGCATTAATTGAAGTTCAGCTTTCAATGGCATCAGGAACACAGTTGGAAAATTTCCAAAACCACTCGCTGGCTTATCGTGAAAAGCAGTTTGCTCAAATCAATGTAATAGACAATGGACCTGGCATTCCTAAAGAAATTGAAGAAAAAATGTTTACACCATTTTTCACCACTAAAACAGGTACTGACGGCACAGGTCTGGGACTCTTTATTGTTTCTTCTATTATCAAGAAAAATGACTGGCTGTTAGAAGTTAAAAATACTGATACCGGAACCACATTTATTATTGGCATTCCATTAGCAGAGGATTTCCTTTTATCCAACTGATTGATTCATCTATTTCAATGCCTGCTCTTTGAAATAGATGTTTTTTAATATATTGTAAAAAAATTTCTTTATTTTCTTCTAAAAAACAGAAATCGCCTGCATTCTTGAGCAAGTATTCTATTTTTTCTATACACTTTTATTATAAACAAAAATACGGCTGATTAATTAAAAACACACTAAAAAAACAGTAAGACTTTTACTGGGACATCTATGTACTAAATATCTGCTCAGCTGTTTTTTTACTTTTTATTTAGTTATTATTTACCAATTGGACTCCTATATTCTTCTTTATTCGTCCTATTTTATACACATCCCCCCTATTTCTTTCTCATACCTATATTTTACCTTTTTTATTAAATTATAACCACCCATCCAACAGGTGGTTTGCGCCACGGGTATAACCCGGCTCATTGTCAAATCGGATTGATGAGAGAAATACGGATATGGATCATTGAGAGTGAAACACTTTCAATAATCAACTTTTTTGTTCGGTCATCTTTATCAAATCGTTCATAAGAAAAATACGTATTTTCATATTTTGAAAGGATTTAAACCCATAGGAGACTCGTTTCAATATTTTTATATGAGTATTCATCGCTTCTAATTTTCCATTAGAATAAGGATAAATCATGGCGTTACGAATGCCTTCTTCGTAGGCAAGTAAATGGCGGACTATTGTCCGAAACCCTTCGTCCAGTTCGGTTGGAAGAGCCTGTAGTTGTTCAAAGAAAGCGTGGTGATCTTTCTGTCGGAAAGCTTCAGCCAATTCATGAAACACCTGATAGGTAAAGCGAAGGGCGGTCGAGTCGATCAAGCATCATCGCCTCAGTCAGATAAGGAAATTTTTGTGCTCGGAAGCTGCACCATATTTTGTAAGTGGAAGGATTAATCGTCGTTCGATCTTTTAATAACGCCGATAGTAAAATTAAGCTATACAACAAATGACCTATACCTATCTTACACCAAATGAACTCGTGATGATAGAAGCGTATTACCACGAGGGAAAATCAGTTCTGAAGGTAGCTACTAGACTAACACGCTCTAGGCAGACGATTTATAACGTCTACAAGTTCCTCTTACTAGGAAAAACGGCGAGTGATTATTACGAACAGTACAAAGAAAATAAAACACGTTGTGGGAGACAGCCAATTATTTTAGCGGCAGATCAACAGAAGGACATTCAAACCCTAGTTGCTCAAGGTTGGACCCCAGATGTGATTATCGGCCGAGCAGCGTTTCCTATTTCATGCTCTGTCAGGACACGCTATCGTAAGTTCAAAGCCAATCCATTTGATTGCGCAAAATTACCAATGAAGGGAAAAAGAAAGCCCAACGGGTATAAAGAGTATCGTGGAAAGCAAGCATTCAAACGCACTATTTCAGAAAGAATTAATGGTTATCCTGAATTTAACCGGGAATTTGGTTATTTGGAAGGCGATACAATTGTTGGTATTCATCATAAAAGTGCTGTCATCATGCTGGTTGAGCGCCTGTCAAAAGTGATTATTACGCTGAAACCAGACGGTCGCAAAGCAGTAGATACCAAAAAAGTGACCACTAAATGGTTACAAAATATTCCCAAGAACTTATTTAAATCCATTCCCTTTGATTGTGGAAAAGAGTTCTCACATTGGGAAGGTATGAGTAATAACAAGGATAGTTCGATCTATTTTGCAGATCCTGGAATACTGTCATAACGTGGATTGAATGAGTATTCTAACGGCTTAGTGCGCAAAGATAGGCTTCCTAAAACGATGGATTTTAATCAAGTTGACCAAGCCTTTGTTTCAGCTGTTGCTTCCAAAAGAAATCACATACCAAGAAAATCATTAAACTATCAGACACCATTAGAAGTATTTTTGAGTTACCTAAATGATGAACAATTGTCTAGCTTAATTTGACAAATGAAAACAGATAAAAAAAATAAAGGTAGAAAAAAACAATTATTAATCTGCCAAGAGTGCTGAAATCAATACTAATTTCTTGGAAAAACAAACAATTTGAAGAATTGAAACAATTAAATATATAAAACCTGTAAAAGAATTTGGATTATAAGCATAACCGATCGATCACCTGTGTAGGAACTGTATTGACCCACTGAATAAATGAACGGACAGCTAGTGTTATCTGATAGTACTTTGAAAAAAAGACATTATTAATGCATGAATCCTTCAACCATTTCCAAAGCCCCTCAATCTGATTCAAAATTGGGCTATAGGGTGGCAGAAAGAGTAACTGTAAGCGTGGATTGGCATTCAGAAAAGGGACCAAAAGTTTGGCATGATGAACGCGAGCATTGTCTAATACCATAACGATCTTCCCTTTTGGATAGAGGGTGAGTACCTTTTCTAAAAAAGCTAAAAAAACTTCTGCATCATAGGCAAGGCCTTCTTCGACATAGACTGCACCCGTTTCATAGTTAAGAATACCAGTCAATTTCACACTAAAATGCTTCCCATAGGTCTTAATTAATTTTTGTTTGCTTACAGGAAACCAGGTTGATAGTAAAGCCTGATCGTCTCTAATGGTCGATTCATCTTCAAAAAGTAAATGGTCACTCTCGCCATTTAGCAGTTTTTTTTCAGCATCTAACTGTTTGATAAACAAGGCTTGTTTCTCTTTGTCTGCACTGGCCATCGTGTAGCTCGGTCTTGAGTAACTCAGACCAAGTTGATGTAACTGTTGGAGCATACTACTTTGGGCATACTCAACCCCATAGGTAAGTTTTAACCAACTAGAAGCAAGGGAAGCCGTCCAATTGTATCGACCAGGAAATCCTACTTCATGAGGAGATTGATTCTGAATCACCTGATAGAGGGCGTGTCCTTGTTCAGATGTCATAAAAGTAGGACGCCCAGTGGATTTTTTAGGAACCAGCCCAAGAAGTCCCTGTGTTTTATAAAGATGAATATACTGTCCGACAGTATTGGCTGAACAGCCAACCATCTCAGCAACAGCAAGGCTTGTATAGCCTTGCATACTTAAATGAATCGCTTGATATTTCCGTTGTAGGACAGTGTTTTTCACATAAGCGAGTTGGTCGGCGATTTCGGCAATTTGTTCTGCAGAATAACGATGATATTTCATGGCAGGCACCTCGTTTTTACTTTAAGTGTAACACGTCTGGTAAGTTACGCTATGTCATCGATTCTTTTACAGGTTTTATATATCCAACAAACTCCTAATTAGTATTTATTTACTTCTTGCGATAGAAAGGGCAATATAAATGTGTGTGTACACACTGACTTTTTGAACTATAGAATTAATAAAATTAAATCAAGACATCCAGAACTTACTCATATCAGCCCACATATGCTTCGCCACACTTCAACAACACCAGCAAGTATTGGAGGGATGTCTATTAGTGAACTTAGTAAAGCACTTACTCATACAGATATTAGTACTACAAAAATTTATACACATAATCCTGATGTAGTTCCTCAAACACCTGCCGAATTTATTTATGAAAATATAGAGCAAAAATAGTTGTGGGGATTAGGTGGAGAATCTAAAAAAGAGGTTGGGACAAACACTCATGAGGGCTATCGCCCACACCAAACAGAATGAAAAGAAAAAAATGATCGACCTACACGCTATTTCCTGTCATACTAAAGAGGACAGAAGGGCTTGTAGGTCGATCACTTATTGAGGTTCTTTTCCAAGTTGACCTTGAGGGACAAACTAGATCGTTCTACTCATCTGCTCCTGCGGTTACTCGTCGCACAAAAAGATGTGTACCAATCATTAGGTCATAGAACCTGCGTATAAAAATAAATTATTTCTATAAGTAGAATAGCTCCTTCTGTACATTTTTTCAAGGGGGAATTGGACATGGAAGATGTACTTCGTTCTTGTTGTGCTGGATTA
Source organism: Enterococcus sp. BWT-B8 (assembly GCF_020567625.1). Lineage (NCBI taxonomy): Bacteria > Bacillati > Bacillota > Bacilli > Lactobacillales > Enterococcaceae > Enterococcus > Enterococcus sp. BWT-B8. The sequence continues at coordinate 5,751 of NZ_JAJDJV010000021.1, read as the reverse complement.
GACATCCATCAAAAGGTCATTGTTGCCTGTGTGATTCGTTCTGCTGAAGGAAAAAAACGCCCGGAAAAATTCTTTGGCAGTTTCGAAACAACAACTCGCGGCTTATTGGATTTATCTGATTGGTTATCTTCTTACGAAGTCACACATATCAGTATGGAAAGTACAGGGGTCTATTGGAAATGTGTGTGGCGAATTTTACAGAATCATTTTGACCTGCAATTGGCGAATCCCCGTCACATCAAGAATATTCCAGGGAAAAAAACGGATATGAAAGATGCCGAATGGATTGCTCGATTAACTCGGTTGGGTGTCGTACCCACAAGCTTTGTTCCACCCGAGCCTATTCAAGAATTGCGAGATATTACTCGTTATCGGAAGCATTTAGTTGAAGACTTGAATCGAGAAAAAAATCGTGGACATATGGTGTTACAAAGTGCCGGAATAAAGCTGACTTCTGTTATTAAAGATGTCTATGGCAAATCCGGTCGAGCGCTTCTGTATGCCTTAATTGAAAATAAAGAGATCACAGAAACACTTATTCTCGAGTGTGTCTATACTACTTTACGCAGAAAAGTACCGCAGTTGATGGATTCTTTAGAAGGGTTCATGACCGTTCATTATCGAAAAATGCTCGCTCTTCATCTCAAACAAATTGAGTGTTTAGAAAAACAAATTCAAGAAGTCGAAGAAACAATCAACGACTATCTCACTCCCTATGAAGAGTATGTGGAACGGTTAGAAGAACTCCCGGGAATCAATCGGCGAACAGCCGCAGTTGTGCTCGCAGAAATCGGGATAGATCTGTCTGTCTTTCCAACAGCTGGACATTTGGCTTCGTGGGCAGGAGTGAGTCCGGGTAATAATCAGAGTGCTGGAAAAACCTACAGCAGACGTGTAGGTAAAGGCAATTCTTATCTAAAAAAAGTGTTAGCACAAGGAGCATTGGCCGTTTCCCAAGGGAAACCCAATCGAATACAGGCATTTTTCTTTCGGATAAGAAGGAATACCGGACACAAAAAAGCGGTTGTAGCGACCGTACATTTGATGTTACGAATCATTTATCGGATGTTTTCCGATGCGTCCCGTTATCAAGAACTTGGAGAAAATTATCTACAAAATAGAAAGAACACCTTAACAAACAACCGCTAAAGTGTTCTAGACCAAATTTGACTAACCACACATTAAGCAGCAGGTAGTCTTTTTTTGCATTTTTTGGGTTTTAGTTTTCGTATAAAAAAGCGATCAGCTCCGAGAATTAAGAAGGAATATCCGAAAATTGTCAAGGAACACGATTCATAGAATGAATAGCTGTGAATTGATACCTCCCTGGAGTTTCTCATATTTTCAGGATCGTTCGGCTTAATTCCGAAGGAGTTGCTTTTGTACCACCGTTTATTCGGGCTTAGATACGAAGAGAGTTTGGAATTTTATTTCTGTCCCACTCTCTTGAAAATTCCATTGTAGCAAGGATATTAACGCTTAGAGAATTGTGAAGCTTTACGAGCTTTCTTAAGACCTGGTTAATAGCTATCAACTTTCATACAGTCTCAAATGATTGATTTAATAGCAAAACCAACTATTTTACTAGCAAAAAAAATTTAATGAATTTCATGGAATTTTATTCTGTTGTTCCCTATAATCTTCTCTTAAAAAATTCAGCACCAGTATGTACCCTACACAAATAAATAACAAATTAGTGTTTAAGACTGTTCCTTCTATAGACTATTCAATGGAATAGATAGATCAATTTACCAATTCTTGTATTTATCATACGAACTAATCCTTATCAGGTAAACAAAAAAGTTAAATATGATATGAATCGATATAGTCACAAAAAGATTTAAAGTAAAAATGAAAGCTAAATTCAAAACCAGAGAAAAAGTACTTTTTATAATTGAAGATGCTCCTTGATAAAAAATATGAGCAATCACAAAGGCAAATGTCGATAATAAAATATATTGGAGACTATTATACCCGAAAAGAAGGCAATACTGATAAATAAAGTAACGAAATATTGTTTCTTCTAAAATAGGAAAATGAACAACAGATTGAACAACAATTTTATTCTTTTTGTATATAGAAATTATTTTATTGATTTTTTTTTCAAGTATTGCATATTCTAAAGCAAACAATAAAAAGGGTGTACTCAATACTAATACTATCGAAATCAAAATAGGCAAGCTTCCTTGAAAAAAGAAGCCGTTTATAATAATTACACAAAAAAGACATATCAAGTATTGAGAAAAATTACTTTTCCTCCCAATAATCGGAAACCTCTTAGTCAAAAGAAGAAACATTCCAGGAAATAAAGTGATTAGAAATAATAAATCATGCAATTGGATGTGGAAGATTGTTAATCACACCTCCTAATTCTTTGTATCTAGTATGATAGTATGGCGGATAAGACGGAAGGTGTATAGATAATAACTCTGGCAAAATAACTCGACTTACTTCCAAATTCATATGCTTAAATTCTGAAGGAGTAATTGCTAAAAAAGCACCGTACTCACTAAGTCTAGATAAATCTCTCATCAGTTCTTTTAAATTTGTCGCTTTTTCTACTTTTAGTTCCGCTTGTTCTGGATTATTTTTGAGTTTTGGTTTTCCAAATTTTGAATAGAAAATGACATTATCATCCAAATTATCTATGATTTGTGTTTCCTCTGTAATTGATAGAAACTTCTCTTTATCCGTCCAAGGAACATTCATATTATATTCTAAAACCGTTAGACATTCCATAAAAGAACGATATAAAGAATTATATAGAGCATATCCACCTTGAACTCCTACCGTATATCTTGGTATCTTCTCATCTTTATCCTTAGATTCTATTTCACATAAAATAACAAAAATCGATTTATCAAAAGTAATATCAGTAAAAGTAACTTTAAATTTTGATAAGAAATTTTTAACTGCTATTTGTTTTCTAAACCACAAAGAAAGGCTTTTTTTAATATTAATATTTAACTTTTCTCCTTCAAACCCTCCATACCACCACATATTGAATGAATCAATTTGTAAATATTCAATCAAAGAGTTCTCAATACTCTGTTCCATTGTTTCATGGCAAGCAGTACCTGTTGATACCGCACTTGTAATATATCTTTTTTCATTTGGGAATAGACTCTCTGTATACATCATAACAAGTTGTAATGGCATCCATACTTTTTTGTCGGGATATATAAGTGAATTCATCGGAATCCATTGAATAGCATCATCAGACAAAATATAATTACCAGTTTCCGATTGAGAGTAATAAGAATTAATATATTTCAATTCACATATTAAGTCACCTTCCTGTTCATGTTTCATCTTATTATATGAGCAGAAAACAACCTTATCTTTAATAATAGTAGGCAATAACGAATACGTATACCTTTCAGCGCTCTCTCCTAAAAAACTGACCAACGTCTCGCTGAAATTAATACCATATCCACTTAAATGATAACTTATTTTAGGCATATCTTTAGAAATGAATTTTTCAAAATTAACAAAATTAGCAGTCAAATAATGGTATTTCATAATTGGAAAAGAACTGGATCCTAGAAAAAAATTGTTCTTATCCCAAATACCTGTTACATTTCCACTCAATAATTTCCATCGTAATTCATTATATGAAAGGTTATTTTGAATATCAATCACTTGTCATCAACTCCTTTAATACATTAACCGAGCGTATATTTTGCTCCTCAAACAACGTATTATTAAAGGTAACACAGTTGGAACAACAGCTTTGGATTCTGTTAGAATTAAACGAATATTCATAATTGTTCATGTTAAAGTGAATAGTATTTCCCAATAGGGAGGACTGCCCATATATATTAATATTATCAAATTCTTTTTTCACTATCGATAATGCAAAAAGTAATTCTGAGGAAGATACATCCATATCTCTTTGTTCGATATAATTATCTGCGAAGCCTTCAAAGTGACTCATTAGTTGTTGCTCTAAACACTCATAACAACCAGTTTCACCATGCTCTATACATGTGACAAATACATTCTCATTATCAAAAAAAGTAATAGTGTTAATCGTTTCAGTTAGCTTCATCAGCTTGTTAAATCCTCGTAAAAGAGATAAATTAAGCATTCTTGTGATTAAATAAACATGTTCAAAATCCTTTAATATTGATTTTTTTTGTTCTATAATAATTGACAATTTCAATATATTTTTATCTTCATTTAGCAGATCAAGTTCCTTAGAAGTTAAAAACTCTGACGCTGAAATTACTTTGGAATATTGCCCAAAATAGCTTGTCACCTTTTCAACAAGTTCATCTTCAACGATAACTAAAGGCTTTTTCAATTCTTTTTTAGCAATTGTTAAAAATCCAAATTTAGTTAGTGTTTTAAAATCATCATAGATAGCATATTCCGGAGTAATAGAAATAGTTTTCTTTTCAATTAGTTCTTGGAACGCTTTAACAAAGTCGTTTGAGCTATCTTCTTTATTAATAACTAGCTCACTCTTATGAATTACACCGCGTTTTAATATAAACTCACTATCATTACTTACAATTTTTGTTCCATTTTTAATTATATACGTTTTCATATCATCTATTCCTTCCCACAAATATTGGTAAATACAATGTGATCATTTACCCCATCCAAGTATAATAACTTTTCAATAACAGATTTATTGAATCCAGCTATTGGACAACTTGTAAAATCCATGGACTGGCAAACCAAGTCAAAATTATGAGAAATTCCTCCTAGTTCTACAAGTGTGTTCAACAATGACAGTTCACCATATTTAACAAAATTCTTGTTTACGGAGTATTCAAAAAAGACGCAAAAATTCATATTGACAATGTCAATGTTGTCTCCAACAAAAAAATGAGTTGAATCCACATTCTCAATGTCCAATGGATACAGACTGTGGGAATAAGGTTGATACTTATACATACCTTTTGAAATACCAGAAACATTATTTATATACAAGTAAATATCTATTGGATACAATCCACCACCTGAAGAATAATGTCTAGTTGTAGCTATTAAATCATCATACACGAGTTGCCGACTTCCTAAGCCAAAAGAAAATTTGATAATAGTAGAAAAAGTTCCAAAATCCATCATTTCATATACAAACTCTCTTGTACTATGTCTTTTTTCAAGAACTTTAGAAAATTGAGTTTTAATTTTTTTTGATGTTTTAGACAAATAAATAGTATCTTTATCCAACAACTCTTCGGCTTTTTTAGCTTCATTAATTAACGAAGCTAAATTAGATTCATTATAAAACATAATACTTTTAAAATCATTTAAATTTTGCTTATTCAAATTTAACAAATAGCTCAACATAGGAGAAGTCGTACTTCCAAACATCATTTGAGAATATATGTGCTTATTATCATTATTTGACAAGTTTGCATCATCTTTTGTTAACAGTGTATGGATATTGAAAAAACCTTTTTTCTCAAAATCAATCATTTGTCATCCTCCTTCCTTTTTCTATTTTTCAAAGCTATAACAACTTCGGTTACGATGGCTAACACCATTGAAAATATAATCCCGATAAACATCATATTACTATTATTTGGTGCTCCTTTAAATTCGTTCCCCACTTTTTGAATATCAAAAATAGTAAAACCAAAGATGTTTACACTATATTCAGTTAAAGAAGATCCTTTAACATAAGTATATCCAGAGCGAATTGCCATAAAGCAAACGAAAACTCCTAAAATAATTCCTAAAATAATAGATACGATAACACGAGTCGTTGGATTGTTAAACTTCTTTTTCATTAAT